>JAKITK010000082.1 GCA_021648125.1 Lysobacterales bacterium
TTGAATTTGTTGGCCAGCCAGCCAGTGGCTCGCGGCAACTGGGTTTTAACACCGCATCCGGCAGAAGCGGCGCGCTTGCTCGGACTTACAACGGCTGAAATCCAGGCGGATCGTTTTGCCGCGGTGCGCAAACTTGCAGTAAAATATCAGGCGGTTGTGGTGCTCAAGGGCAGCGGTACACTGATTGCATCTCATCAAGAACTTACAGCAGATGCGGGAATTTCCACAGATGTCAAAGTATATTACAAAGTAGATCCCCAAGTATATGTCTGTCCTTTCGGTAACCCCGGAATGGCAACTGCAGGTATGGGTGATGTGCTTACCGGCCTTATCGCTGCACTACTGGCGCAAGGTATGCAGCCACTGGCGGCCGCTCGATTGGCTGTGGTGTTACATGCGCGGGCGGGAGACTTGCTTGCAGATACAGAAGGTCAAATTGGTTTATTGGCAGGGGATATGCCCGCTGCAATCAGGAGTTTGTTAAATACCCATGAAGATTAAATCAGCAGACACTACAGTAGCGGCTCCTACCGGATTAATGTGCTGCCACTGTCCGCTGGAAGCAGATACCCGACGCCTAGCGGCTGAATTGGCAGTAGCGATTCGGCGCCTTTATTTACAACGGCGAAAAGCGGATAAAGACTTTACCGCCGGTATTTGGCTGCAAGGAGATCTGGGCGCAGGTAAAACCACATTAGCGCGTGAGTTACTGCAGTCGCTGGGGGTTAAAGACCGCATCAAGAGTCCCACTTATGCCTTGTTAGAGGAGTATAGGGCCACTGCCACCGCCACTGCTGATTCTGTGGAAAATTCATTGATAGCGGATTTGCCACTGCTCCATCTGGACTTGTATCGACTGGCTGATGCCGGCGAACTGGAGTATCTGGGCGTACCTGAAGCTCTGGCTGGCGCACTGACCTTGATCGAGTGGCCCCAGCAAGGTGAGGGCTGGTTACCAACGGCGGATTTGCTGATTCGCATTGAAGAACAGGCGAGTGGGCGGATGTTTATACTGCAAGCGCAGAGTGCAACCGGCGAAAAGTTGTTAGAAAATTTATCGTCTTGTTTCTAGGTTAATCCTATATCTATTGGTTTTTATTAGTAAATATTATCAATTAAGGCTTGATTTATTGTCTTAAAACACGCACTATTCAAACTACTATACTGCACAAGCAGGAAGATAATGGGTAAACGGCTATTCAAATGGGGTTCTACCGGTCTGTTGCTGCTATTAGCTGCGGCTGCCCTTGCTGCTCCGAAAAATAGTGAAATCAATGGTTTCAGGGTGTGGACAGATCCGGAAAAAACGCGAGTTGTATTCGATTTAAGTAGCGACGCCACCTATAAATTGTTCGAACTGGATGACCCGGTACGGGTGGTATTGGACCTGCAAGCTACCGAATTAAAAACAACGCTGAAGTTGGACCCTAAAACCGCAGGTATACTCGAAGCTGTTCGCTTCGGCAATCCGGCAGGCGGTAAAATGCGCGTGGTGCTGGATCTTGCAGCGAAGGTTGATCCGCGCAGCTTCCTGCTAGCCCCGATTGGCGAATACGGACATCGGTTGGTGGTTGATCTGTATCCGCATAAACGCGGTATTCGCTCAACCCAGGTTAAAGCGATTAAACGCCTTCAGCCCAGTTTGGAACGCAATGTAGTGATTGCCGTTGATGCCGGTCATGGTGGTGAGGACCCGGGCGCAATCGGTGCCAGCAAATCACGCGAAAAAGATATTACCCTGCAGATTTCCCGGGCAGTTAAAAAAGCCATAGATGCCAGGCCGGGAATGGAAGCCGTATTGATTCGGGATGGTGATTATTATATTCCTTTGCGGCAACGCTTTGCCAAGGCACGCACAGCGCGCGCAGATATGTTTATTTCTATTCATGCAGATGCCTTTCGTAAGCGCAGCGTTTCCGGTAGCTCGGTGTTTGTACTCTCCCGACGGGGTGCCAGTAGTGAAGCGGCTCGCTGGTTGGCCAACGCGGAAAACCAGGCCGATCTTATCGGTGGTGTAACGCTTGAAGATAAAGACAATGTGCTGGCCTCCGTGCTGCTTGACCTCTCTCAAAATGCGGCAATGGAATCCAGTGCGCATGCGGCTAACCAAGTTTTTCAGAGCTTGCGAAAGCTGGGTAAAACGCATAAAAAGGCTGTAGAACATGCAGCCTTTGTAGTTTTGAAATCTCCTGATGTGCCTTCCATGCTAATTGAAACGGGCTACATAACTAATCCCAGTGAAGAGAAAAAGCTCAAAAATCGCAAGCACCAAAACAAACTTGCAATGGCTATTGCCGATGGTGTTGAACAACACTTTCGTCAGCAATCATTGCCGGGAACATGGATCGCCGCCAATCGTAAAGTCTCTCGCCATATTGTCGCCAGAGGCGATACCTTGGGTGGCATAGCCCAGCGGTATAATATTAGCTTGAGTTCATTGCGTCAGGTAAATCGGCTTAAATCAGACCGCCTGTCAATTGGTAAAGAGTTGGTAATACCTGCCGGGTAAAGCAGTACCCCCGATATGAACTAAATGTCTGTTTAGAAAAAAGCCCCCAGTTTTTCCTTCTACTCTAATTGCAGTAATTCACCTCCGGACGCGCTACTTTTCTATTATCATAACGGTCTATGGGAATTCAACTGTTACCAGACCATCTGGTTAATCAAATTGCCGCCGGTGAAGTCATCGAGCGTCTGGCTTCTGTGGTTAAAGAGTTAGTCGAAAAATGCGCTGGATGCAGGCGCGACTAAAATCGAAGTTGAAATAGAGCAGGGTGGAGAAACGGCGTCACCAGTTTTCTTGACCAGCAATTTTGTATAAGTTAGACTTTTCGCAAAATTAATTGTTGTGTTCCACAAATTAATCTAAAACTAAAGTGAGGAAATGTTATGTCTAAGACTGCATTAATTATTGTCGATTTACAAAATGATTATTTTCAGGGTGGAAAATGGGAACTAGAAGGTACTGAAGGTGCTGCGGAAAAAGCTGCGGCAT
Organism: Lysobacterales bacterium; assembly: GCA_021648125.1. Taxonomy (GTDB): domain Bacteria; phylum Pseudomonadota; class Gammaproteobacteria; order Xanthomonadales; family SZUA-36; genus SZUA-51. The sequence continues at coordinate 2,996 of JAKITK010000082.1, forward strand.
TACTTCACAGTTTTAGGGCAAGAGAATTACCAGTAGTACATGTCCGTCATGAATTTCCAGGAACCGATGCCCCATTTTTCGTGCCTAATTCAGACGGCGCAAAGGTACATTCATCAGTACAGGAACTAGAAGCTGAGCCAGTTGTAATTAAACATCAAATTAATGGCTTTAAAGACACTAATTTAAAAGAAATTTTAGAGAATCTGAGTGTCGATAGTGTATTAATTTGTGGTGCCATGAGCCATATGTGCATTGATGCTGTCACCCGTGCTGCTAATGATTTTGGTTATAATTGTACTGTCGCGCATGATGCTTGTGCCACATTAGAACTAGAGTTTAAAGGTGTCACTGTTCCAGCAAGTCATGTACACGCTGCTTTTATGGCTGCACTTGATTTTGCTTATGCAACTGTAATGTCCACTGATGAACTGCTAAATGAACTCAATCAGCAGCCATAAAAATTACATAACAAAACAGGATAGGTCGCGCGATAACCGCGACTTAATCCAATGTTGGACAAGCGCAAACTGTGATGCTGGCCTTATAGGAAATATCTTTCAAATGTAAATCAACCAGAGTACAAAGAAGTTAGTGATGTTGCATGATAAATATGATGGAACAAACCAAAAGTTTGGTTCGATTATTATGGCCGCTGAAAATCTATCTAGCTGTTGGCGATTTGTGACCGTGAGTAAATAGTTGGGTGTTAACTTCATAGAGACTATCGGCATCATCATAGTTAAATGCGCCCAATAAAGTGAGATTTGTAAGGCCTTCAAACGCGCAGTGATAAAACTTTTTCTGAATTTATTATACTTGGGCATTATGATAAAGCTGCTATGAGTATTCGTCTTCTACCTGATCACTTAATTAATCAAATTGCCGCCGGTGAAGTCATCGAGCGTCCGGCTTCTGTGGTTAAAGAACTGGTCGAAAATGCGCTGGATGCAGGCGCGACTAAAATCGAAGTTGAAATAGAGCAGGGTGGGAAACGGCGTATCCGCGTGCGTGATAACGGCATGGGAATACCCCGCGATGAATTGGCCTTGGCTCTTGGCCGGCATGCCACCAGCAAAATTGCAAGCTTAGAGGACCTAGAACACATTGCTTCATTGGGTTTTCGCGGTGAAGCACTGGCCAGTATTGCCTCTATTTCACGGCTGACACTAAGTTCTTCTACTAGCGAGACCCGCCATGGTTGGCAGTTGAGTTCCAATCAAGGTGTTGTTAGCGAATTACAGCCGGCCAGTGGCGAGCGGGGTACGCTGATAGATGTACTGGATTTATTTTATAACACCCCAGCGCGGCGAAAATTCCTACGCACGGATAATACCGAATACAAGCATATTGATGAACTGATCAAACGGCTTGCGCTTGCCCGTCGTCATTGCGCTTTTGAACTCAAGCACAATGGCAAGGTGACGCGCTTAATGCCGGCGACGACTGATGCTGAACAGATGAATAAACGCGTTGCCCTGGTCAATGGCCGCGAGTTTGTTGAAAACAGCATGGTGGTAGAAAACCAGCGGGATGGCTTGCTCTTGCATGGCTGGGTGGCACGGCCGACCTATTCACGCTCACAGGCGGACCAGCAGTACTTTTTCGTCAATGGCAGAATGGTAAAAGACCGTTTGATAGCACATGCCGTACGCCGTGCCTTTCAGGATGTATTGTTCCACGGCAGGCATCCGGCGTTTGTGTTGTATTTGGAGATTGATCCGGCGCTGGTGGATGTGAATGTGCACCCACAAAAACATGAAGTGCGCTTTCGCAATGGTCGGGAAACACATAATTTTATCTACTCCAGTCTTCATCATATGCTCGCGGATACCCGTCCGCTGAATCAGGGAAGTACTGAAGTTAGTGGTGCCTCGGTTGCATCCGGTTTTAGTCCGGGTGCTTGGCAGGGTGGTAGTGGTTCACGACCGCTGGCAAATATTGGCCAATCGGGTAGTGGCAACTTGCCGATGCGTGAGTCCTTGGCGGCCTACACCAGTCTCACAGCTGCGCCAATGCAGGTAGCTGATGGAATGGCCTCTGATAATCCGGCTGAGCAAGGTTCCGTGGGTGGGCCACCTTTAGGCTATGCATTGGGACAACTACACGGCATTTATATATTGGCTGAAAACTCACAGGGCCTGGTGCTGGTAGATATGCATGCCGCGCATGAACGGATTACCTATGAACTGCTGAAACAGGCCGTTGCAACAAGCGCTCCGCAAGCACAGCAACTGCTGGTACCCATGAGTCTGCATGTTTCAGAGACGGAAATTCAGGCTGTAGAGCAGTTTGAAGAGGAGTTTACCCGGCTGGGCTTTCAGTTGTCGGTTAGTGGGCCGTCGTCCTTATTGGTTCGTCAGGTACCGGTGCAGTTGCAAGATGCCAATCTTGATCAGCTGGTTCGTGATGTGCTGGCTGATTTTGTCAGCCTCGGCGGCAGTAGCAGAATACAGGAGCAGCAAAATGAAATATTGTCGACCATGGCCTGTCATGGGTCGGTGCGCGCCAATCGGCGTTTGAATATCACCGAAATGAATGCCTTGCTGCGACAGATGGAGGCGACTGAGCGCTCGGATCAATGTAACCATGGTCGCCCAACTTGGGTGCAGGTGGATTTAAAGTCCTTAGACCGTCTGTTTTTGCGCGGACAGTAGAGGAGCCTCCGACTGTATCCCTGATGAACATCTTGAGCCCAGATTTCTCAATAGCCGCGTTGCCAGGCACTTGCAATAGCGTGGCTATTACAAGTGCCTGCCGTCTTGCTCTTGAAAATTCTGAATCTCAATCTGTTTCACCCGGGATACAGTCGGAGGCTCCAATTGTCGCCCTAGGGTGAAATATTAATGAAACGGACGATGACAAAACAACTGCCACCAGTAATTTTTCTGATGGGGGCGACAGCCACTGGTAAAACCGGGCTGGCGATTGAATTAGCCGAACAATTTCTCGTGGATATTATTTCTGTTGATTCGGCAATGGTCTATCGTGGTATGGACATTGGCAGCGCCAAGCCAGAGGCGGAAGTTCTTGCTCAGGCGGCACATGCATTGGTAGATATCCGCGACCCGGAAGCTGCCTACAGTGCCGCAAATTTTTGCACGGATGCACTCAAATTGATGCAAAAAAGCTGGGCAGCTAAGCGGATTCCGCTATTGGTGGGTGGTACTACTTTGTATTTTAAAGCCCTGGAATACGGGCTTTCGCCTTTACCGGATGCCGACCCGTTAATTCGAAAAGCAATCGATGCGAAGGCAGAGCAGTTGGGTTGGCCGGCCTTGCATGCGCAGTTGCAACAACTGGACCCAGAAGCTGCGGCACGCATTAAAGTCAATGATCGTCAACGAATTCAACGGGCATTAGAGGTGTGTGAAATAACCGGGGTCAGCATGACCAGTCTGCAGCAAATAAAACCACCAGGCTTGCAGGCAAATATTTTGAAGCTGGTATTAACAGTGTCGAATCGCCGTATCCTGCATCAACGAATTGAAACGCGCTTTGAGCAAATGCTGGCGGCCGGTTTGTTGGATGAAATCAAGGCGCTTATGGCCAGGCCGGGCGTGGAAAAAAACAGCACAGCCATGCGCTCGGTTGGCTACCGTCAGGGCTGGGAATATCTTGAGGCGCAGCATGCAGGTGAATGCGAGGATGTTTTGTTTCCGCAGTTTCGACATGCTGTCATCAGCGCTACCCGCCAATTGGCAAAACGACAGTTGACGGGGTTGCGGCAAATGCCATTATGCCTATGGTATGATTGTTCCCAAGAAGATCGGTGTTCCCAAGAAGAGGGGAGTTCTTCCCATGTAATCAAGGATGTAGAGCGATTCCTTGAAATATCTAACTGAAGCCCCCAAATCTTTAGTGTCGGCGGAAAACACCTGCAAAACCAAAGCCTACCGATAATAATTACAATATAAATTAAAATATAAGGATAATAATCATGTCAAAAGGTCAGAGCTTACAAGAACCTTATTTAAATGCGCTGCGTCGTGAGCGCGTACCGGTCTCAATTTTTCTGGTAAATGGAATAAAATTACAGGGTCAGATTGAATCATTCGACCAGTTCGCTGTGTTATTAAAAAATTCAATCACCCAGATGATTTACAAACATGCTATTTCTACCATTGTCCCAGCCCGAAATGTGCAGATTTATGAGCATGAAGGTGCTGGAAATGCAGAAAATGACCAGGCTGATGAGCAAAACGAGCATGCCGAAAATAGCGACTAAACCGGTTAATGGATAGAGAGCAGCGCGGCGACCGCGCAGTTATCCTACACCCGATTTTCGACTCCCGTGTTAGCGAAGCCGCATTGAGCGAATTCGTAGAATTGGCGCGCTCGGCCGGGGTTGAAGTGCTGGCTGTTTTAGAAGCCCCAAGAAAACGCGTGGATCCCGCCTATATGGTGGGTAAGGGTAAGGTCGATGAATTGCTCGATAAAATTGAAGAAACCGGCGCCGATCTGGTGCTGGTATCACAGGCTTTGAGCGCATCCCAGGAGCGCAATCTCGAAAAGAAGGTCAAATGCAGGGTGCTCGATAGAACCACTCTTATTCTGGATATCTTTGCCCAACGGGCGCGTACATTTGAAGGTAAATTACAGGTTGAGCTGGCTCAATTGCGGCATCTTTCTACTCGGCTTGTGCGTGGCTGGACGCATCTGGAGCGCCAAAAAGGTGGTATTGGTCTGCGCGGCCCGGGTGAAACTCAGCTGGAAACCGACAGGCAGCTATTAGGTGCACGATTACGCCAGTTAAAGTCGCGGCTGGATAAAGTCGAACGCCAACGGGATACCTCACGGCAGTCGCGCATGCGCAGCCGTTACCCACTGGTAGCATTGGTAGGTTATACCAACGCCGGCAAGTCAACACTGTTCAATAAACTCACACACAGCTCAGTGATTGCTGAAGACAAGCTTTTTGCTACCCTCGATCCAACCGTCAGGCGGCTCGATGGTCTTGGTTGCGGGCCTTTGTTGCTGGCCGACACGGTTGGTTTTGTCAGTGATTTACCGCATGACTTGGTGTCTGCATTTCGCTCAACCTTGCAGGAAACTCGGGATGCCGATTTACTCCTGCATGTGATCGATGCATCCGACCCTGAGCATGCCCAGCGGGAAAGCGAAGTGGTAGAGGTGTTGGAATCCATTGGTGCCGAGAAAGTGCCGGTATTACGAATTTACAACAAAAACGATTTAACCGAATATCCTGCAGGTTTGTTGGGCAGTGAAGATGAGCCGCGCGGAGTGCGGGTTTCAGCACTTAACGGTGATGGCCTAGATATATTGAAAACGGTGCTGGAGCGTCGATTTTCGGCCAATCGTATTGCTGGATGGATCGATATCCCACCACAGGCGGCACGCCTTAGGGCGCGTTTGTTTCAAATGGAAGCGGTGGAAGAAGAACAGCTCACAGAATCCGGTGGTTGGAAGATTCGGGTTAACCTGCCGGAAAATGAAGTAAACCAATTGGCAAGTATCGGTGGTCTTGAGGGGCGGCTGGTTCGCAGTCAGTTGATTGATTCGGGCAATGTAGATCCCGAACCCTGGGAAAATTCGATAAAGAATTCGATAAATTAAGCCCCTATAGCAATAGTTTCTAGTGAATAATGCTAGAATTACGCTCTGGAATTAAGCGCTAAAAAATTCACTATATTGATCAAAGGTTAGCCTTGCAGATACTATCTGAAACGACACTTTTGATCCTTACTTATAGACAACAGGAGAAATTAAATGCCCTGGCAAGAACCTGGCAAAGGCAAGAAAGATCCATGGAAATCAAATCAAGACGGCCCACCCGACTTAGGCGAGGCAATCCAGTCAGTCACAGATAAAGTTAGCAAAATATTCGGCGGCGGTGGCGGTGATAAATCCGGCTCCTCCAGTTCCGGTGGTGGCGGCCTGTCAATAGGTTTTCTGGCCCTGGCGGCTGTGCTGATCTGGGGCTTGATGAATTCTGTACATGTGCTCGATGCATCCGAAGAGGGTGTGGTTTTGCGCTTCGGTGAATATAACCGTACCCTTGATCCGGGTTTGCAGTTCACTTTGCCACCACCTTTTGAAAAGTTGACCAAGGTTAATATCAGCGAAATTCTTTCGGTTGAAAAACGTGGGCAAATGCTTACCGGTGATGAGAACCTGGTAGATATCAGCTTTGCCGTGCAATATCGCATTCAAGAATCAATGGCCTATTTGTTCAATGTAAAAGACCAACGACTCACACTGCTGCAGGCGAGTGAAGCCGCAATGCGTGAAGTTGTGGGTACCAATATGATGGACTTCATTCTTGAGAAAGGTCGTGGCGCTGTTGCCACTGATGCCAAAGTACTGGCGCAGAAAATTCTTGACCGCTATGACGCGGGCATTGAAATTACCCAGTTCAACTTGCAGGGCGTTGAACCACCATTACAAGTCAAAGCGGCCTTCGATGATGTGGTTAAAGCGCGTGAAGATGAACAACGCTTCGTCAACGAAGCCCAGGCCTACCGGAATACCATTATTCCAGAAGCTCGCGGTAAAGCAGCTCGAATTGGGCAGGAAGCCGATGCCTATAGGATTTCCACAGTTGCACTGGCTGAAGGTGAAGCTACACGCTTTAATTTACTCCTGGCTGAATACGCTAAAGCGCCGAAAGTAACCCGTCAGCGTCTGTATTTGCAGACTATGGAAAAGGTGCTGGCTAACAACAAGAAAGTGTTGTTGGATACCAGCGGAAATAGCATGATCTATCTGCCACTGGATGGCGTTCAGGGTGATGGCTCATCACGCAATATTCCACCACCGGTAATGCCGTCAAATAATTCCGAAAGGTCCCGAAACTCATCTACTCCGTCACGCAACAATAATCGTAGCGGCCGGGGAGAAAGATAATGAAAAAATTAATCTTAATTGTTATAACTGTGTTTGCAGGCGTGCTGCTTCTCAGCAGTCTATTCATTGTTAAAGAGACAGAAATTGCGATCAAATTCCAACTGGGCAGAATCACTCAGAGTGATTATGAGCCGGGGCTGCATTTTAAAACGCCGTTTATCAATAATGTGCGTAAATTCGACAAACGAATCCTGACCCTTGATATGCCGCCGGAGCAAATGAATACCTCCGAGCAAAAGTATGTTGATGTGGATTATTTCGTAAAATGGCGAATTATTGATGTTGAGAAATACTACCTAGCAACCCGGGGTAATGAAGCGGTGGCCCGTTCGCGCTTAGCGCAATCATTGCGTGATGAACTACGATCTGCATTTTCCTCGCGTACTCTAAAGCAGGTAGTCTCAGAAGAGCGTGCCCAGATTATGGAGCACCTGACTATTACCGCAGGCGAGAAGATGGAAGATCTCGGTATGAAAATCATCGATGTACGGATTAAGCAGATTGAGTTGCTGGAAACCGTGACCTTAGCAGTTTTTGAACGGATGGAAACTCAGCGGAAAGAAGTTGCCAATAAGCATCGTTCTCAGGGCCGTGAGCAGGAAGAAATCATTCGTTCAGAAGCTGACCGAAATCGTCAGGTTCTATTGGCGGAAGCACAACGGGATGCCGAGAAGGTTCGTGGTGAAGGTGATGCTAAATCCGCGGAGATTTATGCAGACGCCTATACTCGGGATGAGGAGTTTTACACTTTTTACCGCAGTTTGGAAGCCTATGAAAAATCGTTTTCGGGTACCGGCGACACCATGGTATTAAACCCGGATACCGATTTCTTCGGCTACTTTAAAGGCCCAACAAGCCAGAAGTGACCACCGAGCTTTTAACGGCTCTGGCTTTAGTGCTAATGATCGAGGGTGTGATGCCGGGTATATTCCCGGCCGCCTGGCGCAAAGCGTTGCGCTCTCTTGCGGAGATGGACGATCGTAATATCCGCTGGATTGGACTCGGCAGCATGCTCGCGGGTGCAGTATTACTCAGTTTTTTGCGTTAGGTTTTTACCTTAGGATAATTCAATGGCTCAAAGTGTTGCCATTCTCGGTGCCCAATGGGGTGACGAGGGCAAAGGAAAAATTGTTGA
>JAKITK010000083.1 GCA_021648125.1 Lysobacterales bacterium
GGGCTCGAGGGTTTCGCAATAAGGCGCGCTACCGGAATGCCATTTACTTCCATCTTGGCGGACTAAACCTTTACCCTGAAGGCCTCGATAGGTAAATATTACCCACTCGATCTGATGAAGACCCATTTATTTAAGCTATTATTAATCTGCTGGTTAAGCCGGTAGGGAGAAAGATATCGTTCTTGACTACGATGCCAATTCAAATTTTTCTGGTTTGGTAAGGTGCTTGGCAACACAACAGTATAGTCTTGCGGACATTGCAAAATTTCATTAGTTTTGCTATTTATGTTTATTGAAATTAGTAACAACATAATACCTGCAATTTTTATACTTGAACTAACTTGTGCTTTATTGATGTTCATCGTATTTAATTACAAGTAGTATTATTAATGTCTTCAAATCCACTTTTAAATATTAATCCTGTAATAATATCACTATCGGTAGCAGTATTATCATTCACATCAATATCTGTTATGCCACTTGGCATTTGAATACTAGCATCTGTTTGTACTATGTCATTGTAAGCCCCTGTTACATTGGCTGAAATCAAATATGTCAGAGATGAGCCTGTAGGTATATCTATAACGTGATTGACATTACCATTACCATTGTTTTGCGGGCAATTCGCCCCATCAAATGCCTGACATGTCCAGGTTATCGTATCTAAGTGCTCTGATAGGTTACTTAGTAAAGTAGCACTGTTTATATCAATATTGCCTATGTTTGTTGCTTTTAGTTCATAAACAATACTTTGATTAAGACTTAATTCGCTTTGACAATTACTAATAGCTACACTAAGATTTGGATCAGCGGTAGCACCAGCAGCAATAATTAGTTGCATATGAGCTGTAGTTTGCGCCGTTCCATCACTAGCATTTAGGGTGAAATTTGCAATGCCAACATCGGCAGATTGTGGCAACCATGAAAATTGCCAGGTATTACCAGAGATAAAATTCACACTTGAACCGCTCGGTGCTCCAATTGCAACCAACGTTAAAGCATCACTTGGATTGCTATCAGTAACTTCAATATTGAATTGCAATTGTGTGCCTGCTTCACCATGTTGCGGAGAGATAACAGTAATGACAGGTTCCATATTAGACTCATTAGCATTAATAATTATTTCATATTGCCCTGTGCTATCTACATCAAACAAACCAAAATAGAACTCAAAAACACCTGGATCGGTTTCTATGCGATATTGCCATATATTAACAGATGGTAATAACTTGCCATCTGAACGAAAAGCGGTCACTTCTTGTTTAACACCATTATAAGGATCACTCCAACGTGCAAAACCAGCACCTGCAATTGCTGAAAAGTTTACTTGATATTTTTGTTTGCCATCAACTATGCCCAGATTAGTAACCACATTGCTGGAGCTCTCATCAATCACTTGTGACTGACCTCCATTTGACTCATAAACCCTTAATATATCTTCGTCATAAGCAAGGAAGTCTCTAATTTGATCTCGACCTGCATAATCAACCTTGACTCGGTGGAACAGAATATGGGTATCAATAGGTGCATCAATCAAAGAGGTTAACTGCCCTCCTAGATCATCACTATGAACAAAATCAGCCTCAAAACTGACAAACTCCCCATTCAGTGATGACTGCATTAACCAGCTAACCATGGCAGATTTTCCTGCGTCTAAACGCCCAATATCAGCCAGTAGTGAGTTAGAAACTGCCGCATCATTTACGGAGGTTCCCAGCAATTGAAAATCAATTAATAAGCCTTGATCATTTTCGATGATTTTAGGTTGTGCAGATTCAATTTTCAAATTATCAGCAAAACCAGCGCCAGTATTGGAAATCCGCAAGCCTAAATCAAATGGTTCAACTGGCTCAACCTCTGGTGTCAATGGATTGTCTCCAAAAACATCAGCAGGTAAAAAATAATCTAGCTTTAACAACGGTGTAGGTGCAACGGTAATAAAATCTGGCACAACATTAACCGTTTGACTTTCTTCGCCATAGGTATAACTAACCGTAGCACCAACGCCATAACGAATACCCGCAGGAGTTAAACCACCCGTGCCTGGTGCGGGTATAATCAGCCAGTGAATTTCAGCTACTTCCCCAGCATTAAGCACGCCACTGCCATCAATATTATTAACACCAGTGATGCTATCAATTCTGATAAAAAATAATGCATTGGTATTATCTGGGTCACTAGATGCTAGTACAGGGTTGCCATCAACGTCCTGAAACAACACATCAATATTTAAATTCTCTAAACTAAGTATATCTAGACCATTACTAATAACCATCTTGGCATCAAAGGCTTGTCGCTCAAAAGATAATTCCTGTCTGATTTCAATTTTTACTATTGCACAAACGGTTTGAGCAGATAGTTGGAATGATGCTATTTGCAATAATACCAATAATGCCAATAATTTTAATTGTTTCATATACCTATCTCTGTTTTTTGGTCCACAACATTTCAATTTTAGTAATCACATTTATCGTGTACCATTTGTGATATTAACAATTTTTACTAAGAATTAACAGCTTATTGATTATCCAAATTGAAATGCGAATTAAGATGCAATCACTTGGCACTTATAGTAAATACATCGTTTAACTGGTGATAACAAATACCTTGACCAGGTCATAGACGTGCTAAGGGGGGCTGTGGAGCTATAGTCAAATCTGGTGTACCCCCTGTGTCAGGATAGTTGTCGCCTCTAATATTTCATTAAGAGGTAGACAATAATGCGTACAATACATAATCAATCATTTAAAAAGCAGGCTGTAGAAAAGGCCCTGAGTTGGTCGCGATAAAAATGAAACGGCTGACTAGATCTTCGTCATATAAAAGAGATGCCCGAGCCGGGGTCTTGCCTCTTTAAGCTTTATTTATTCAAAACCTTAGCAAGAAAGTGCCCAGTCCAGGATTTTTTCTGTTTGGCAACATCTTCTGGGGTACCAGTAGCAATAATTTGCCCACCTTTGTCGCCGCCTTCAGGGCCGAGGTCGATTACCCAGTCTGCGGTTTTGATCACATCCAGATTGTGTTCAATAACTACAACCGTATTGCCGTGATCCCGCAGGCGATGTAAGACTTTAAGCAACTGCTTGATGTCGTGAAAATGCAGGCCGGTGGTCGGTTCATCAAGGATATACAGGGTTTGGCCCGTGTCGCGTTTGGATAGTTCTTTGGCCAGTTTAATCCGCTGGGCCTCGCCTCCAGATAGGGTTGTCGCACTTTGGCCCAGAGTAAGGTAGCTAAGCCCTACATCCATTAAGGTCTGTAATTTACGCGCAATGGTAGGCACGGCCTCGAAAAACGGTAGCGCATCTTCAACCGTCATTCCCAGAACTTCATGGATGTTTTTACCCTTATACACCACGCTCAGGGTTTCACGGTTATAGCGTTTGCCCTGGCAGACATCGCAGGGTACATAGATATCCGGGAGAAAGTGCATTTCCACCCGGATAAGGCCATCACCCTGACAGGCTTCACAGCGGCCGCCCTTTACATTGAAGCTGAATCGTCCGGGTTTATAACCCCGGGTGCGGGCTTCGGTGGTGGCGGTAAATAACTCACGAATCGGAGTAAAAAGTCCGGTGTAGGTTGCCGGGTTCGAGCGCGGGGTACGGCCGATTGGGCTTTGATCAATATCCACAACTTTATCGAACAATTCCAGGCGCTCAACTGAAGTATAAGCGGCGGGTTCTGCACTGCTGCCATAAAGCTCGCGGGCGACTATGCGATGCAGGGTGTCGTTGATTAGAGTCGACTTGCCGGAGCCAGAAACCCCGGTAACACAGGTCAGTAAACCTGCAGGAATGTCCAGGTTGACTGATTTTAGGTTATGCCCGGTGGCACCTTTTAGGCGAAAAATTTGCCGTTTATCGGCGACATTGCGAGTCGCTGGAATCGCAATTGATTTTTTACCTGAAAGGTATTGCCCAGTGAGCGATTTTTTGTCTTTGAGCATGTCTTGAGGGGTGCCGGAAAAAATAATTTCCCCGCCATGTACGCCTGCTCCAGGGCCAATGTCGACAACAAAATCGGCACTAAGGATAGCTTCCTCATCGTGTTCAACCACTATCACGGTATTCCCAATATCACGCAGTCGCACCAAAGTTTCAAGTAGGCGTGCATTGTCGCGCTGATGTAAGCCGATGGAGGGTTCATCAAGAATATACATAACTCCGACTAAGCCAGCACCAATTTGGCTGGCGAGACGGATACGCTGGGCTTCGCCGCCGGATAAGGAATCCGCGCGACGGTCAAGGGTGAGGTAATCTAAGCCCACATTGACCAAAAACCGTAGTCTATCCTGTACTTCTTTGACGATTTTTTCGGCAATTTCACCGCGACTACCGGCTAGTTTCAGTTGACTAAAAAACTCCAATGAGTGCTCAATTGGCCAGGATGTCACAGTTGGCAGGTCGGTATTTTTGATAAATACATGCCGTGCCGAGCGGTTCAGGCGTTTACCTTCGCAGGCAGGGCAGGGTTGCTGGGAGATGTATTTAGCCAGCCCTTCACGCACAATGCGCGAATCGGTTTCATGGTAGCGGCGGTCAAGGTTGGGGATAATACCGCTAAAACTGTGGGTGCGGGATTTACCACCTTTATCATTCAAATAACGGAAGCGAATTTCTTCATCGCCGCTGCCAAAAAGAACAATATGTTGAATCCGTTCGGGCAGTTCTTCAAAGGGTAATTCAAGGTCAAACTTATAGTGATTTGCCAGTGACTGAATCAGCTGGAAATAATAGGCATTGCGGCGATCCCAACCACGCACAGCGCCCCCGGCTAAACTCAGATGAGGGTTTTTAACCACCCGCCTGGGGTCAAAAAACTGGCTGACACCAAGGCCGTCACATTCACCGCAAGCACCGTTTGGATTATTGAAAGAAAACATCCGTGGTTCAAGTTCCTGTAGGCTGTATTCGCATTCAGGGCAGGAATAGCGGGAGCTGAACATTAGGGGCTCGAAGCCGTCTTCATCCATCGGTGCCAACAGGGCAATACCATCGGTTAAGACCAGCGCGGTTTCCAGTGATTCTGCGAGCCTTTGTTTCATATCGGTACGCACGCGAAAGCGGTCAACTACAACTTCAATCGTGTGTTTTTTGCGCAGCTCCAATACCGGCACATCTTCAAGGTCATAAACGACACCATCAACTCGTGCCCGAATAAAGCCTTGTGCTCGCAGTTCATCAAATAACACCGCATGTTCGCCTTTGCGGTTACGCACCACAGGTGCTAGCAGCATGGCTTTGCGGCCTTCCGGGAGGAGTAGTACCTGATCGACCATTTGGCTGATGGTCTGGGCATCCAGCGGTAGGGCATGATCCGGGCAGCGGGGCGTACCTACACGGGCGAACATCAGGCGCAGATAGTCATAAATTTCAGTAATCGTGCCGACCGTTGAGCGCGGGTTATGTGAAGTTGATTTTTGTTCAATCGAAATAGCCGGTGAAAGCCCTTCAATATGATCGACATCGGGTTTTTCCATCATCGACAAAAATTGCCGTGCGTAGGAAGATAATGATTCCACATAGCGGCGCTGACCTTCGGCATAAATAGTATCGAAAGCCAGAGAGGATTTACCAGAACCGGAGAGGCCGGTAATCACAATGAGTTTATCGCGCGGCAAGTCAATATCAATGTTGGCCAAGTTATGCGTTCGTGCGCCGCGTATCTGTATGAATTCCATAGGGTAATTGCCTTGATAGTGCGTTGGCTCCGGTATCGATATGCCGTTGCCAATGATAGAATGCTGAACCGAGTAATATAACACTCTAGGCTTTGCGTTGCCTGTAACAATTTAGTTTCATTTCATATACAAAACTCATTCAAACTTGTGTTAAAATGATCGGCTCGTTGATTGACTGACGACAAATTTTCCGGTAGTATTCCGTCTCTTTTGTCGCGCCTTTAGCTTAAGTCATAGTTGACCGATTGCTGAGGGTAAATTTTTGCACGGAGCAAAAACCATGTACGCTGTATTTAAAACGGGTGGTAAGCAATATCGGGCTACCACTGGTGATATTCTAAAAATCGAAAAAATCGAAGCCGAAAAAGGCGCACTTATTGACCTGGACGAAGTTCTGATGGTTGGTGAGGGTGACGATATTCAGGTTGGTGCCCCGTTCCTTGAAGGTACAAAGGTAACCGCTAAAGTATTGGATCAGGGTCGTCGTGACAAAATTACGATTATCAAGTTCAAGCGGCGTAAGCATCATCGCAAGCAGATGGGTCATCGTCAGTACTTTACTTGCATCCAGATTGAAGATGTAGTTACTGGTGGCAAGAAAGCCGCTAAAAAAGCTGCTCCCAAGAAGGCGAAGGCTGAAAAACCTGTAGCAACTGAAACTGTTTCAGCACCGCGTTTTCTTGATGCTGCCATCGACGGCAAGCCGGACGATCTGAAGAAGATTTCAGGTGTTGGCCCGGTACTCGAAGGCAAACTGCATAAACTGGGTATTTACCACTTTAGTCAGGTTGCAGCATTTACGGCTGAAGAAATCGAGCAGATTGATGCGGAATTGAATTTTAAAGGTCGTATTGACCGTGATGACTGGCTGGGTCAGGCGAAAGCTCTGGCAGCCGGTTCAGATGCTAAATAAAGAATAAGGAGAACTCGTCATGGCACATAAGAAAGCTGGTGGTAGTACTAATAACGGTCGCGATTCAAACCCTAATTATTTAGGCGTTAAGAAATATGGCGGCGAAACAGTACTTGCAGGTAATATCCTTGTTCGTCAACGCGGTACCCGATTCCATGCAGGTTCCAATGTAGGTGTTGGTAAAGACCACACCCTGTTTGCATTGGCCGCAGGTAAAGTACAGTTTGAACAGAAGGGTAAACCTTTACGCAAATTCGTGAGTATTGTTAACGCTTAAGCACTTCTCATCGATTCGTATTTTAAGACCCCGCCATGGCGGGGTTTTTTATGCCCTGAGAAATATGATAAAACCAACCCACTTTGGTAAACTAATACAATGAAATTTGTAGATGAAGTCACAATCAATGTTGCCGCCGGCAAGGGCGGGGGCGGTTCGTCCTCGTTTCGGCGGGAAAAATACATTCAGTACGGCGGCCCGGACGGTGGCGATGGTGGCCGGGGTGGCAGTGTTTGGCTGGTGGCGAGTTCGGGTATAAATACGCTGGTCGATTTCCGTCATGCAAAGTCTTTTAAAGCAGAAAACGGCAGCTCCGGTAGCGGTGCTAAAATGAGCGGAAGAAGCGGTGAGGATGTAGAAATCAAAGTGCCTGTTGGCACCCTGGTGTTTGTGCTCGAAACCGATGAGCAAATTGGTGACCTTACTGAAGATGGCGACCGCTTATTGGTTGCCCGTGGCGGCAAAGGCGGTCTGGGTAATGTGCATTTCAAAAGCTCAACCAACCGTTCACCGCGAAAAACAACACCGGGTGTAGAGGGTGAGGAACGCGAACTTCAGCTCGAATTGAAAGTGCTTGCCGATGTCGGTTTGCTGGGTTTCCCCAACGCCGGAAAATCCACTCTGATTTCAGCTGTAAGTGCAGCTAGACCTAAGGTTGCCGACTATCCTTTTACCACACTATACCCAAATCTCGGCGTGGTTCGTATCGGGCATGACCAAAGCTTTGTTATTGCCGATATTCCCGGAATTATTGGCGGCGCGGCAGAAGGTGCCGGTCTGGGAATTCAGTTTCTTAAGCATTTGCAACGAACTCGAGTGTTATTACACCTGGTAGAGTTAGCGCCGCTGGATGAAAACATTGATCCTGCTGAGCAGGTGCTGGAATTAACCCATGAACTGGGCAGTTTCGATGCGGAGTTATTAAATAAGCCACGCTGGCTAGTATTTAGCAAAGCTGATGTTTTGACTGCCGATGAGGCGAAATCTCGGGCTAAAGCTATATTGAAAAAACTGGATTGGCAACACCCCTGGTATGTGATTTCATCAGTAGCGCGAACCGGTCTTGATCAGTTGATGACCGATATACAGCTGGCTTTTGAAGCGCAAAAAGAGCGGGAAGAGCAAGCGTTAGCTTTAGCTGCCATAGAGGCCGAGGATTCTTTGTAAAGCAATCAAGCGGTGTATTCCTGTTGATTGATTGATCTTGACCGATCAACAACTAACAGGAGATACACATCAGCAAAGCAAGCCAGAACTATTGCTATAGGTTTTATTTTAAACATACCAAGCTTGCACTCAATCACCTCGCTTTTGAGTCAATTGACTCATTGCTCTGTCAGCAATCACTGACTTTCGCTCGTGGCAAAATCGGGAATGGCTCTATTTGATGACTGTCCTCGGGTTTTCTCGGGTTTTCAGCCAGAAATACACCACTATTCCCAACCATCCTGGCGATATGCCCGAAGGTACCTTGCGAGCCATCCTGAAACAAGCTGGGGCTACAGTAAATGCTTTCTTGCAAGCATAATTGAAGACTCCAAAATAATCAGTTCCTGACCCCTAAGGACTAGAAAACTTATCATTTTGAGCCAATTGGCTCGACTACTTGTCAGTAATCACTGACTTTCACTCGTGGCAAAATCGGGAATGGTTTTATTTGATGCCTGTCCTCAGGTTTTCCCTGTCCTCAGGTTTTCTCTCAGGTTTTCTTTCAGGTTTTCTCAATCAGCGAGCCTATTTCTGCTTCTATTGCAGCACTCAATAAGTCTCTTGCTCCTTGTTTTAATAGTGCCTCTAATGGATTTTCTAGTGGTGTTTTCAGTGAAACAATATTATTATCTTTCATGTGGTGTATCTCCTGTTGGTTGTTGATCCTTCAAAATCAATCAACAGGATACACCGCTTTTTAATTTAACTCATACACCAGAAATCATCATAGCTCGAATATGCACAACTTTGTATATCTTACAAGTTGGAGAGGCAATTACCAAGCGTAATAACCTATTCGTATGTTTTCAGTATACGGGCCTTAAATTTATCTAGGTCTTCTGGTGACAGATCTCCACCATTATTTGCACTCATCATTTCTGCAAGGGTAGCACTACGCTCTTTCTCAAATCTAATGGCTTGCTTCTTCTCAATAGATGCAATCCAGTCGTAAAGGTTTAAATACCAACCCATCATTACTACGGCTACTTTTACATCAAGCGGACGAATCCGGAAGTCATCTAGTGTCTTTGGGTGAGTGATACGGTTTCTCAAAATTGACCACTGGCCAGCCTGCGGGGGCACTTTGACTGAAATCGATGATTGACTTGAAGGCCCAGCCTTTACCTCAGCATACAATCTAATTACCAGTCTGGCGTTTTGAATAAACTTGAGCTTTACAGGAACTAATCTCTTCCCATCTTTGCTAGGTTTTTTATTAAGTAATTTTTGCAGATCCTTTTCACAGATTGATATTTCATTTTGATCATAGGACTTTAATATCTCCGTCTTCATAAAAACCAAGAGGCTTTCCATACAGATGTGCACAGTCCTAACCAATATTCGGTACATTGCGAACTTTGCTTCAGTATCGTCTTTCGGATTAGCAGTTATCATTTTGTGGATAACTATGATTTCTTTTTGAAAAGTTGCTAATAATAACAACTGCTCAATTGCAGATGGGTGCTTTTTCATACCAGAATCAAAATTTACCTTGCAGTGATAAAGTAACAAGTAATATGGATTTACAGTGCAACAACAACGCATTGACCATAGGCAATATCGCCACGACCATTATTTTCAACAAATGTCAGGTTTGAGAATAGCTGCACACCAAATTGTGCCCCAAAAACATAATATTTCTTTATTTTCGAAATTTCATCAAGCTCAACCTTATCGACTTCATAGTCATCGCATGTCACTTTCCCATCGATTTGAGAGAATGAGCAACGAGAAAGATATACATCCTCCTGTCCTTCATTTATCAAAACTGAAAATTGCGTCTCAGATATCGCCTGAGCAGTATACTCAAGCTCAGCATTCAGTTTCTTGTGACAAAATCGCTGGAAATCGCTGGACACATCCTCAGAATCGCTGGACAGAGAATCGCTGGAGAATCGCTGGACATGCACATCCTCAGAACCATCCTACACGAACTTCAGTATTTTGCCGATAGGTTTCTACCGCTTAATGGGTAAAAATAAGCTCTCAAAAGGAGCAAAGCATGGCAGTAGCCAGAAAACACCTAATCTCAATCACCGATACCCCCTATTACCACATCATTAACCGCTGTGTTCGTAGAGCTTTCTTGTGTGGGCGTGATGCCAGTACAAATAAGTCCTATGAACACCGGCGCCAATGGATCGTTGATCGGATGCAATTCTTAGCAGGTGTTTTTAGCATTGATATATGTGCCTATGCGATTATGCACAATCATTACCACTTGGTTTTGAAGGTTAACTCAATCAATGACTTAACTGATAAGCAAGTGCTAAGCAACTGGAGTGAGCTGTGCATTCTGCCAGGTTATTGTCAGCGCTATTTATGCGCAGATGCACTCACAGCATTCGAGCTTAAACTAGTGGCTCTTCCCCTGATCGAGTGGGTAGATTACCCTATAGGACATGAGAGATAAAGAGCTGTACAGTAAGATACTAGGGATACAGGCACCCTGGAAAGTGATGGATATTGAACTGAACCTAAAGGCAGG
>JAKITK010000084.1 GCA_021648125.1 Lysobacterales bacterium
AAAAACCCGTTATAGGTTGTGCAATTACTGCTGGAAAAGTGAATATATAGTCAGCAAGAACGGTATTTCGCGATGCAAAGAGTTTTGCATCAAGATCAATTGAATAATACGAACGAAACATAAAGAAGGCAATACCGATGCCCGTGCCAAAAAGAATTGCAGAACTCAATATGTGAAGTGTTTTAACAACTAAATAGATATCCATGAAAATAGATTACCTCCCTAAATATATTACTCAATTTACTAAATATACCAATGAGCCTGGCCTAATAGGTTAAAATTTCCGCACATGAATTGGATCTCATTTGTTTTTCCGCTTCGCCCAGGGGTCAACACCCGCTTTGTATTTAGTACTTGTTGAATTCGACTGTTCACGGTCATTCTGAGGATCCACACAAATTAAGTAACTGATCAAGTCATCTCAACACGAACCACTTCGGCCAATTCTTCAGCCAAGCGTTCCACTTGTTGGCCATCCTGACCCTCAACAGTCACTCGCACCAGTGGTTCGGTACCGGATGCGCGCAGAATTAAGCGCCCGCTTTTACCCAGTTCCTTTTCTACCCGCTGAGCTTCAAGTGCAATCTTTTGGTTTTCTGCCAGCCGTTGTTTGGCGTTACCGCTAACCGGCACATTCAACATAACATGCGGGAATTTTTCCATTCCGCTTGCCAGTTCTCTTAGGCTTTTACCGCTGTTTACAATGATTTCCAGCACTTGCAGGGCGCTGATAATGCCATCACCTGTACTGGTTCGATCCAAACTGAGTATATGCCCTGAAGACTCACCACCGAGGCTGAGACCTTCGCTTACCAGGCGCTGGTGTACATGGCGATCGCCTACTGGTGTGCGCTCGAAGCCAATACCCTGTTGCAGTAGCGATTGTTCCAGCCCGAGGTTACTCATCACAGTACCGATCACCACACCGCCAAGTGTGCCTGCAGCATGTCTTGCACTGGCAATAATATAGAGTAACTGGTCACCATCAATGACAGCACCCTGATCATCAACCATCAACATCCGGTCGCCGTCGCCATCAAAAGCAATGCCGAGATCAGCTTTTTCATCACGGACCCGGATACTTAGGTTTTGCATATAGGTGGAACCGCAATCTGCGTTTATATTCAGACCGTCAGGCTGATTGGCTATAGCAACCACCTTGGCACCCAGTTCGCGTAAAACTGCTGGGCCTACCTTATAGTTTGAGCCGTTGGCGCAATCTACCACTATTTTTAGATGGTTCAAGTGGGTTCCGAAAGGCAGCGTACCTTTGCAGAATTCTATATAGCGCCCGGCAGCATCTTCGATACGCCAAGCCTTGCCCATATTTGCAGAGTCGACAGTAGTGAATGGCGCATCAATAGCCGCTTCGATTTTGGCTTCTATATTATCTCCCAACTTTTCACCATCAGCGGAGAAAAACTTAATGCCGTTATCGTAATAAGGGTTATGCGATGCACTAATTACAATGCCTGCACAGGCATACAGCGTGCGGGTAAGATAGGCGATAGCGGGTGTTGGCATTGGCCCCAGCAGGGCAACATTGGCACCGGAAGATGCAAGACCCGCTTCAAGTGCAGATTCGAACATATAGCCGGAAATTCTGGTGTCTTTGCCGATCACTACCGGGCGTTTGTCATTCGCGGCCAGCACCTGCCCTGCCGCACGCCCCAGGCGCAACATAAAATCCGCAGTGATTGGTGCCTCACCTACGCGTCCACGAATTCCATCAGTACCAAAGTATTTCCCCATTCTATATATCCTGCTGCTATTGAATCTGTTATTTGAATTTCAAAGATATTATAAATCAACTGCCATTACGGCGTAACTTAGCTTCATTGCCTGAACAGTAGCTGCTACATCGTGAGTGCGAATAATTTTGGCTCCCTGTCGTACTGCTATGGTTGCTGCAGCAATACCGGCCGGCATACGATCTGAAATATCTGCACCGGTGACTTCGCCGAGCATGCTCTTGCGCGAGATACCCACTAACAGGGGCAACTTAAAGTGTGCAAAGGTATCAAGGTTTGCCAAAATACTGAGGTTATGCTCAAGTGTTTTGCCAAAGCCAAAGCCCGGGTCTAATAACAATTTTTCCGTTTCAATACCGGCCGCAGTAACTGCAGATATGCGTTGACTGAAAAACGCATTAATTTCTTCCAGCACATTCTCGTAGTGCGGCTGTTTCTGCATATTTTCTGGTTGCCCCTGCATATGCATAATACAGACAGGCACTTTAGCCTTTGCAGCAGCTTGCAGTGCACCCGCTTGTCGCAGACCCCATACATCGTTAATCATCCCGGCACCAGCGGCGACCGCAGCCGTCATCACTTCGGCTTTTGATGTATCAATTGAAAGAGGGATTTCGACAGCTGCGGAAATAGCTTCGATGACGGGAATCACCCGTTCAAGTTCCTCAGCGATGCTTACAGGAATTGCCCCAGGGCGCGTGGATTCACCACCAATGTCGATAATACCAGCGCCTTCAGTTGCCATTTGTATGGCGCGCTCCAAGGCTCGTTGCGGATTCAGCCAGCGACCACCGTCAGAAAATGAATCCTCGGTAATATTCAGCACTGCCATCACCTGTGGCTGGCTTAAATCCAGCGTTTGGCGTCCGCATTCCAGCTGATTATCCATGGTTTTTCTTAATGCTGAACTGCTGTGTCTCCATCGACAGCATCATCCGGTTTATCAGCTGGAACTTCTTTTACCTCAGCTTCAGAACCGTCAGATGAATCATCTGATGATGAGTCTTTTTCTTCCCAGTCCGCTGGCGGATCAGGCTCTTCACCCAGCATAATTTGGTCGATCTGCTTGCTATCGATAGTTTCAAAGCGCATTAAGGCTGCGGCCATCATATCCATATGTTCACGATGGTCACTTAATATCTTGGTGGCGCGGGTATGTGCTTCATCTATGATCCGGCGCACTTCATCATCGATCAATTTGGCGGTTTCGTCTGAAACGGTCTTATGCTGGGTAACCGAACGGCCAAGGAATACTTCCTCATCAGCCTCACCGTAGGTCAATGGACCCAGCGCTTCTGAAAGGCCCCAGCGAGTCACCATATTGCGCGCAATTTCGGTTGCCCGCTCAATATCGTTTGACGCACCGGTAGTCACCATTTCCTTGCCAAAAACCAGTTCTTCAGCCACCCGGCCACCAAACAAGCTGGCGAGCATGCTTTCCAGACCTTGTTTGCTCTGTGAGTATTTATCTTGTTCCGGCAGGAACATGGTCACACCCAGGGCGCGGCCACGGGGGATAATGCTGACTTTATATACTGGGTCATGGTCCGGGACCAGACGGCCTACTATGGCATGACCGGCTTCATGATATGCGGTAAGGTTCCTTTCTTTCTCAGACATCCTCATAGAGCGCCGTTCTGCACCCATCATGATTTTATCTTTGGCCTTTTCGAACTCCTTCATGGTCACATCTTTACGATTAGTACGGGCAGCATACAGGGCTGCTTCATTGACTAAATTTGCTAGATCAGCACCTGAGAACCCCGGTGTACCACGGGCAATCACCCGCGCATCCACAGTGTCATCAATTGGTACTTTGCGCATATGTACTTTGAGGATTTTTTCCCGTCCGAGCAAATCAGGCAAAGGCACCACCACCTGGCGGTCAAAACGACCCGGACGCAGTAAAGCAGGATCGAGTACATCGGGACGGTTTGTCGCGGCAATTACGATAACCCCTTCGCCACCTTCAAAACCATCCATTTCAACCAATAATTGGTTCAAAGTTTGCTCACGCTCATCATGACCACCGCCAAGTCCTGCACCGCGGTGGCGACCGACAGCATCAATTTCATCAATAAAGATAATACAGGGGGCATGTTTCTTGGCGGTTTCAAACATATCGCGAACCCGGGATGCACCTACACCAACAAACATTTCCACAAAATCAGAACCTGAAATCGAGAAAAATGGAACTTTGGCTTCACCGGCAATGGCGCGCGCCAATAAGGTTTTACCGGTACCGGGCGAGCCAACCATCAACACACCCCTGGGGATATGCCCACCCAGTTTTTGGAATTTTGCCGGATTGCGTAAAAACTCCACCAATTCGGATACTTCTTCCTTAGCTTCTTCTATTCCGGCAACATCTTTGAAAGTTACTTTGACTTCATCTTCACCCTGGAGTTTAGCGCGTGACTTGCCGAAGGACATCGGCCCGCCTTTACCGCCACCACCCTGCATCTGGCGCATGAAGAAAACCCATAAGCCAATCAGCAGCAATACCGGGAAAATATTGAGTACCAGATCCCAAAGTAAAGAACCTTCTTCCGGGGGTTTGGCCACAAATTCGACATTATTCTCCAGCAGCTCATCCACTAAACGGGAATCCTGTGGTCCGTTTACTTTGAATTTATCACCACTTAACAGTTCGCCACTAATAGTGACCATACTACCGTTATCTTGAATAATAACACTGCTGACACGATTAGCGCGAACTTCTTTAATAAATTCGGTGTAAGACTTTTCGGCTATCTGCACCTGTGGTTCGGTAAAGTGAGAAAACAACGATAACAGCACCGCGCCAACAATAATCCAGACAATCAGATTTTTTCCAAGATCGTTCAAAAGTACATACCTCTGTATAGTTAGTTTTGCCGACGGCGTCCTTTCGCCAGCAAATAAACCTCCCGACTGCGTTGTCGGGATGCTTTTGGTTTACGCGTGATTACTTTGTTAAAACCAGCGCGCAAGTCGCGTAAATATTCATCAAAACCTTGCCCCTGAAAGACTTTAACAAGAAAATCTCCGCCCGGGCGTAAATGTTGCAAGGCAAAATCAGCTGCCAGTT
The DNA here is from genome assembly GCA_021648125.1 of Lysobacterales bacterium. Taxonomy (GTDB): domain Bacteria; phylum Pseudomonadota; class Gammaproteobacteria; order Xanthomonadales; family SZUA-36; genus SZUA-51. Next base: position 4,822 of record JAKITK010000084.1, read on the forward strand.
CTGCCAAGTGCATGGCACGCGGCTGATCAATAGCATCCATGCCACTAATATTGGGCGCCATATCAGATAATACAAGGTCTACAGTTCGCTTGCTTTCATTTCCGACACCAAACTTTTGCAATATCTCTTCCAGTTGCTGCAAGCACTCATCTCCGCTGAAATCGCCTTGGAGAAACTCAACTCCTGGCAGCGCCGCCATCGGCAAAATATCGAGAGCAAACACCAAGCCTTTATTGCCCACTAGTGGGGCAACGATCTGGCACCAACCACCCGGAGCAGCGCCGAGATCTACAACCACCATGCCAGCTCGGATTAACTGGTCTTTTTGGTCAATTTCTATCAACTTAAAAGCCGCTCGTGAACGATACCCAGCCTGTTGAGCCTGCTTAACCCAGTGGTCTTCAAAATGTTCGTTCAGCCAGCGTTTGCTGCTTTTGGTTCTTGCCATATAGCTATTTTACATTGTTTTAATTACCGCTACCCTCTGATTGCTCAGATTAATAGAAAAGTTCATCCTTCGAGTTACTGCTTTCAAGCAAAACACCACAGCAAAGTGTTAAAATACATGCTTACAGGAAAATATCCAATAGCCCAAAAGTACCAGAGACAGCAAGTAATGAAACTAAATAAATCACAAAACCGCTATTTACGCGGACTCTGCCATAAATTGACCCCCGTTGTTATGGTCGCAGATAAAGGCCTGAGCGAGAATGTAATGGCAGAAATCGAGCTGGCACTGGAACATCACGAACTGATTAAAATTAAATTACGCGGGGATAAAACCCAGCGCGAACAATGGCTGCAAACGATTGATAAAACTTGCAATGCTCAACTCGTGCAAAGTATTGGTCAGGTTGCCTGCCTATTTCGCAGAAATCCGGAAAAACCCCGGGTAGCCATTCCAGTTTAGATTTATATGGATCTGGTTCGACACCCAACATCAGCCGGACTGCTTTCCATCCACAGCATTGGTGCTGAGGGAATCCGCATTGGTGATCAATGCTACCAACAAACACTGCTGCTAACAGGCAGCGAAGTTATGCTGCTGCCACAGGTCAAATGCTTAGCAGACATTACTAACCCCCTGATTGAGTCTGCTCTGCTTAGCAACCCGGATGTGGTACTTATCGGCACCGGGGATACCTTGCTGCGCCCATCGCGTAAGCAGTACCTCGACTGGTTAAACGCCGGTGTCGGCGTTGAACCCATGGACACCCACGCCGCCAGTCGAACTTTTAACATACTCTTGAGTGAGGCGCGATTGGTAGCTGCTATTTTGATTCCACCGGCGTGTAATTAAGCTACTGATTGCTTTCGACTAGCCGGCTTAGATACCCCAAATTTCACCAGGCTAGCAACAAATGATGAATTTCGCTGTTCTCTCGGCTCGTAGGCCGAGAAGGTATTTTTTTGTTCATATCGAGGGCTGGGAAGACAAAATCTATGTTGCTGCTCATACTGCGCTCACTCATTTTCATCTTCACGAAAAATGAGCAGCAATGACTATTTCACGACTTTAAGATGCGATCCATCTGGTTTTGCCGGGGAATCACTGCCGTTAGGCTCCGGCGGCGGCTGCAGAGCATCGGTCTCATCGGTAAACATCATGCCCTGACCATTTTCGCGAGCATACACTGCGATCACAGCAGTTACCGGGATTGATAGCTGATGGGGCTTACCCGAAAATCGCGCATCCATCATTATCCACTCATTCCCAAGATCCAGCCCCTGAACCGCATTGGGCGAAATATTAAGAATGACTTTGTCGTTTTGAACCACTTGAGCGGGTACATCAACACCATCGGCTTTGGCATCAACCAGTAAATGCGGGGTCATACCATTATCAACGATCCACTGGTGCAGTGCCCGTAATAGGTAAGGTCGGTTGGTTGTCATTTCAGGTTTTGGCATATAAAACCGGGTAGTGCATCAGCAAGAAAAGCTATTTCCGGCCCGTAGTGTGCGGACCGGTTATAGTTGAATTTAATTAAGTGATTATATTAAGTAATTATACCGTGCATTTCCAATTCAGCCTCAGTCAAGCTGGCGCGGAAGGACTCACGGTTAAACATGGTTTCCATATACGCTTCCACATCGGGGGCTTTGTTATCCAAGTTGATGCGGTAGACCGGCAAACGCCATAACAAGGGCACTACGGCACAATCCACCAGACTAACATCGGTATGCATCAGGTAGGGATGGAGCGCAAACAACTCATTGGCAGCAATTAAAGCCTCGCGTAACTGCTTGCGTGCCTGATCAACTTTTTTCTGACTAGCAGTTTCTATCTGCCGCGCCAGGGTATACCAGTCGCGCATGACGCGATAATGCACCAGACGCAAACGCGCGCGGGAAACCGGATCAACCGGCATTAAGGGAGGATGCGGATAGCGTTCGTCAAGGTACTCGGTAATAACCCGCGCCCCATAAAGCACGAGATCACGATCTTCTAGTGTTGGAGTTTCGTTATAGGGATTGAGCTCGGGAAGATCAGCTGCCTGCTCAAAATCGATCTCCACATCAATAAGATTGACACAGATGCCTTTTTTAGACATTACATAGCGGACCCGATGGCTATCCAGCCCGGTTGAAGTGGTATAAAGGGTGGTCATGGAGCAGTTCTCCCGATTAATAAAATTCGAAGCTGCACTATTCCTGCAACCTCGTGGCAACTTAGTAGGATATCACAGCAGTGCGACTTCTGGATAATGTAATACCTAGATCCTGCAAGAGCTTGCACTGAGTGAGTGCGATCACTTGCAGGGTCTAGGTAGTATTAATGAATATCTTTCCAGTATTCAACTTTAAGCATATAGGCTACTAGGGTAAACATTGCTAGAAACAACAAAACCCAGATACCCATCGATTCCCGCTGAATTCTGGCAGGCTCACCCATATAAATCAGGTAAGTTACCAAATCGTGAATCGTACTCTGATATTCTTCCGCTGACTGGCTACCCTCGCTAACAGTTTCAAAATGACTAAATACTTTGTGGCTATAACCGTGAGCATCTTCCTCATTCTTGAATATGGCCTTCTGGATACCCTGCTGTTCCCAAAACACATGCGGCATGACGACATCGGGGAATACGGTGTTATTCCATTCACCATTCTCATCTTGATAAAATGAAGTTAGGTAAGCATTCAACCAGTTAGCACCCTTGGAACGACCAACAACCGATAAATCCGGTGCTTTATTGCCAAACCATACGGTCGCTTCATCATCGGTCATGCTGACTGTCATGGTATCACCGATTTTGGCATTCGCCGGCAGGAAGGTCTCACGCACCTGGTCTTCGCTGAGCCCTAAGTCCTCACCCAGTCGGCTGTAACGCATGTAAGAAGCAGCATGGCAGCTCAGGCAATTGTTAACAAACAGTACAGCGCCCCGTTGCAATGCACTTTTATCGTGTACATTAATATTGACCTGTTTGAAATCACCGCCGCCGGCAGCTAGCACCGAAACAGAAAGCAACAACAATACGGCAGCAAATACTATTTTGCTCTTGATTTTGATTTTAATTTTAATGGAGGACATCATTTGGTTACCCTCTCTGGTACAGGCTTGGTTTTTTCATACTTACTGAAGAACCACAACAATCCGAAGAAGGCAAAATAGATGAAAGTCCAAAACCTCGATTCGTAAGTTTCAGCGATGGTACCCTCAGCCATACCCAACATACCTAAGCGAATGAATGCAACCGCAAACATGATCATCAGAGTCTTATTGATCCATCCCTTGTAACGAATAGACTTGACCGGTGATCGATCCAGCCAAGGGAGCAAAAACAGCATAACAATTGCGGAAAACATGACCATTACACCCGCTAATTTATCCGGAATAGCCCGTAAAATTGCGTAATAGGGGGTAAAGTACCACACCGGCTTAATATGAATAGGTGTGACCATAGGATCTGCCGGAACAAAATTGTCATGTTCGAGGAACAGACCGCCTAATTCCGGAGAGAAGAAAATAATGAAGGCGAATATGAACAAGAAGACACCGACACCGAAGATATCTTTAACGGTGTAGTAAGGGTGGAACGGTATGCCATCCAGTGGTATGCCATCCGCACCTTTTTTGTCTTTAATTTCTATCCCATCTGGGTTGTTAGAACCCACCTGATGCAGAGCACTCAGGTGCAGCACAACCAGCATCAATAACATCAGCGGCACCGCGATAACATGCAAGGCAAAGAAGCGGTTTAAAGTTGCATCAGCAATGAAAAAATCACCACGAATCCATTCGGTCAGCAGGCCACCAAATTTCGGTATCGCCCCGAACAGGGAAACAATCACCTGTGCGCCCCAATACGACATCTGACCCCAAGGCAGGATATAGCCCAAAAAGGCTTCTGCCATCAGCAGCACATAGATAAGCATGCCGAAAATCCAGACCAGTTCACGCGGCTTACGGTAAGAACCGTACATCAGGCCTCTGAACATGTGTAGATATATCACCACAAAAAACAGCGAGGCGCCGGTGGTATGCATATAGCGAATCAGCCAACCCCATTGAACATCACGCATGATGTATTCAACCGAGGCAAAAGCTTCCTCGGCGGAAGGTTTGTAATGCATGGTTAAGAAGATACCGGTAACGATTTGCATCACCAGAATCAACATTGCCAACGAACCGAAGAAATACCAAAAATTGAAATTCTTAGGTGCGTAGTAACCCGCTAGATGGGCTTCCCAGAAATCGCTGATGGGCAGGCGCTTATCAAACCAGTTGAAGAGCTCAAGACCGTGTTTTTTTAGATTACTTGCCGGCTTTGCCATTACGCTGCTCCAGTTACACCAATAATTATGGTGTTGTTATCAATAAAGCTATAAGGAGGAATGATCAAATTCGTCGGTGCAGGAACACCCTTGAATACGCGTCCGGAAAGGTCAAATTTAGACTTATGGCAGGGGCAGAAGAAGCCGCCGGGCCAATCTGCTTCCCAGGCATATGAACCGGGTTCAGCTAAGACCTGCGGGATACAACCCAAATGAGTGCAGTGCATATTAAACACCAGCCATTCCGGTTTTATTGAACGGTGCACATTGACGGCAAATTCAGGCTGCTGTTCAACCACAGCGGAAGCCGGGTCAAGTAAGAAGTCATCATGGCCAGTGAGTCTGTCCAATAATCGTTTACTACGATTCATAATGCCAATGGTTTGCCCACGCCACATTACTTTCATCATCTGGTCAGGCTTGATGGTACGCAGATCGACCTCTACTGGTGCGCCTACGGCTTTAGCCCTTTCGCTGGGCATCCATGACTGAATAAACGGTACCGCAACAAAACCTACTCCAACCGCACCAATGGCGCTGGTTGCGCCGATCAACATCCGCCGCCGGCCAGGAT
>JAKITK010000018.1 GCA_021648125.1 Lysobacterales bacterium
TCGAGGGTTTCGCAATAAGGCGCGCTACCGGAATGCCATTTACTTCCATCTTGGCGGACTAAACCTTTACCCTGAAGGCCTCGATAGGTAAATATTACCCACTCGATCTGATGAAGACCCAAAAAATATCTCTATACGCTGCGTCTATAATTGTTTTAAAAGCATCATATGCCCCTTGGGCAATAGAATAACCACTAGCTGCAGTGCCAGTAATAGGAGTTGCTGAACCCGTTAACACCCCTTGCAATAGATCGCTTAAAAGGCCTGATTGCTCACAATACTTTTCCTTTTCATCCTGCGCATCACTAGCCCCAGATCCACCACCGCCACCACCGATCACATTGTCCCCGGTCTGTAACCTCGCTATAAGCATCTGCAAATCCGCCCAACTCATAGGAGGTATGGGTTGGCCATTAACCACCATCCGTGGAAGCTCTACAGCAGGCTCTTCATCACTATCAGCAAAAACAACTCCCGTTGATAATAGCATAAGAACAAACACAGCTGTGGTGGGTAGAAATTTAAATTTACTCATGGGATCTCTCTCTTTTTTTATAGGTTAAAGACCACCAAATAGTACCCCCCCCCCTAGGGAAAATGTCAACCTCAATATTAGTAGTTGTTAGTAGCAAATAATATGCCCGGTTTCACACACACCGAGAGAACAGGCGATGAAACGAACAGAATGACTGCAGGAGACTCTTATTATTAATGGTCATGCCATTCGGGGCAAAGTCAATCCACCGGCTATGAGTTCAAACGGGTAATTAAAAACACACTGAATTCCGGCCCGACTCCCGCTAATTGGTAAATTTACCCCATCTGCAAGATAGCAAATTTGTGTCGCGCAAGCTATTATTTCTTTCTATGGCGAACACGCAAACATTTACCGGCTTCAAACCCGCCTTTTTTAGATTTTTCCGCGAGTTAGCGAAAAATAATAACCGCCCGTGGTTTTTAGACAACAAACCGCGTTATCAACAACAAATAGTCGCGCCGATGCTAGAATTTATTCGAGCTATGCAGGCGCCGCTGGCAGAGTTGGCGCCGCATTATCGCGCTATTCCCAAATTAATGGGCGGTTCAATGTTCCGTATTTATCGGGATGCGCGGTTTTCGCACGACAAAAGCCCGTATAAGGAGCATGCCGCATTCCATTTTCGCCACGAGCAGGGTAAAGATGCTCATGCGCCTGGCTACTATTTACACCTTGAGCCGGGCAAAGTTTATTTTGGCGGTGGTATATGGGTACCACCGGCACCCAAGTTGATGGCTATTCGTGACACTATTATGGATAGCCCAGCAGCCTGGGCGCAGGTAAAAAATAATAATAAAATTATTGCCTATGGCGGCATTCAGGGTAAAGGCTTAAAAACTGCACCTCGGGGAATCGCTAAAGACCACCCACAGATTGAAGACCTGCGCCGCAAGAGTTTTTTTATTATGCACGAAGTAAAACCAGCGGTTTCCGGCAAAGCCGACTTTGTTGATCAAGTGGCAGAAACCTATAAAGACTGCGAACCAATGATGGATTTTATTTGTCACGCGCTTGAGATACCATTTTGATTGATATGAAAAATACTGAAAAAAAATCCGGCAAGGGCTGTATGACACTCTTCGCCGCGGTGTTTTTTTTCGCCGGTTTAGTACCGGGGGGAATGGCCGTGATGAATATTTATCAGGTTTTTGATGCTCGCGACTGGGTAGCAACGCCAAGCACAATTGTCTCCACCGAACTTATAACCCAACGCGGTGATGATAGCGACACTTATAAAGCAGTAGCCCGCTACAACTATCAATTTAACGGGCAAAACTACAGCAATGATCAAGTGGGCTTTAGTAAGGGCTCCGATAATATTGGCAGTTTTCACGAGGATGCTTACCGCGAATTAAACCGCTACAGAAACCAGCAAAACGCATTTACCGCCTGGGTCAATCCTGATAATCCCACTGAGGCCGTATTGTATAAGACTGTGCGTTGGCCGCTGGTGGCTTTTAAAGTGCTCTTTATGCTGATTTTTTCTGGTGCTGGTGCTGGATTTTATTTCTACGGTAAATACAACCTCAAACGAGAAAACCAAGTTCGTGAGTTACAACAGCGCCACCCTGAAGCACCCTGGAAGTGGCGTCCGCAGTGGCAACAAAATCAACTGCAATCTCAGACTGGTGCAACCCGCTGGTTTGCGACCTTTTTTGCGCTCTTCTGGAACCTGATATCCTCACCCATCTGGTTTATTATTCCTCAGGAATTTGCCAGCGGGAACACTATTGTACTGGTTGCAGCGCTGTTCCCGCTGGTGGGTATTGGTATGGCGGTATGGGCAATCCAGCTGTGGCGTCAGCACTATCGCTTCGGTAACAGTGTGCTCATCCTCAAGCGGGTACCTATCGACCTGGGTGGCCAACTCACAGCAAACTTACAGCTACCCGCCGATGTACCGGCAGGCTCTGAATTGAACATTCGCCTAGACTGCATCCGCAAAACAACCACCCGCAGCGGCAATAAAAGCAACACAAGTGAGAGCATTCTCTGGCAGGGTGATCAACGAATTATTATTGCGGATGCAGGCACTTACCGACTGGTTCCTATTCGTTTTCAGCTTCCGGCTGATCAGCCTGAAACCAGCGAGCCAACAGCTAAGAGCAGTGTTTTCTGGCGCATGGATATCAGCAGTGATATTCCCGGGGTTGATTATCAGGCAAGTTTTGAGTTACCTGTATTTGATACCGGCTTTGTAGCCGAGCTAAATTCAGCCGAAGAGCCTGTTGCTTCACTAAAGGCGGAAACCGGGGCTGCCGGTGATCCGACTCGTAGCGGGGCCATAATTAACGGGGGTGTATACCATTTCCCGGCTGCCAGACATAAAAGCCTTATTTTTGGTCTGTTTATCTTCGGTTTGGTATTTGGCGGAGTAGGCTTAGCCATCATAATATCCGGCCAAGCCTGGTTTGGTGGAGTGTTTGCACTGGTTGGGGTATTAACTTTCTGGGGTATGTTGTCACTACTGTTTAAACGCTCTGAAATTCGACTGGAAAATGGCAACATTATTGCCAGTAGCGGCTGGTTCAAGCTGAAAGAAAAACTGCGGCTGCCAAGCTTCCAGGTAAAAAAAATCTGGGTCAAGTCAAATATGAGTTCCGGTAATACCAAATACTATGACTTATTTCTGGATGATCAACAGGGCAAAAAACACAGCCTTGCAAGCAAGCTGATTGGGCGGCGCGATACCGAAGCGCTGATTGCACACCTTGAGACCGCCCTAGGGATCAAATAGCAACGGTATGTTTATTGCGGCAATGTCGGTTCAGGATTTTTTCGATTTCTTCAAAACAAAGCTGTGCAGATCCTGCTGGAAATAGCGATTACTGATTTCACCGGCATCCTCACCAGCAAGAACAGCCTGCAAGTCGGCAATCACCCACTGGTTTTCACGATAATAGTTGTGCTCTACTATGCCGCTTACGACCCGCGAGCAATCGATCTGGCAAACCTTTGCCGGTACATTAAATGGTAGTTGCAGACCCGCCTGACCCAGACGCTCGGGATTGCCTTTGCTCAGGTCTGAAAGCGCCATTACGCGGTCCTGCCGATTATAGTAAACACTGACTTTCTCACCCAATTGCGGCAAAGTTTTTAGTTTGTAATCAAACTCAAAAGCATCACTGTCTTCATCTGCAGCAATAAGAATTATCTGCTCTAAAATCCGGCTTAAGCGAGCCGTCTGGCTGCGGTAATACTGTAGCGAATGGCGTAAGACATAGGCACCCATTGAGTGTGCTAACAAATGAATTCGCTGGCCGCAATCTGTGTCCTTGCTGACATCACAGAGATAATCAGTGAGTTTTAGTAATCCCCGAGCCAACGCTGGTCCGGAAGCCGCGGCATCATGCCGGTCGTTAGAGTATGCCAGCCAGGGTAGCATTGAGCCATCAGATGGCCATGAAAATACGACAATGTTCATCTCCGGGAACTGCTTAGCCAGCTCAAAGCCGTTACGCAAACTATCCCGAAAACTATGGTTATAACCATGTACAAAAATCAGCGTATCGCGCTGCTGCTCACGCATGCTTTTCTGCAACTCAGCAAACACCTGCTGTGATCCGTAGCGACAGTATTCGGAGTCTTCAGCTGTACCCGCAGCATTGATTTGTAACTTCTCCGCAGCCGTTGAAATAGTAATTTTTGCGGCCTTTTTTTGGGCGCTACCAAAACGCAGACAAGCCATCCCATCGGGATTAAAATAGCGCCCAAAGCCAGTTGGCTTGTTTATATTATTCGGGTTTCGGTTAGTAATGAAATATATTTTTTGCATAACTTATTTATATACCATACGGGCAGTGATTCCAATGACTATTTAATTACTGTCATTGTGAACCATGCGGAAATATATATTTTCCCAAAATGTGTTGTTTTGATTGACAGGACATATTGATACTAAAGATAATGTCAACAATTAGTACAGTAAAGGACAGAACAATGGTTGAAATCACATCAAAAAATGCCGCCAGACAAACATTTATGCCGCTAATGCGGGAACTGGTACGCGCCTATCAAGCATTCTCACACTATTCTGCTGACGGCTTTCGCCTGTCTGGCAGTAGTCTAACTCAACCACAGGCCGATGTTATCTTCACGCTGGGGAATACCGAGGGCATGACCTTCAAAGAAATCGGCGATAAAACTCTGATTACCAAAGGCACTTTAACCGGTATTATTGATCGCCTGGAAGGCAAGAAACTGGTTAAGCGGCGCACAGATAAACACGACCGTCGCCGCATTATGGTTCGTCTGACCCGTCGTGGTGAGCGTTTATTCGACACCGAATTTCCCCGCCAGATTATCTGGATGAAAGAAAAATTCAGCAAGCTAAGTAAAAAAGACCGGGATGAAGCCATCCGTGTATTGGGCTTGATTCGCGAGGCCTTTGAAGCCGAGTAACTCAGCACGACCCACAAAATAGTTGTCATACCGGCTCACGAGCCGGTATCTCCTATCGAATTCCCCGAGCCGACAACGAAACCTATTTTACCGGAGTTGGTACTGCAAAAACCCAACCTTGTTGCGGTAATTGAAGATCAAAACGCCATTTCTTCAGATCTTCAGCCACCAACAACGCCCCCGTATATTGTGTTTTTATCAAGGCTATATTTTTATCCAGATCAGCCAGGCTGCGTGCCATAAAGTGACTTACTAGCAGAGTTTTCACCCCCGCTTGGGCGGCAACCTTAGCAATTTCTGATGGAGTAGCATGTAAGTTGCGAGCAATACGCCCAGCGCCTTCAGGAATCGGCATAGGCATAATCCACAAGTCGGCATTGCGCACAAATTCGACAAACGCCGAATCACTCAGGTTCTGGTCACCGGAAATCACTATGTTGAGATTTCCAACACTAATCTTAAACGCTAATGAGGGCACCGGGCCGTGAGGAACTGGCGTTGTGGTAATGCTGAAGGCTTCAAAGCTCACCTTTTCAACAGCTTGTGTTGCTGTAATTGGGACTTCAATCGGTAACAAAGCAAAAGGTGCTGCGTCCCCATCGATGTAACCGGATAAATAGGCATACGCACCCTTGCCCGGAGCAAACAACGCGGACAACCAGTCGTTCAGGCCGGGAAACTTACCTGCTGCAGACGGGCCTGCAATGGTTAGTGTTCTCTTCCTATCGCCAAAATAGGCGCTTTTCATCAGCGCCGGTAAATCACTGGAATGATCCGTATGAAAATGGCTAATACCGATAAACTCCAGATCATCCATGTTCAGGCCAGCCTCGCCAAAACGCTGAAACACCCCACCACCGGCATCTATCAGGATATAACCGCCGTCGGGCAAACCAATAACATAGCCTGAAGATGCGCGTGCGTCATCAGCAACGGGGCCGCCAGAACCTAGCACCTGTAAACTGATTTCAGCGGCAGTGCTGATGCCGCTCAACGATAAAATTAAAGTCATCATCAAAGTCAAAAACAAAGCTTTCATTATTTATGCTCCTCGTGTGCATGAATATGGCCGTGCTTGGCACAGGCCTCGCAATCGACCCAGCCGGAGTCACCGGTAATATAATATTCTTTCTTCCAGATCGGAACCCGCACTTTAATTTCATCAATAATATAGCGGCAAGCAGCGAAGGCAGCCTCGCGATGTGCTGAGGATACGCCAACCCAAACGGCCAGCTCGCCAATCTCCAACATCCCGGTACGGTGCACACAGGCTGCTTTGATAATATCGTATTTATCCAGGGCTTCGACCACTACCTTTTCACCTTCTTTCACAGCCAAGGCAGGATAGGCTTGGTAGGCGAGTTTCAATACCTGGCGGCCATCATTATGGTCTCTGACCCAGCCTTCGAAAGCAACAAAACCGCCTGCTGCCCGGTCACTAAGATCATGTTGAAGCCGGGCGATATCTGTAGGATTTTCGACTAAAGCAAACATGGTAGTGCTAGCCACCTGCCATCGGTGGCATAAAGACCAGCCTGTCATTCTCTGCTAAGGGGCTATCCCAATTGGCAAATTCATCGTTGATTGCCACCCGCAGTTGCGCGGAGGTAAGACTAAAACCATGGCGACTATTTAGCTCGGTGAATAAGGCTGCCGGATTGTTGCAGCGGGTTTCTATAGTTTCCTTACTGCAACCGGCTTCATCCCTGAGTTGGGCATAATATTCGATAGTTAACTTCATGCTTGTTTCCTGATGTCTTCCAGTTCCTGCGGGTGATTGATATTGTCCATTGAGCGCGGGTCGAGTTGTTCAGTCAGCCGGATATTAGTATTGATTAGTATTTTGCGCGGACAATGACGGTTGCTAGCGACAGCCTCATCAATAACTGTTCGACTGGCCGGCTCCCAGATAGCACAAAGGGGTTCGGGCAAGCCCGGATGATGCACGCTGGCAAAGGCTGTTGCCATTGATTGAGGGTCACGCTTGGCGAGCAAGTGTTCAATGCTAGCATCCGCAAGCCACGGCAGATCACAGGCCACCACCAGCCAGGCCACCTGATGATGAGTTTGCATTGCTGAGACAATACCATCCAGCGGGCCACGGCTGATTCCCAGATCGTGGACTTGCGGCAAGCTTGCGCGTACTGGTTCTTTTTCCTGCTCAGCGCGTACCGAAACGAACACCTGCGGCAGATGTCGCTGCAGGAGTTCATAGGCCCAACGGATTTGCGGTTGACCGTGATAGTCGATGACCGCTTTATCATGGCCCATGCGCCGGCTTGCGCCACCTGCAAGGATTAACCCATAGATTTCAGCCGGTTTACTCATCAGTTTTTTCATTGCTATTGGAGCTAGTAAAGTCAGATTTACCGCCGCGCTTTTCGATTAGGCGGGTGTCGCGGATAACGATGCCCTTGGTCACCGACTTGCACATATCATAAACCGTCAAGGCAGCCACGCTGACGGCAGTCAGGGCTTCCATTTCTACCCCGGTGCGGTAATTTGCGACCACAATGGCATTGATCTGTAAATTGCCATCAGCGTTTTGTTCAATGCTGATTTTGCAATCATCCAGCGGGATGGGGTGGCACAGGGGAATCAGTCCGGGAGTGTTTTTCGCAGCCATCACTCCGGCAATTATTGCGGTCGCCACCAATGGACCTTTTTTAGTCTGCAAACCTCCGGCACGCAGAGCATCTGCGAGAATTTTCGGTAGCTCAAGCGTGCATCGCGCATGGGCGGTTCGGCGGCTTACCGCCTTTTGACCTACATCTACCATGCCCGGCTGGCCGTCTTTATTTAAATGGCTAAACATATTATCCACCAATTCTTATCCATCAATTCACCCGCCAATATAGTACATCTCAACTTTGTTGGAGCGCGCGACACTCGCCTGACTACGCACCTCGGAATATCGATCCCTGCGCATATGCCAGGACTCAGTAATCATTTCTGCCAGGTCTTCATCGTTAAGCCCTTCATGCATCGGGCTGCGTAAGTCCAAGCCCTGAGTTGCGAAAAGGCAATTATATAACACCCCGTCTGAAGATAGCCGAGTGCGGGTACAGCTGCCACAAAAAGGTTCGCTGACTGAAGAGATTAACCCTATCTCGCCCTTGCCATCAACATAAGACCAGCGCTGGGCAACTTCACCATGGTAATTTTCATCCAGCGGCTTGAGCGGCCATTTTTGCGAAATCATCTCCACCAACGCAGTAGAATTTACCGTGTTCTCCGGCTTCCAGTGATTCAGATTGCCAACATCCATATACTCTATCAAGCGGACAATTATTTCGGTTCCGCGAAAATGCTCCAGCAATTCCAGCAAGGTATGATCGTTTGCGCCCCGTTGCACTACCACATTGATTTTAATCGGCATAAGCCCGGCGGCCTGTGCTGCATCAATCCCAGCAAGCACTTGTTCAACACTACCCCGATGACCCGTCATTTGTTGAAACACTTCTGGATTAATCGAATCCAGACTGACAGTAACCCGTCCCAGACCTGCCCGCTTAAGCGCTAGTGCATGCCGGTCCAGCAGCGAGGCATTAGTGGTTAAGGCGACATCATTGATTCCGGGCAAAGCGGTTAAACCTGCAACCAATTCATCAAGGTTTTTACGCAGTAGCGGTTCACCGCCGGTAATTCTTAATTTATGCACCCCTAGTGCGGCAAATATTCGCGTCAGCCGAATAATTTCAGAGAAATTTAATCGCGTCGGTGACTCTAGAAAATTCAAATCAGGCTCGGGGGCATCTTCCGGCATACAGTAAGGACAGCGGAAATTACAGCGATCCATTACCGAAATTCTCAAATCCCGCAAAGGCCGGCCAAAATGGTCGAGTAGTTCGCTACTATGCTGATTCATACCGCACCACCCCAAGGATAAAATGCGGCTCTATAGCCTGCCGGAAAATGCTGTTGAGCAGCGGGTAGTTCTACAATACCATCGGCGCCGGAAAGCCCGGCAAAGTCGCCTGAGGTATTGGTCAGCTGTGGCACTGCGGCCAGCTCACCGTCCTCGCTTACTGTCAAATGCACGGCCAGTAGCCAGCCGAGCGCGGAGTCAAAATCAATGGCCTTCGAGAGTGGTATTTGATAGCGGGTCAGGTTTTTTGCCGCCCGCAAAATATCGAGTGCTGGCACTACATAGCGGGCGGTACAGGCGAGTACTGATACTGGATTTCCCGGCAGTGCAAATACCGGCTTGCCATTGGCAGAAACACCGAACCATAAAGGTTTTCCCGGACGCTGCGCCACTCGATGAAATACCTTCTGAACCCCGCATTCGGCCAGCACCGCCGGTACAAAGTCATACTTTCCCTTGCTCACCGCGCCGCATAAAATTAAACAATCATTTTCTGCAAGCACCGTTTTTATCTGTGCAGCCACTTTGTCGCGGTCATCGGCTACCGGATAACAAATTGTACTCAGGTCACCACGCGAGGCCAACGCGGCGGCAACCGCTAGGTCATTTGAGCGCCAAATCTGGTGCGCTGCAATTGGCTCACCCGGCTGTACCAACTCATTGCCCGGAGAAATTATTCCGGCCGTTAATAGCGGGCTTACCAAAACTTCTGTGACCCCGGAGGAGGCAAGAACAGCCTGCTCCGGGGCGCGGATTAAACACCCTGCCGCGAGCAGACTTGCCGCTTGCAGATAGTCTGAGCCCTGCGGATGGATATGCTGACCACGACCAACTTGCAGGCCATCTTCGAGGATAGCCTGGTCTGCGCTAATAGAAATTCTTTCGACAGGAATAACCGCATCGCAGCCTATTGGCAACACCGCACCCGTCATTATTTCAATACAACTGTGGTTATTGGGCAACACCAGTGGAATATCACCAGCCGACTGGGTACCGGCCAGCGTGAATTGGCGTAGCCCGGCAGCAATAGCTGAGCTATCAATGGCAATACCGTCCATCATTACCCGGTCGAATGGCGGTTGATCGCGCTCGGCAACCACCTCCTGACGAAGCACTCTGCCAGCCGCCTGTGCTAATGGCACCGGCACAGCTGGCAAGGCAGAAAGTGCATCCCCAATAAGCTGCTCTGCTTGGGTAATACTGATTAAGGACAAGTCATTTGTCATGGATAAGTTTTAGTTCTTTTAGGTTGAGGTTCAGTTTCAGGTGTAATTATAAAAGCATCGCTCGTTCTTTGCAGTGCTTTTTCTGTAATCTAGGCTAGCTACCAGCAATAAAAAACCCCGCGGATTTGACTCCGGCGGGGCATTTATTGACCCGTGTTTAGCGCTTAAATATTAAACCGCTTTGGCAACATCCATGCACCCAGCATAAACACAATTGCGATGGCGCCCGCAACCGCAAATGCCGGTAGGCTACCGCTGAGACCGCTAAATTCTGCACCGGTGTTCGCCACTGATACTTCACCACCAGCCAGATTGGAAAATATTGCCGGGAAGGCATCCACCAGCCCACCATAAGACAGGGTATAGAGGATGGCGCCAAGCAATCCGCCGAAAATAAACACCAGCGCATCTTTATGGCCACTACCAACACCCACCAAACAAGTGCCCGGGCAATAGCCGGCAATGGCAAAACCGATACCGAAGATTAAGCCACCGATAATTACGCCGGTATAGGCCGCTTTAATATCGATATGGGCTTCATTAA
The DNA here is from genome assembly GCA_021648125.1 of Lysobacterales bacterium. Taxonomy (GTDB): domain Bacteria; phylum Pseudomonadota; class Gammaproteobacteria; order Xanthomonadales; family SZUA-36; genus SZUA-51. Next base: position 10,578 of record JAKITK010000018.1, read on the forward strand.
TCATACCGGTCGCCAACAGTGCAAATAAGATCAGGCTACTAAAACCAATGGCCAGCAAAATAACTTTCGCCAGGTGCAGGTCCTGCAGACGCAGCATATTGATCAGGTTTTGCGGATTACCCGCGCCCACCCTATGCAGAACAAAACCGAATAAACCACCCACTAATATCGCTAGGAAAACTGTCATGTTACTGCGCTCCTTTTGCAGATTTTCTGTAGAAGAATATAGCCACGGGTATTCCCGCACCAAAAACCCCAGCAGCGAATAAATAGCCGCTCAGGGAAGTCTGCATCATTCCGCTCATCATATGGCCGCTGGTACAACCACCGGCTAGCCGAGCACCATATAAAACCAGCACACCGCCGGTAAACGCGACCAGGTAGCGGTTTCCATGTCCCGACTCACGAAACACCTTAGGTGCGGATTTGTCTTCCTCGGAAATCTTGGGTTTTTGCAACACTACTGAGAGCACCCCGCCACCAATCATCGCCAGTACGAAAATAAAACCGTAATTCCAGGGGTTTTCTATGTTTTCAGCGTATTTACCACCGTTTTTATCAAGATAGGCATTTTTGCTGCTATAACCTGATTGGCTGGTTTCATCGACCTGAACGACATCATCTGAAAACATATTCCAGATAATTCCATCGAAGATAACAAACTGGCTTGAAACCCCAATAGGCTTGACCAAAATAACTGCAAGCAAGAAAACCGCCCCCAGTACAAGCCCTCCTTTTAACCAACCCCACTGAATTTGCTGCATGTATAACCTCATGTTTAAATGGCGTTAATGGATGATTGCTGACATTCTTTTGAATGTTCTTATATTATAATTAACTTATATTAGATGATGAATTTACAGTTATTTAGCTGGAATGTAAAGGTTTGTATTTATATGTTTAATATAACCCAGTGTAGGTCGAGGGAATATTCGGAATCTTGGCATTGCAATTCGCAATCTTGCAGCGCAGGATGGATTGCCTAATCTTGAAAGTCCTCGACTTCGTATTTGTGTTGATGCTTAAGCCGGAGTAATTTTTATCTGATTGAGGAAAAACCGACGCTTTCAGCGTGGGACATAACGGTAAGTCTGGCTCATTTTTTTCAAGCTGGCATCAAAGACCTGGCTAATTTGAGTGGTATTGCGAATTCTTTCAATTTTAGGCCAGGTAGCCCGTCGCCCTTCCAGCATCATCTCCTGGGCTTGGTCAGGGGTAAGGTTTGTCAGAACACTGCCAACTCGGCTGAGTTGCTTAGCCGGGTATATTGTAATATCACCGCTGTAATTTTGACTGATCAAGGCATGCGCTTTTTTAATCACCGAACTTAAGCCGGGAATATCAAAGTGTTGATGGATTTTTTCAAGAAAATGTTCAACTTGAACTAACGGCGCTTTGAGAACTACATCCTGAATAAAGGGTAGCAGTCCGGTTTCTTTTACCTCCTCATTCATAAAAGGAACCACATGCGGGTTCGTTTGGCTGACAATATAATGGTTTACATTATGCAGGCGATTAACCCTTTCCTTGGGGATGTCATTATGTACAGAACCATCTATCCAACGGTTTTGCGGCATATAAACTACCGATTTACCGGCAAAGTTTTTCGCCCGAAGCTGAACTGATGGGAATATCCCGGGAATTGCAGATGAGGCTAACGCAGCTCGCCGAATCAGCACATTGGGCGAAGTTAAGTAATTCAGCAAGCGCGGGAACTGATTAGACTCAGCCGGTGATACCGAGATATTTAGAATCCGACCAGTATGCTTATAGGCCTCAAGGAATGTCATATCCGGGATTGTATGATTAATGGATTTTAACAATTGCTTGGCATCCAGCACGCCTTTACCCTTTAGAATATCCACAAAACCACTCATTTTGCTCCATTCAAACTCCACATAACCCGGCTCTAGTAGTGCCGAAAGCTCATCCCCTGTGTGGGTGGCCAGCATGCCTGCGATGATGGAACCGGCACTCGAACCGGTAATCACCCGGGGCAATACATTTTCCGCCTGTAGTTCCTGAATAACACCCAAATGAAACAATCCTAGCGAGGCGCCACCACTAAGTAACAATGCAGAGCGCCCGAAACTGCGTGCAGCGCGTTTCAGGAAGCGGCGTTTGAGTATCGGCGGAAAGGCTTTAACTTCACTCTCGGTGAACAGCTCTAAACAGGCGGTAATTTCATCCAGGTATTCATTAATCAGGGTTTTAGTGCCACAGCGAGCATGCTGGTAGAGCACCGGGTTGGCCATATTGCCGATATTGCCATGTAATTCTTCACGCAGGCGGAAAACCAACTGTTTAAAATCCTGTTTGCGACGCAGGCCACGGAATAAACGCCGCCTAGAAGCCAGCAACCGATAGTCATAATCCTCTGATTTCGGATCCTCTCGCCAGAGGTCTTTGCCATCCAGTTTATCCAGTTCAGCAGCAGTCTCCTGCCATTCTGCGTAGCTGCTTGATCGTGACTGGGCTTTTTCTAATTTTGAATGCTTACTCATCGCATCAAGATAGCAGGAAACAACAAATTTACAACTGTTTCATACAATAAAATGTGTTGTATTGGACAAGCTTGAAGCAGGTTCCGCAGTATTTATGCCCACGCGTAAACGATTAACCTGATAGGTTACGGGCTGTTACTCTTTTTCGATGTGAATTCGCACGGCTTTGACATTGCTGCTGACCAGAGAAAGCGCAAAACGCGGAGCCTTATGCCGTTTTTTCACCAGCACATCCTCGCCATCATCCCTTTCTATATGAAAAGCCTTTTTTGGTAGTTGCGCGCGAAAGGCATCGCGAATGCGCACCGCAACTTTGTTTTCCCGGGTGCCACCTTCAATATCCACCCTCACCTCAACGGCCGGTTGCTCCTTTGGAGTAATCCGAAAAACCATCGTGCCAGTCGATTTAGCACCTTCACTGACCTCAATTCGCCATTTATTCGAGAGACTAGTATCGTTACCGGTTGAAGTCGTATTGGCAGTAGCTGGTAACACCGCAAACAGTACAAAACCAATTATTGTGAAAATTTTATTCATGCTCACCCTCTCGTTCTCTGGATCGTTAATATTAGATATTAAACCAGTCCGCAGTAAAGCGAAAGACTCCGGATTGATGTGCATGAGTGCTGAAATGAATAAGCATTTCGATTTACCGTTGTTTAATCCGGTATATATAGGGATAAATTTTACAAGCAAGGCAAAACCGAAAGATGGCTTCTAGTGCTGCAAACAACACCAATATTGATATCAGTACCAGACTGATTCCCTGATAACTCAGAAAATAGGTAATGGCTATACTACTGGCAAACAAAAAACCAATCTTGGCGGCAAACACTTTCGGGTCTGCGTTCACCATTAATGGCTTGATTTTGAGGCTGCGCACAATGGTTTTACTGATGGCACTATAGAGGCTGTAGGCCGGATTAACAAAACCTCGTAAAAGAAAATCGACGCTCAGGATTACTACTAGAAATTTAAATGGGGTAAACACGAATACCAGCATGGTAATTATGACCAGAACAGCATTTAACTGGGCGACTCTTTCGTTCACTTGCACATAGGAAACAGGGCAGACTTTATTCATAACAATTCACTTCAACTTTCAAGATGATTAATATTTTACATATGTCGTATCTACATATACCAATAAGTGGATATGGGATATTTGCATACTGCATTAAAGAGAAATGAATAGTAATGTTTTTCTTGCAAAACCATTAGATTAAAATATTATATCTATATAACCAACAAGCTGAGATCGGTAGTTTGTTGAGCCGGTATCTTTTGAAGAGTGCTGCGATAGCTAATAAGATCTCAGCTCGGGGCCGAGATGACAAGATGTTTGTTTTAGGCCGCTAGAGCTTTCATTCTACGGCCTGATATGGGTGTATCCACGTTGAATTTCGTCAACTAGAAATGCTACACCGGTTTGTACGCCGGTTGCTGATTTGCTGATTTTGGGTCGTTTTCCGGTTTTTCGCTCACGGGTGTCAACGGTGTTCATGCAAATATAAAACTTAATCCCAGATGCCGCGAGGCTGGCGATTCGGGATTCATTGGAGCCGCCTTCAAACAGCAGGTCTATACCTGAAGCGAAGGCAATAATTTCAATATCAGCCATATCGGCACCACCATAATGGCGGATTAGGTTGTTGGCTATATCGAGTACTAAGGCCTGTTTTTTTGGATCAGCATCACTTAACTGTAAAATGATGTGAGCCTTGGCAAAGGGTTTGTCTTCATTCAGGGTTTCATCTTCATCAGCAAACAATGCTGAGCTGAGCAGCAATAATAAGACCAATACGGATAAATATTTTAGCGGTTGTATGTTCTGCATGAATTACCTCAATTTTGTGAAAATCTAAACAATCTCTCCCTGATAGTCGGCCAATCCGGGGTTTCCTGCAACCCCTTTGAGTTTTGGCTCTATCAGCTTTTCGACTTTAATGGTTTTTTTATCGCGTAAATAGGTGGCAACCACATCCCAGATCGGCTCGCCAGGTGATTTGCTGCCTACTGTTGCCCAGCCGGCAACTCTATAGTCTTTATTGGCATCAATCAATTTGCCATTGAGATCGCGAATCTCGGAAATGCGATTCAGTGAAGCGCCATTTGGTTCACAGGTGTAGGTCAAACCACCGACCCGCACCATATCACCACCCTGCTGACGGTAGGGGTCCTGGTTGAAGAGATTGTCACAAACATCCTCTAAAATGGCTTTAATTTGTTCACCTTTCATATTCCGAACATAAGTTTCCGGATAGGTCATACAGGTTTGATCAAGCAGCCGATCCATTGTAATTGCCTCGCCAGGCAACACCGAAGTGCCCCAGCGGAAACCCGGTGAGAATGAGAACTGGGCATCGAGTACATTGGTGAGTGAGTCACAAATCACCTGGTCGAATGTGCCATTAAAATTGCCACGGCGATATAACAGGTTTTCTGCGGTTGCCAATTTTTCGTTGAGTTTGGCAAGGTATGGCTGGCGGACTTTGGCAATATAGGCTGTCATCGCAGCATCGGCAGGGATAATATTCGAAAACACCGGCAATAAAGAATACTTAAAACCATTGACCTTGCCGTTACCCAAATCCAAATCCAGCACGGCCAGATACTTACCATTCGAGCCGGCATTGGTTACTAGAGTTTTACCGCCGGGGTTTTCTACCACCACGGGTACCGGCATGCCATCATGGGTATGACCGCCCATAATTGCATCGATACCACTGACCCGCGAGGCCAACTTGAGATCAACATCCATACCGTTATGTGAAAGCAATAACACCGCATCCGGTTTTTCCGAGCTGCGGATATCATCTACCAACTCCTGCAGATCATCTTCCTGAATACCGAATGTCCAGTCGGGTATAAAGCGTTTTGGATTTGCAATGGGTGTATACGGGAAAGCCTGGCCGATTACAGCCACCCGTTTGCCCTGCATTTCCTTGATCACATAAGGCTTAAATACATGGCCGCTGTCTTCATCGTAAACTTCAATGCCATCAAACAGAGCATCTTCGCTGGCTTTGATGTTCTGAGCCACGAATTCGCCGTTAAATAATTTAGCGTTTTCGAGGATTTCGTTATCCTGATAAGTGAATTCCCAATGCCCGGTCATTACATCAACACCCAGCATATTACAGGCCTCGACCATATCTTTACCGCGCGTCCATAAGGCAGTACCAGAACCTTGCCAGGTATCACCACCATCAATCAGAATAGAGCGGCCAGCGCCAGCTTCACCACGACATTGATCAATCAGAGTTTTCAGATGAGCAAAACCACCCACTTTGCCGAACTTCTCGGCGGCGGCAGTAAAATCCAGATAAGTGTAGGCGTGGGCTTCTCGCAGAGTTTTTATTTCAGGAATTTTTTTAAGTAAGTTTTTACCGACAATATGCGGCAACTTACCGTATGCAGGGCCTATGCCCAAATTGACATTGGGTTCGCGGAAGTACACCGGCAGCAATTGGGCGTGGCAATCAGTGAAATGGAGGATGCGGGTATTGCCAAACATTGGCGGTTGCAGCTTCTCTCCCGCCATTGCCCAGCCCGAAACACCGGGTAACATTCCGGCTACCGATGCCTTACTCAGTAGGCCAACAAATTCTCTACGATCCATATTTTCCTACCGCGGTTAAGTTTTTAGTTTGAAAACTGATCTATTGGGGTACGCGCGCCTGCCACCGGCTTTTTTCTGATTCGGCCTGGTTAAGCGCCAATCTGGATAACTTGATAGCTTCTTCAGCGTTGGCTACTGCCGTATCCATGTCGCCTTTTTCTGCTGCAAGGCGCGCATCTTTGATGCGGTCCAAATTAATTAACCAAGCATGCTTAGCTACTTTAGTTTGCATATAAAGGTCTTCCGCCTGTTGCATTAAACTGGCAAAGTCCTGTGTTTGTGTTACCACTGCAACCACAGCGGCTACTTCGGCCACGGCAGGTTCAACCGCAGTCTCTGTGACTTTTTCCTGAGAGTCGCAAGCAGCAACAGAGAGTATTATCAGACCTGAAATCCATAAGATTTTCATCGCCTGCTCCCCGGGCCATTAAGCTCCATACCATTACTCATATAAGTAAGGAAATACTCCAAATTACGATAGGTTTCACTTTGTGCCTCAAAGGGTACCGCGCGGACTTGAATATTACATTCCTGAAAGCGCTTTTGAATATTACCCACATACTGCCAACGCCCGCGGTAAACCGGCCAGTGAGTGGTATGCCCCAGCGTTGGGCTGGTGCGCTCGGCACGCAACATCTTGCCAACATTCTGTTGGTGGCAACCGCTGCACTCAAAATTCAACTGCCCGCGACGGGTATAATAAAACTGCTCGCCATCGTCATAGGCTGCAATAGCTTCTGGTGAATCGATCTTAATATCAATGCTTTTGCCGCGTGACTGATAGGCCATATAAGCGCTGATTTCTGCCAACTCGCCAACCAACCAGGGAAGTGCCGCCTCACCATGTTCTTTACGGCACTGATTAATGGCAACTTCGAGCGTTACCACGCCACCTCTGGCTTGATCAAACATGGGATAGTTATGCTTTACCCCAGGGTCGTCACCGAAACAATCGGCATACGATTTGCCATTGGCGAACGGGGTGTTATACAGCTCTTCACCCTCATCAATTGCAATTTCATAGGCTGGAAAATCTTCCATCTCCAACCACTGCTCTCGCATTTTAGAATCGATGGCATAAACACCATTTTTAAATTCTGCAAGGTCGATATCGGGGAATTTTTGTTGATAAAAATCCCGTAATGCCTGACGGTCGGTTTCCGGATCAGCTTGAACCGAGGCCACCATCATGCTTGCAAGCAACAGGGTGATTAGATTTGTCCACTTCATAGGTTGTCCTCATGCCGACCGATGAGTAGCTCATCAGCCGGGTTGCAAAATTTATTTCAATGCGATTTCTTTGGCGCCGCTGGTACCGGTGTTGTCGCTCCAGCGAACAGCCACTTTGTCACCTACAGTCGCAGATTTGATTTTGAAAGCACTGTACGGGTTCTTCGAAACTGAGGCACCCCAGTATGCTGTCAGCACATCTTTGCCGTTATGGCTGAAGACCACCTCTTCAATATATTTTGCCGGAATCAACTCACCGGAGTCTGCATGCCGTCTGGTACCGGTTTCCATTGGATGAGAAATCAGCACTTTTACTTTAGCAACGCCGTCTTTGACTTTGCCGCGAACTTTTACACTTTTATCTTCCACTATCCTGAATCTCCTGAATTAACCGCCACAGCCGCCGATCGTCACTTTGACTTCTTTGGTGGTGAAATAAACTTTACCTTTGGCCTTAACCAGCGCACGAACTGGCGAGCTCTGACCCATTTTTACCCGGGCAGATACTTCTGGCGCAACAGCATCAGTCAGCTTAAAGTTAGCTGATAAAGGATTGGGGTTTTTATCGATAATTACGCTGATGGATTCAACATCTTCAATATCTGTAGTAATTGTAATCGGCACTACGGCACTGTTTTCAGCAATCTCAGGCACTTTCAAATAGACCTTGTCACTGGCCTCAATACTCGCATCACCAAACAATGACTTGAGAGATGCATCAATTTCTTTTGAACCAAATGCTGCTTTAGGGCGAACCATAGCAGCCAGTAGAGTTGCTGGTAACGCCAGCAATGTGCCGACAGCTATCAAACCTTTGATAAAGCCGCGGCGAGTAGTTGAAACTTCCATAGAATACCTCACAAATAATGGCAACAAGCTCTGTCGAGTTTATAGAGAAAGAACATAATCGACCAGCACATCCAGTTCTTCATCGGTTAACATCCGGTGAAGACCATAAGGGGGCATGATGGTATCGGGGTTGCGCAGGGTCGGGTCATAAATCTGAGCTTTCAGGGCTTCCCTATCCGGCCAACGGGCTTGCATGCCAATCAATGGCGGGCCAGCATTTCCGGGCAGCTCGCTACCGATCACAAGGTGACAGGAAAGGCAGTTGCCTTTGCGGCGAGTTTCGAAAACTCCACGACCAGTCTCGATTCGCTTTGCCAACTCAGCCTCCACGCTATTGTCAGCAATGGCACCCTCTTGGGCGTCTACCAGGCCTGTCGCCAGTAATAGTGCGGTGGCAATGCCAGCGGTCAGCAGCAAGTTATTCACAGATTCAAATACCCGTAGCATATTATTTAGTGGCTTCTGCAATCATGTATTTCACTGCTGCAGCTACCGCCTCATCAGAGAGATCCATACGCCCACCCTTAGGTGGCATGAAGCCGGTATCGCCTGTAAAACCTTCGACGGCATTTTTGATCAGAGTTTCTTCACCCTTGGCAAGGCGATCTTTCCAGGCCGTCGCATCACCGGTTTTCGGTGCACCGGCAATACCCGGTGTGTGACAGGCGGTACAAGCGGCTTTATAGGTATCTAGGCCTTCATCGGCTAATGCCTGCGGGGCTACAGCCATTGCAAAAGCTGCGCTAATAATCAATTTATATGGTTTCATTTTAGAACTCCTCAAAAATAAATATGTTGTAGAAAAAACTTTACTCAGCCTCGGCAAGCATAAACCTGACCGCCGCTGCGACATCTTCATCACTTAAATCCATGCGCCCGCCTTTTGGCGGCATCATCCCGGCATCACCTTGAAAGCCTTCTATAGCATGCTTGATAAGTGTTACCTCACCTAGCGCCAGACGGGCCTTCCAGATTGCCTTGTCTCCAAGTTTTGGAGCCCCGGCAACACCTAAATTATGACAGGCGGCACAGGCACCATTATAAACACTTGCACCTTTTTGGTTTCCAGCGTCGGACTTTACTATTGTATCGTCGGCTGCAGCTACTTCTTCGGCTGAAATGGTTGGCTCCGAAACAATTTTAACCGCTTTCTTACAATTCTTCATACACCTCACAGCCTGGGTATCCGGCCGTGGGTCAGCTACGAAATTGGAATGGTTAGGCAATGCAGCTACCTCATCCCAGGTTTCCTGACTGAGAACAAAATCATCTTCAACCAGATCATTCAAATACAGTACATAGGCTGTAATCGCGTATGTTTCATCATCACTGAGCGATGCCGGCTGTGGAAATGGCATCGCCCGGCGAATGTAATCAAACAGGGTTGATGTGTGTGCCCAAAAGCTACCCACAGTTTTTTCGGGCCGTTCTTCGGTTAAAGTGCCTTCACCACCCGCCAGAACCGGGTATTTACCAACGCCCTCACCGAAGGAACCATGACAGGAAGCGCATTGATCTTCATACAGTATTTCGCCGTCTTCGACCGAACCGGAACCCGCTGGTAAGCCACGCCCATCCGGACGAATATCAATATCCCAACCAGCAATTTCTTCTGTACTGGCGGCTTTGCCATAGCCATAATGACCAACACCTTTAGATTTAGCGTTGACTGCAGTTGTTGCAGACACCGCAGCCAGTAACAACATCAGGGTTAATACCTTTAGTTTGCTCACCTTAGGAAACCTGGACATTAGTGACGCTCCCGTCTGCATGCAAACGCCAGGTATGAATAGCGTTTTTGTGATAAATGGAACTTGAACCACGCACGGCGCGCAATTGGGTATAAGTGGGTTGCACATAGCCGGTTTCATCAATACAACGGCTTTGAATCAGCGCCGGTGAGCCATCCCAGTCCCATTCCACTCCAAAACGGGTTAATGCACGAGGCTCAATCATTCCGGTCAAACGCGCCGGGCGCCAGTTGATCCCACCATCAAAGGAAACATCAACCGCTTTGACTTTGCCGCGACCAGACCACGCCAGCCCTTCCAGCCAATATTTACCTTTACCCTTGAGCGGGTTTTCCGGACTGGGTGTTGTAACCACCGAATTAGCTTCCTGCACAAATGTAAATTCACGCGCTTTGCCATCCGGCATCAAATCAGTATATTTAGAAGTTTCTTCGCGTTGATAATAGGGTGAATCGCCAATTTCCAGGCGGCGCAGCCATTTAATACAGGTATTGCCTTCCCAGCCCGGGTTGATCAGGCGAATGGGATAACCCTGCTCCCGGCGTAAAGCCTCACCATTTTGTGCAAATACCACAAGGGCATCATCCAAAGCTTTTTCCATAGGGATAGAGCGTGACATAAGTGAACCGTCCGCGCCTTCTGCAAGAATCCAATTGGCACCTTTTTTAACGCCGACTTCTGCAAGAATTGTCGACAGTAAAACCCCTGTCCATTCACAGCACGACAACATCCCGTGGGTAAACTGCAGTTTTGTCATCTGCGCACCGCGCCATTCCATGCCGCCGTTGGCAGGACATTCGAGGAAGCGAATCATGCTGGTAGATGGAAATCTCATCAGATCATCCATGCTCAGAATGATCGGGCGATCCACCATTCCGTGAATCATTAGGTGATGCTCGTCGGGATCAATTTCTGGTCGGCCTGCGTGATAGCGTTCAAACACCAGGCCACTTGGGGTAATTATGCCCTTGATATCAGCTAGTGGTGTAAAGCTAATTGAAGCGATCCGATCTGCTGTCAACCAAGGCACATTGCGTCTAACCACATCTTTTTCGAAAGGCGAGGGCTGCCCGTAGGGATCGGTGATAACCGGTGCACCCAACGATTTGGTCCACGGCGGGACATTAGGCGGTGCATATTTTGCCGCCCCAGCAAGCGCTGTACCGCCGGCCGCCAGTGCCGCTGCACCACCGAGCATAGACAGGCCGCTCTTCAAAAACTGCCGCCTTTCTACTACAGGTAGCTGACCGCCTGATTTAGCAATCTCGGTCAAGAGACGATCAGTTTCTTCAACTTTTGGCTGGCGCATAAAGCCTTGTCCTGTGTTGTAATTCACTTATAATGACTTTCTCAGGCAAAACATAGTTGTTATGTCTGTCTTAATCCGAATGGGATATGTTATATTATATTTCTCTTATATACGAGCAAAATGGGCAAATCAATTAAATTATTGTTCCGACTTTGATCAAAACTCATAAAAATATTAGACATAATTATGACAAATAGCAGCTTTCAGGCAGACCAGAAAAACATCGAAAAAATGCAACAGGCCGCAGCGCAAGCCTGTGTTCTGATGAAAACCCTTAGCCACCCGGATCGGTTGATGGTGCTTTGCCAGCTTAAAGAAGGCGAGAAGTCTGTAGGCGAAATTGCCAAGATGGTAGGCATAGCGCAATCCCCACTATCCCAGCACCTCTCAAAAATGCGCCTGCAGGGTATCGTTAAAAATCGGCGCTCTGCGCAGTCAATTTTTTACTCTCTGGCAAATGAAGAGGTAGAGCGTATTATCGACCTCTTATACTCCATGTACTGCAGCGATATCGAGCAGTGTGAGTAAGTCCCTAATATTCAATTTTTTGCTGAAAAAATACATTTTATATTAATACCCCAAACCCCCGTACAACATTTGGAAATCTACAATGAAACTCAATTTTAAACCCCTCATCATTGCTATGGCCTGTGTGCTCGCAAGCCCGGCTGTATTCGCTACCATTGGCTACAATAGCCACGGCATCGGCACCAAAAACAAAGCGATGGGTGGGGCTGGAATGGCCATACCGGAAGACGCTATCTCTATGGCAAACAACCCCGCCAGCCTAACTGAAGTTGGTGATGCCTTCGATTTCGGCATCGCGGTATTCTCTCCCGACCGTAGCTATAAGGCCTCTGCAAGTCAATTTAACGGGCAATTCGGCACCCTTACTCTAGGCCCTGATCAACAGACCAGCGCCCGGAAATACTTCGTTATCCCAACGCTGGCCGGCAGCTGGAAAATCGATGATGTCAGCGCCTGGGGCTTTGCCTTTTATGGTCGTGGTGGTATGAATAGCACTTGGGACCGTGGCTCCGCAAGCTTCGACCCAGACGGCCCTGGACCTTCCGGCCCGCGCACTTTCCCCGGTGTTTTTGGCGGCGGTGCTCCTACCAGCATTAACCTGATGCAAGCTCTTTTAGATTTGAGTTATGCGCGTAAAGTTGGTGAAAATACCTCTATCGGCGGTGCGCTTATATTAGCGGGGCAACAGTTTGAAGCCCGCGGCCTGAACTCTTTCGCGGGCTTTACCAACACCTTTAATGCCAGTGGCGGTACAGTTTTTCCACAAAACCTGTCCAATAACGGTGCCTCCTACTCTTTCGGTTACGGGCTGAAAGTGGGTTTCCACTCTAATCTCAACGACAATTTCAGTCTGGCAGCCTCTTATACCACCAAACTGAACATGACCGAGTTTGATGAATACGCCGATCTGTTTGCCCAGAATGGTGGTTTTGATATCCCGGCAACATTTCGTGGTGGCGTTACTTTCAAAACTGGATCGGCCGCCTATAGTTTTGATCTGGAACACACCTGGTATTCAGATGTTGCCGCCGTTGGTAACCCAATGGCGAACCTGTTCAACTGCCCCGCAATTGCAGGACCCGCTGGTGATCTCGAAAGCTGCCTCGGTGGTCAACGCGGTGGTGGCTTTGGCTGGAACGATGTAACCGCCTATAAATTTGGTGGCCAATGGCAGGGCGACAGCGCTACCTATCGCGCGGGCTACAGCTATACCGACCAGCCCATAGATGGTGCCGATGTGACTTTCAATATCCTCGCACCGGGTGTCATTGAGCATCACTTTACTTTCGGTTTCACCAAACCACTGGCTAATGAGCGTGATTGGTCGATGGCATTTATGTATGCACCATCAAGCTCTGTTACAGCACCCAATAGCTTTGACCCAAGTCAGGACATCACAATTTCAATGAGCCAATGGGAAATTGAGTTCTCATACGGTTGGTAAATTCTAAATATGTAACTAGCCAAAACGCCCCGCTGGACGGGGCGTTTTGCTATCTTGGCATTACAAAACTATGCCGCGGAAACGATGATTATTTCGTATCACCGAATCCAGAGGTATAATCGATTGATATCCACGCCTGCGTAGGGTCGCTTATCAAGCTTTTTACACGGGATACTATTCAATAGCTATTCAATAGGAGTCTATCCATGAAGGCCATAATTACCGGCATTTCTTTTTCACTGCTTTTGCTTTTCACCACCGCGCTATCTGCTGATCCGGTTGGCATCACCTCTAGCATGTCCTCGGTGGAAGTCATCCACCAAGGTAAACCCGTGAAAATTGAACGCAATCAGGATAATAAAAATACCATCGCCACGGATTACGCTATTACTTCACGCGCCTGCCCGCCTTTTTGCATCAAGCCCATCAAGTTGGCACTAGGCGTTGAAACTATTGGCGAACTGGAAATGATTGATTACCTGGTAGCCGCCAGTAAACCCGGAAGCAATATTTTGGTGATTGATTCACGCACGCCAGATTGGGTTGCAAAGGGTACCATTCCAGGTTCAGTTAACCTTCCATGGACACTGCTAAAAGAAGACACCTCCGATCCGATTACAATTGCCACTATCCTTGAGGATCGTTTCGGTGCCATCGATGAGGATGAACTTTGGGACTTTTCCAATGTTAAAACCCTGGTGCTGTACTGCAATGGCATGTGGTGTGGCCAGTCTCCGCGCAACATAATGACCTTGCTGAAGTACGGCTACCCGGCAGATAAAATAAAATGGTACCGCGGCGGTATGCAGAACTGGCACGCGCTGGGGCTGACCACGATTAAGAGTGCGAAATAAACCGTCGCGAATTTTGCGTTCCCACTTAACTTGATTGACTTGATATATATTTTGTACCACAATTAGGTATATATTGGTACTCGGAAGCGGCATTATGGCTAAAAACACAAGCATTACATTGGGTGACCACTTTGATGGGTTTATAAGTGGCCAGCTTAGCAGTGGTCGTTTTAACTCTGCAAGCGAGGTAATTAGAGCTGCGCTAAGGTTGCTTGAAAACTCAGAAACGCGACTTAAGACCTTGAGACAAATGCTGAACGAAGGTGAGCAAAGCGGTATTTCAGATTATAACTATGATGCTTTTATGGAAGAACTTGATAGTGAAAAGCATAGGTGAGCTCATTCGAGCTAACTAAAAAAGCCAAAAAAGACTTGAGATCAATTGCTAGATTTACTGAAAAAAGATGGGGGCGAGACCAGCGATTTTTGTATATTAAACAGTTTGACGATGCTTTTCATTTATTATCTAAAAACCCATCACTTGGTAAAGACTGTGAATACATTAAAAACGGTTACAGGAAATTTCCGCAAAGTAGCCATATAATTTTTTACTGCAAAGACGGAAAAAACAAAATTATTATAATTCGGATTCTTCACAAAAACATGGATGTTGAATCTAAGTTTTTGCACCCTTAATAAACGGTATCACCGCAAAGCATTTCAAATATTATCGTAACTGCAAGCTTACAATACATAGCTGTAGCAAACATCCCTGTACCAGTTCGTTATGAGGAACACTCCGGCGGGTGTGCTACTAGCCAGTTACGGGCCTGTTTAACTGATTTATCCAGATAAAACTCGAAAAAATCACTGCCATCGTAACCGTTATGACGCAGACCAACTTCTCTTCCGCAGCGATCTAGAAATAAAATACTAGGTGTGAACGGGTGACCATAGCGCTCAGCAAAGGCTGTTGCATCGACCGGCTTGCCAGCAAAATCGATAATTTCCGGACTGACATCCAGCTCCAGCTCGCGTAATATAACCCGCGCATCCCAGGCCCCGGATTTTGCCAATGGCAGCATTACGGTTTTCATCAGCGCGTTACAATACGGGCAGCTACTGCGGGTAATAATAAGCAGTATAATTCGCTCACCCCCGAGTAAAGTACGGGCATCGGCTGACAGATCTATTACCTGCATATCCTCGCGCTCTAACGCTGAAAGGCTTGAAAAAAATAGCAGGCCGATAAAGCTTGCTGCCAACGCCACTAACTTCACTGGTTTGTCTCCAGTAGATCAACAATTGAGTCAACAATATCATCTACATAAAGGTCGTGGAAAAAATGATCGGCACCGTCAACTTCCACTTCCTGTGGCTGTGTATCAGCAGTTACCCAGTCAGCGTTTATATTTAGCCCGTTAATTCCCAAAGTCACCGAGTCGGCGTATGCAAATTGCCCAAATAACACACTGCACCATAACGCAAAAGCATGTAATTTTAGAAACTTCATAATACAATCCAGATGTTTAGATTAGTTTATTGTAATATAACTACTGTTGAATCGTAAGCAATCCTCTGCTTTATAGGTATTTTATGAGTGTAACCGTTAAAGAATTCTTTGAGCCACAGACCAATACCTTTGCTTATGTGGTCAGCGATGATGCCAGCGGCAAGGCGGCAATCATCGATCCTGTGTGGTTATATAGCCATGCCTGCGGCAACACCCGCCAAGATTTTGCCAAACAGTTACTCGAGTACTCCCGTGCCAAGGAGCTGGATATTGAGTGGATTATCGAAACCCACGCGCATGCCGACCACCTCACCGCTGCGGCCTGGCTAAGGCAGGAAACCGGAGCAAAAATTGGCATTGGCAAAGGTGTTACCGAAGTTCAAAAAACTTTCAAAATCCTATACGATCTCGAACCGGACTTCGCGGTAGACGGCTCCCAGTTCGACCACCTTTTTAGCGATAACGAAACCTTTATGCTCGGAGAAACTGAAGTAACCGCACTGCATACCCCCGGCCATACCAATGACTCCATGACCTATGTTTTCGCGGGCAACGCCTTTATTGGTGACACCCTATTTATGCCGGACTACGGTTCAGCACGGTGTGATTTTCCCGGCGGCAGTGCCGGTACACTATTTGATTCCATCCAGCGTATCCACGCCCTTCCGCAGGAAACCAAGTTATATATGTGTCATGACTACCCACCACAGGGTCGTGGTCCGGAATGTGTTACTACCGTCGCTATTTCCCGCGAAACCAATAAACATACCCGCACTGGTATTAGCCGGGAAGACTTCATCACTATGCGTGAAAAGCGCGATGCCCAACTGGGTATGCCTAAACTAATTTGGCCTTCACTACAGGTGAATATTCGCGCAGGCGAGCCCCCAGCCGCCGCAGCCAATGGTGCTACCTACCTAAAGGCACCCTTTAATCTGGATATTGCTGGATTACTGGAATCAGCTAAAACTAAATGACGGAATTTACCCCGTTTTCTGCTATTCATTCTTTCAAGCTCTTCTGTTTATAAAGAGACAAAAACACCATACATACTGGGGGCACCACCGTTACCACCCAAAGTTACCAGACCAGCTGCAAAGCTTCGACTATAGACATTCAAAACCCGATCGGTGTTGGTGATCTTATCACCTGTATCAGTCCAACCGTCCATCCAGGCTGGCCTACCCGCTACACTATTTACATGAGCCACATATACCATTACATCACGGTCAACTGTAAAGCTTATAAAAGCACTACCAGTGCTGTTCTTATCATCATTGGCCGTACGCAAATAATTCACCTCGTCATAAAACACTGGAAAACCGCCGTAGGTATAGCTTCGGTCAATATAGACCAGACTACCACTACTCAAATTACTCCATTGATAGCTAGTTGGAAATGTATTGGTGACTTGAATCTTGCTACCTTTTTTTCCATCATCAAAACTGTCAGCAAATATCAAGTCGGTAACAACTTCAATTGCGCCTGGATCTGGATATTCCCCACTAAATATCAAGTTGACTGGATCACCACTATTCCAGCTAATGGTTTTATTGACTGTAATTTGATTGGTAGATATATTTGTAATGCGTACTGGTGCATTAAGACCAATTATAATTTCATCACCATTAATCAATCCGAGACCATCAGAGAAGTATCCCGCATCAGCTACTGTTATAACAGTAGCATTAGAGCCACTACTTGTCGTATCCGTTAAATTCCCTCCTTTGTCGATACACTCACTATCAGATTTCATTGACACTGCATTACGCACCACCTCCCTAATACTTAACGCCGTATCAAGAAGACTCAATGACCCATCAAATTCAGGTATAACAGGCATTTCATCAACAAAGCTAGGGTTTACCTGAGCATTATTATTAATTAATGACGGATTATTGTTTTCGTAGTAGCTTAAATTTTTAACGCCAGTAACTTCAGCATATATTTTTTGGTCAGAGGCGGAGGCATCTTTAGCAATGCAATTGTATGTTACTTTATTGTTTAGCAGTTGGTTACCATAATATCTGTCTAAAGAAAAAAATTGAAACTCTACATTTGAACTCGCATTATGCGCAGCCAGTCGAGCTTTGTAGACGATATTATTTTTGAATATGTTCCCAGTTGGCGCTGGTTCTTCGTTATTATAAGCTTGGAATCTCCATATGGGGCCGCCGAAGCTATAATAGGTATTGTTATAAATTTTATTGTTAATGGGTGACCCCTTTCCAGAGCCTACTGTTGAAGCCATTGCTTCATAAGCACCATTCATAAATATATTTTTCCTTATGATTTGATTTTCACCTGCAATATTAGTCATCGCAACACGAGGATTATCAACACTCTCTGGTGTGTTCAAAAAAATATTTTCTTCAATAAGGTTGCCTCGACCATTTCTAACGGATAGTGTTCGGTTTCCAACTCGATCACCTGGCTGTATATCTCCTTGCTCCCAGGTAAAGGCAGGTCCAGTATAAACACCCCAGTCATTATCATATATGTTTTTACGAAATATATTATAACTCCCTTCAATAATCCCCAGGTCATGTCCAGACCGCCTGAATAAATTACCCTGGACTAAGTTATAATTATTATCTGGGTCTATCCATATAATGGAACCAGAATCGCCATGAATTCCTCCCCAAGGAAATTTATCCCATGTGCCATTTTCAGAAATTACATTATCCAGGATTTTGTTATATTTCGACTTATTCCTAAAAGAAATAGCCGAATAGCCTTTCGACCTTTCAAACACAGAGTTCTTGAGGATACAGTATTGAGAGTTATTAAATAGAACCCATCCGTTAAATGTACTGCTCCTATAATTTGCCAATCCATCTGCCCTAATTCCATCAATTGTAATGTAACTTAGATCAGTCAAATCTATAAGAAAGGGAGCCAATCTGCGAGTAGATCGAAACTCTGGTTTATTGTTCATATCGTTCGCTTCATAAACGATACGGGTTGACTCAGAATTACCTGATACCGCAGGCCTTATCAGTGCATCCACATATATACCCGAAAGTAATTTGGCTGTATCACCTGGCCTAAGTTGCGCGTTAGCATAATCAAGACTCCAGGGACTATTTATCGTACCAGCTCCTGTACCGCCGTTAGGTGCTATATAATAAACAGCTGCATAAACACTACTGAACCCTATAGGAGAAATAAAAATTATAGCTAGAAAAACATTCCTCAATAACACCATTTTTACCTCAACACTACTGTCACATTCACTGTATAACCATTTGATTAGGATCTACAAGCCTGCAGAGACGCGGATATCCTCGAAATAGAGCCGTCTACCTCTTTTTAAACAATTGCGCTAGTTTAGAGTATAGGAAGCATCAAAGTTATATTACCATAAGCTTGCACCTATTGGAGTTAATTCACCGTGAATTATCTCAAGAGTTATGTGGTAAAAACTGAACTCTGCTCCTTTACCACTCCATTTTCGCCAACACCCATGGTAGGGCCAAAAAACTCATATCACTTCCAGATTAGAAACAGCGGGTCAGCATGGCCAGCTGGTTTGGAGTTTTTAACCTACCCGTCAATATCTAGCCCTAGTGGTTTTCAGAAATCTCCATCAACACCCTGATTGGTTGTGTCGTAATGACAGTAGTTGCCAAAAAAACTGGCGCCCGGACAGCTGAACACCTTCTCAATACTTAGGCGGCCTGCGCGCAGGGCCGCCGGGGCTTTTTTTCGTGTACCTGCCTGACGTATAATTGACTTAATTTTAAGCGCAAGGATACACAGTCAGCATGCATATACAGTGGTACCCTGGGCACATGTACAAGGCTGGCAAACAAATTCGGGAGTTGCTGCCAAAAGTGCATATGGTTATCGAATTACTCGATGCCCGTATTCCCTATAGCTCTGAAAATCCCTTTCTGGCCGAATTGCGCGGCGATAAGCCGACCATCAAAGTTTTTAATAAGAGCGACCTTGCCGACCCACGAATTATCGACCTGTGGCAGTCGCACTATGAAAAAGAGCGTAATGTTACCACCTTGGCACTGACCCAAAAGCAGCCCGCAGAAGTGCGCAAAATAAACGATCTGTGCCAGCAGATGTTCCCCCACCGGGTTGCCAAAAAACAAGAAGTGCGGGCCTTGATTATGGGAATCCCCAATGTCGGCAAATCCACTCTGATTAATACTCTGGCAGGTAGGCCTATTGCTAAAACCGGGAATGAACCTGCAGTCACCAAATCCCAACAACGCATTGCGCTGGACAGCGGTGTGGTGCTTTTTGATACACCGGGAATGCTGTGGCCCAATATTGAAAACCCCAACAGCGGGTATCGGCTAGCAGTTACCGGAAACATCCGTGATACCGCCATTGAGCACGCTGATGTGGCGATGTATGCGCTTAAGTATTTCCAACATGCCTATCCCGAACGCCTCTGCGATCGCTACCGCTTAGATGCCGAACAGTTACCCGAGTTAGATGAGTTACAAATTCTGGATGCCATCGGCCTATTTCGTGGCAGTCTTAAAAGCAAGGGCCTGGTAGATTATGACAAAGCCGGGAAAATTGTACTCACCGATCTACGCAATGGTGCGCTCGGTAGGTTCAGCCTGGAAACCCCACAAATGATGGCTGTAGAATTAATCGAAGTGGCGCGGATCCGTGAACAAAAACTGGCTAAAAAAGAAGCGCGGAAAAATCGTTTTAAAAAGAAGTGAATTCTCTTATCTAACTACGGGGACAGAACTTCAAGCCCCGGTATTTTTTTAAAGTCGGACACATTACTGGTCAACACCGGATAACCATAAGCAAGGGCCGTTGCGGCTATTTGCAGGTCGTGGACATTACTGCCCAGTTTGCTTCGGGGTTTTAGAAAAATTGAATAAATTCGCGAATATACCCTAGCAATATCTGCATTAAATGGTAACGAGGGCACACCACCGAGGATGCTTTCAACAAATGCCTCACGCCTAACGCGATTGACATCATTACTAGCCAGATGGACACCAAGATATAATTCGGCACCTGTAATTGCAGCGATAAAGGTATCACCATAAGCCGAGAATCGGTTTAGTGCTTCCAGCTCAATACGACCATTCTCAATGTTTATAAAAACATTAGTATCAACAACTAATCCCATGGGTTTTCCGGAAGTCTGGCGGATGACCGGATGACTTTAAGATCATTAGCAAGTTGTTGCGAGTCGGTGGGTGATAAACCCGGAGTCGATTTAAGCAAGCCGATTAACCCCTGCATTGACAAGCCGATTTTTGGCGGCGGTGCCAGCTGAGCAATGACTTTGCTACCTTTGGTAATTAGCACGGTTGTCCTGGACATACGCACGGCATCGATGGTTTGTGCCATATTCCTCGCCAGATCGGTTGCTGAAATACATTGTGTTTCTTCAATTCTCATATTGACATTCTAGCATGAATTTTTCTATATTATACTTATAATATGTATTTTATGTATTTGTGACATTACCAAAAAACAACTATTGCGTGTCAATAGGCTACTCAACTACCTCTTTTCGCCAAATACTGCTGATGATAGTCCTCGGCATAATTGAAACAGGCAACCCTTATTATATCGGTGGTCATTGTGGCATCCCGTTGTTGTTGCTGAATAAGTAGCGAGTCTTTAGCCTGTTTTTCCTGTTCAACGGTCATTGCCATTATCATAGAACGATACTGCCTGCCAACATCATAGCCCTGACGCATACCCTGGGTAGGGTCATGCCCCTGCCAGAACACTTCCAGTAATTGCGAATAGGTAATCACCGCAGGATCAAACACCACCAGCACCACTTCAGCATACCCGGTGTCACTGTGGCAGACCTGATGATAGTCAGGATTAATCAGCTCACCACCGGCATAGCCCACTGCGGTGGAATATACACCCTCTAGTTGCCAGAATTTTTTCTCCGCACCCCAGAAGCAGCCGAGGGCAAATACTGCCGTTTCAAGATTTTCCGAAAAGGGTGGTAGTAATAGATTTCCGCTAACAAAGTGCAGGCTATCATCAGCCAGAAACTGGTTGTTAAAAGCAAAGCTATCAGTGCCCTCTCCTTGTTTGGTTTTCTCAACCGGAAGAAAATTAAGTGATGCTGAATTAACACAAAAACGCAAACCCGTGGGCTCTGGGCCATCGGGAAAAACATGGCCCAAATGAGCATCACAGTTGGCGCAAAGAACCTCTTCACGGCGCATCCCATGGCTTTCATCAAAGCGGCTTTTGATTTGATCACCTTTAAGTGCTGCGAAAAAACTCGGCCAGCCGGATCCGGAATCATACTTGCTGGATGAATCAAACAGCTGGTTGCCACAGACGACGCAACTATAAATCCCTTTCTCATTGTGATTAACATAAGCGCCGCTAAATGGGGGTTCAGTTCCACACTGCTGGGTGACCCGGTATTGCTCGGCAGAAAGTTCTGAAGTATCCACAGGTTGTTGGCTGCTTGATGTACTACTGATAGTTTTTTTATTCATATACTCAAATTAGCATAATTATTCGTGCTTTTCATGGTGAATCACCAAAGCGATGAAATATCACATGTTATAGTTCACCGTACAACAACCGCCTCATTATATAAATGCATATACAAACACAAACTTTTAAAAGCCGATTTGGCGAGTTTATTCTCGGCTCTTTTGGCGAACAATTGTGCCTGCTCGATTTCCGCTATAGAAAAATGCGCACTGCTATTGATAAACGCCTACAAGCAGGCCTGAAGGCTGAATATAGCGAGCAAGATAATGAAGTTTTAGCGGCTACTCGCAATCAACTGGAAGAGTATTTCAGCGGCGAGCGTAAAACTTTTACTATTCCACTGTTAACCATAGGCTCAGAGTTTCAAAAATCAGTCTGGCAAGCCCTACTGAAAATTCCTTTCGGGGAAACCGCCAGCTATCTTGAACTGGCGGAATCCATAGACAAACCCAGCGCCGTTCGCGCCGTTGCTAGTGCCAATGGTGCCAACGCCATTAGCATTATGATTCCCTGCCATCGAATTATTGGCAGTAATGGTAAGTTGGTTGGCTACGCGGGTGGGCTGCCAACCAAAAGTAAATTATTGCGCTTGGAGCAACCCCGTTTAATTTAATCAAAAAAACCTCTGTGCAGAATTGCAGCTAAAATTTGATTATTACCAACCACCGCCGCCTCCTCCGCCTCCGCCGCCGCCGGAAAAACCGCCACCACCTGCCCCTGAACTGCTACCGGGCGGGCTTGAGGAGTGAGCGACTGCCGTTGACAGCTGGCTGCCAAGAGTGTCGCCCATATTAGCAAGAAACCCTAATTGACCTAAGTTACTTACCTGATAACCGTTATACCAAGTCGGCTTATATATATTTGTCTGCCCGCTACTCTCAGTAAGTGCTTGTGCTAGTTTATTTTTAAAGTTATCACTCCAGTCATTGTGTACGCCCATGGCGAAAGCATACGGTAGGAAAGTTTCAAAAACTTCCGGGGTTAATTCAGGGGACTTCATGCGGTTGAGGCGCGCACTCTCCGCTGTCTTAAGATACATTTTCAAGCCCTCAATTTCATCCAACACTTTGCGTCCAGAATAAGTGGGCGCACAGAGCAAATAGGCGAATAAAATTATCGTCAAAAGACTGATTAATATAAAAGGAATCATCACCACGGCGGGCGGCGGGCCTAATACAACCATAGCGATTACCGTGAGTACCACGATGCCAACACCGGGCAATAGATGCAAGCTATTGGTTTTAAATAGTTTGTTGTGATATTCCTGTTTCAGGGCGATAGCCAATGCATGCTTGGCTTGCCCGAGTACCTTATGTTGCTTTTGGTCCAGTTCTATTGAGCCGGCCCCATCTACAAACAGGGCATCCAGCAAGGCCTGCTCCCCCCGGCTTAAAGCGCGAAAACGCGCGCCGGCATCGCCTCTTTCGACCTTCTCCAGAGAGTATTCTTTTTTCTCAGGATTGTTAATCCGCACATGACCTTTAATTGCCAGGCTGATAATAGCAGCGCTCATGGCTTTGTCATCAAAGCCCATATTCTGCACATAATGAACGGCCGCCGGTGACAAACCAGGAGGTGCTTTAAATCGTGGAATAATTGTCCCGGGGCGTGGGTCACGACCAACCTTATTCCATATCCATAAAAACCAGGCCAGCAATGATAACAAACCTAAAAACGCCGCTAATATTGCGGCATTATCCCGCAACATCCGTTGATATTTTTGTAGTTGTGTTGGCTCGGTAATAATACCTTTGGGGAAACTCATAACGATGGTAAAGCCGTTTTTTGGCGGCAGACCTTTACTGGTTTCAAACCAGGCGCCACCCCTCAAACTGCCGGATTTTGCCGCCTGCGCCTTAGCACCATAACTGCCGGTGTAGAATTCAGTTTTGATACTCTCAGCAGCGACTTGTTCCGGGAGTACAACCTTTACCTCTGCTCTGTCGATCGGAAACACCCAGTCCGGGCCGATGGCATTCCAATAGAGCTCATCATGTTCTGCAAAGAACCCCAACTGGTAGTTGGTGCGGTAACTTATCGTATAAATATGCCGGCCCGATGGCGCCAGTGTACTTTTGCTGCCAAGATACAGGCGTTTGTAATTTCGATTATCACTTAGCCTATTAGCTACAGCAACACCATCCAGTTGCGTTGAGATGACTTCAAAATCAACCTTGTATTTAAATCCTTTTGAGTCTTTGTAGTGCACTGGGAAATCACGATAAATGCCGCGTTTGATATTCACGCCTTCAATATTTACATCGATGGTTTCAGTTACCAGCATGGAACCATCTTTCTGAATGGAAATATCAACCAGATACTCATGGATGCGCTCTTCGGCAGCAGCGGATGCTATAAAGAAAAAAGCTAGTAGTGCCAACCATAGTTTCATAGTGATACCTCCACAGCCTGCCGTTGGCTGGCCAGTTCAATTTCAAAGAAATCAGCAATTTTAAAGCCAAATGTTGTTGCCAGCAAATTACTAGGAAAGCTTTCAACTAGAATATTATTATCCCGTACCGCACCATTGTAATAACGCCGTGCATATTGCAGGTGATCTTCAACTTCCACCAGTGCTTCATGTAACTGGCGGAAGTTTTTATCAGCTTTAAGATCCGGATAGGCTTCAGCAACGGCGATTAATTTTTTAATCTGCCCGCTGATTAAAGATTCATTGGCACCCCGTTGTTGAACCGGCGTATTAGTGTCGGCACGCAAACGGACGATTTCTTCCAATGTACCGGCTTCATATTCTTTATAGGCTTTCACCAACTCCACCAGATTGGGAATTAAGTCAAAACGCCGGGTTAGCTGAACATCAATTCCAGCCCAAGCCTCGGCTAGGATATTGCGTTGCCGTATTAATTTGTTGTAGATAACAATCGCGGCAAAAATAAGCGCGATAATAATAAGAATAATCCAGAACATGATTTCCCCTCAGTCTGATTTACAATAGGGATAATTTAACATGTTCCGTTTGTTTTTGAATGTGCCAGAAGTGTATTGACGCCCTAAACTACCGGTGTTTTAAGCTTGCGAACCCACCGACGGGTGGGGTATCAGCTAAAAAGTCCCCGCAATGCGGGCTTTTATTGTGTCTGCACTCAAATTTCAGGTCATTAGTTAATCAATTATAAATAGAAGTAGGGTAAGATTGAGTCATCAAATTTCAGGGCTTTTTGTGAATGAAAAATATAACTTTCAAGCCAGCGAGAGAGCAAATAAAGGCAGCCCTTGATAGCGGCGCTAAAACCTCACCATTTCATCTGGTGTGGGCGGGAATGGCAACCTTGTGCGACCTGCCATGATTGTAGCACCTATAGGAAAAACGGCCGCTGGAATGCCTGTGGGTGTTCAGGTTATTGGTGATTTAGGCAGGGATCTGCTGACGATTGATTTTGCCCGCAAGCTAGCTGATATTGTGCCGGTCTTCCAAACGCCTGAAGCCTATACAGAGTAGGAACCATTATGTTTAGAAAAGCCCGGTTTATATGGACACCTGAACAAGCTCCGGATACCAGTGTCGGTTTCAGGGAGCTATTGCGCGATGGTCCGCTACGCAGGGAAACCGGCCAGAATCGCTGGTTCCTGTTTCGGCGCAGTTTTGAGCTGAGTGTTTTACCCGAATTTGCTGAACTGGAGATCACCGCCGACAGCCGTTATCAGTTGTTTATAAACGATCAGTTTATTGGTCGGGGGCCTTGCCGGGCAAATCCTTATTATATTCGCGAAGATAAACACGAGGTCAGTAATTTCCTTCAAAATGGCAAAAATGTGGTGGCAGTATTGGTGCATGTATACGGTATTGATACCGCCTGGTATGAAACCACGAAAAACTACTGGCAGCGTATTTTCGGTGATGGTGGACTGTATCTGAATTCAAATATAGAACTAGGTGCCCAACGCTTAAAAAGTGATGAAGAGTGGCGCTGTATTCAAGCAAACGCCTGGTCGGGTGAAACCCCTCGTGCTGGCTGGGGTCAGGCATTTATAGAAGACTTTGATGCCAATAAAATTCCACCTAACTGGACCGGTATTGCTTTTGATGACAGCGATTGGCCGCTGGCTCAGGAAATGTACATCAAGGCAGGCCGTGATGACCTGGCCAAAGGCTGGGGTAATCTGATGCCGTTTCCGATGACTATGCCGCGTGGCATAGCCCAGCTGAAGGAAACTCCGCTTTATCCTGATAGAGTGGTCGCTGCTTTTGGATTAATACCAGATCCGGAGATAGCCATTGACCGGCGGGTTTATGATGAAAAATCAATCGAAGTTGCAGATAGTTGTTTTCAAAATCTAGATGAGCTGATTGGCGGGCGTGATGGCAACACCGTGATAAAAACTGATGGTGATAACGATGTTGCTGTTGTGGTTCGCTTTGAAAAAAACCATTCTGGCCATCCCTTTATAGAACTGGAGTGCAAGGGTGGCGAAATCATTGAGCTGGTTGTCAGTGAAACCATTCCCGGGGAGTTTGATAAGGGCATGCCAAAAACGCCTCGACTGGGCCGGGAAACCTTTCTCGACTGCGCGCAGTTGTTTCGTTATACCGCCCGTCCCGGTCGCCAGCGTTTTGAAAAGTTTGAATGGACCGCTGTACGCTATGCACAACTGGTTGTGCGGAATGCACCTGAAGGTATCAAAGTCATCAAAATAGGCTCCACATACACCCGCTATCCACTAAAGCGTGAAGGACATTTTGAATGTTCGGATGAATTTTTAAACCGCCTTTGGGAAATGGGGGTGTATACCACCGAACAATGCACTCACGATGGCTGGGAAGATTGTCCCGGGCGCGAGAAACGCCAGTGGGTAGGTGACGGCCTGGTGCATTATCAGGTGGGTGCAGCTGTGTTTGGTAACAGCAGCCGTGAAGTTGACCGTTTGTTTCTATTGCAGGGACTGGAAAGTCAGCGTGAAGATGGCATGATCCAAATGTTTGCTCCCGGTGACCACAAGACCCATAGTATTACTATTCCGGATTTTGGCCTGCAATGGATTTTGGCGATCGGCCACTACTTGCAACATACCGGCGACCTTGATACTGTGCGCGAATTATTTCCCGGAGTTCAACGCTTGCTCAAATGGTTCGAGCGCAATATGGGTCCCAATGACCTGCTAGTGGACCTGCCTTACTGGAATTTTATTGAATGGGCCAATGTTGACCGTTATCGTGAAGCTGCTATTGTTAATGCAATGTACGCCGGTGGCTTGAAAACTGCAGCAGCTATCGCCAACAGCCTCAGTTATCAGCCACTGGCTGCTGAATACCGGAGTTTGCTGGACAGGGTCGCCCATGGATTAAATGAACGCCTCTGGAATACACATCGGAAAGCCTATATTGGCAGCACTGATCCTGAAACCGGCGAACAGTCTGAGCAGGTATCACAACATGCCAATGCACTGATGATTCTATGGGATCTGGCTCCCGTTGAACGCTGGCCTGCGATGCTCGAGTTGATGATGGATGAATCAAAGTTAAAGCTCTCAGGCGTCCCCCCAATCATTCCCCAGGTTGGCAATATTGATCTTGGCTGTGATGTTATTTCAGCAAATACTTATTTTTCCCATTTTGTCTATAGTGCACTGGTAAAGGCGGGTCATCTCGGTTTTGTCCTGAAAACGATTCGTTCTAGCTATGGCCCAATGCTAGCAACAGGAACCACCACGCTGTGGGAGAGTTTTCACCCGGATGCATCATTGTGTCACGCATTTTCTGCGACACCGGTATACCAACTTTCCAGCGGGTGCCTAGGAATAACACCTACGGCAACAGGTTTTACCCACTTTCGTTTTTGTCCGCAGTTTGCCGATCTGGAATATGCCAGGGGAGTGTACCCAACACCACATGGAGGCATCAGGGTTGACTGGTCATGCGAGGGTAATAAGGTGCTGTGTAAGCTGGAAGTGCCCACTGGCTGTGAGGGTGCCCTTGTAGCTCCGGAAGGTTATACAACCGATTTTTCGAAAAAGCTGGCGGGTGGTGGCATTTATGAGTTCACCCTAGAAGAAGTTTAAATCATCAGGTCATTCATAAAAAAAAGGGCCACATCCTGTGGCCCTGAATACGGAGATAAAGTGACCGGCGCCAAAGGGAAAAATAGCGCCGGTCAGTCAGAACAAGTGTTATCAAAAGAAGCTGTACTTCACAGTCAAACCAACTTGCATCCTATCCGGAGATGTAACCAGCGGGGAGAACGCCGGAAAGCCCTGGCGGCTTCCAAAGATAAACAAATCAGGTAGTCGTGATGGATTTCCTGTGAACGCCCCGGTGATTGCGTCGTTCGGTTCAAACAGGTTTTCAACCCAAAGGGTGACATTCCAGTTTTCATTACTCCAGCCAGCCCTTACATTAAAGCGGCTGGTCGCTGGAACCAAGGCATTACCAGTTTGTACGATGGTCTGTTCATCCGTGTAACTTGCATAAAAACGGGTAAAGAACTCCCAGCCGTTACCTAATGGTTGGGTGAATCCAAGGGAAATATTACCTGTCCAGTCAGGGGTGAACTGTAATGGCTGTCCGTCAAGTACAGGATTCATCCCGATGGCGCCGAGGATTGCGAAGAAGTACTCTTCATATACTGCATCATTGTAAGAAACACCCATCCGCAGATCCACATAATCAGATAACTGGGTCATCAACTCAAATTCAACACCCTTGGATGATGACTCACCCGCATTGGTATTTAGTAGTGCACCACCGGCACCGATAGCGCGGACGATTTGATCCGTCCAGTCGATGTAATAGGCCGCAGCTGTTGTCTGTACCCGACCATCTGCCCAGCTGGATTTCAACCCGATTTCATAATTGTTGCTTGATTCTGGATCATAGGTGCGTTCATTAGGCAATACACCGCCGGTGATAGTCACAACATTGAAGCCACCGGCTTTTTCAGCAAAGGCCCAGCTGGCATATGCCATATGGTCATCGGCGAGCTGCCAGTTAAGCGAAACGCGCGGCTGGAAGGAATTCCAGTCAGCTTTATTGATATATGTGCCGCTGGCTCCTGATCTCAAGTCGGTGTCAGTAACATTGACAGATTTTTCTTCATTGCCTAATCGAGCTGAAATATTCAATGTCAGTGTATCGGTAAAATCCCAGTCGATTGAACCAAAGACTGCCACAGAGTCGGTTCCCTCGGAAATATCCGAATTTGTACCGCCAAAGATGGGTAACAAGAAGCCGGTATAAGCAGCGTTACTTAATGTTTTGCTGTCAAGGCTGTAATAGTAAGCACCGACCATCCATTGGAAATTTCCATCGGTAGTAGATGCCAGGCGGAATTCCTGACTGAATTCATTTACATCATTATCGCTGGTGGTGTAGCGGTAATCGTTTGCGCTATAGTCATCATCAACGGCACGATCATGGGTAAAATCGTTGTAGCCAGTGATAGAGGTAAACACCATTGAGTCGAGATCCCAGTCAAGATTGACTGAGCCAAATAATTGTTCCCGCTCCACGCCACCCGGAGTTACCGCAAAGCCATCGGTACGCGCTGGGACAATACCGGTGAACATTTGGAAATCCGGTGGCAAACCGGCGAATGAGGTGAAAACATCATTGTTTTCTTCAAAACGCAGGGGGCTGTCGCCATCACTTACTTTGGAATAAACCAGGTTGAAATTAACACCCAGCGACTCGCCTTCCCAGTACAGCGCGCCTAGCGCACCTTTAGTGTCCCGGTCATCTAGGGGTTTGCCGTTAAGTTCATTTTTGTAGAAGCCGTCTGTGGTGTCAGACATAGCGGCTATGCGGTAGGAAAACCCGCCATCCCCTATAGGCCCACCCAGTGTCGCTCGCAGCGCCTGTTTGTTATTGTTACCGTAAGTTGCCTCAACCTCGCCTTCAAAGTTGCCTGAAGGTTTGCGGGTAACATAGTTAATCGCTCCGCCAAAAGTATTACGCCCATAAAGTGCACTCTGTGGTCCCTTGGCAACTTCAATACGCTCAATAAAGTTCCCCAGCAGGTTGCTCATTGTCAGGCGTGAGCCCATGTAAACACCGTCTACAAAGAAACCAACATTGGCTTCGCCGATGGTGGTTGACAGTCCCCTGATCACCGGGGTCATAACATCTCCGGAAAATAGCGGGGCAACATTGAAGCCGGGAGTCAGTGCGGCGACATCTGCAACATTTTGAATGCCGGCATTTTCAATATCGCTATAGGTGAATGCGGTTACAGCAATGGGGACTTCCATAATGCTTTCCTCGCGTTTGCGGGTAGTTACCAAGACCTCTTCCATTACCAGCTGGTCTTCGGCTCCCGAGTCGGCTGCCTGGTTTCCATCTTGTGCAAACGACACGCCTGACATCACTGTACCGAATAATAGTACTGACATCGATAGATACAGTTTTTTATATTTCATACTCTACACCTCTGTTGTTTCCCGCTTGTATTCTCATGACTTCCTTACGGGTCTGGTTGTCAAAATCAGGCAGCCTCCATAGCACCTTAATGTAATTACACAATTCCGGCCGAACTGCCAGATTGGGGTACTCGCTGTCGGGCGCAGTCCGCCCGATAACCGCTTTTCCTATAAGCTTCTAGCGGCTCAATTGCGCCACCGGCTTTTATTCTTACCACTGCACTAATGGCTCTGACATCCTCATCGAAGGCCGCTTTCAGGGTTTGGTTTGCCATAATTACATCATTATGTTGCTGGTAATGATCCAACTTGCTGCGATCAACCAGAAGGGACTTGCAATAGGCATTCTGCAGGTTCATTGCACTGGTTAGCAGGCTTTCTATTGGATCGGTGACATTATGTGATTGATCCATCATGTAGGCAGGGTTAAAGTCGGGACCTTTGCATTCTGCGGCATCAAGCAGTTCATTGAATATCAGGAATAACTGGTAGGGTGCAATGGACCCACAGTCGAGATCATCGTCGCCGTATTTGCTGTCATTGAAATGGAAGCCGCCGAGTTTGTCCATCTGTGCAAGACGGGCAACGATTTGTTCTATATTCACACTGGGTGCGTGATGGCCAAGGTCGACGAGGCATTTGGCTTTTTCACCCAGGTGCTGGGTGGCTATGTAATTGCTGCCCCAGTCGCTGATAACTGTGGAGTAGAATGCCGGCTCAAATAGTTTGTGTTCTATAAACAGCTGCCAGTCATCCGGCAGGGCCGCATAGATGCTTTCCATACTCACCAGATAGCGCTCGAAAGCGCGTCTGAAATTTTGCTGCCCAGGAAAGTTTGAGCCATCCGGAACCCAAACTGTTAATGCTTTTGAACCCAGGACCTGACCCTGGGTAATACACTCAAGGTTATGGGCAATTGCCTGCTCTCGTACCGCTTTATCTGTGTGCGATAGACTGCCGTATTTATAAGAAACGGGCTGTCCGGGTTGGTCCTGGAAGGTATTGGAGTTAACCGCATCAAATGTCAGCCCCAATGACTCACCTTTTTCATAAACCGCCCCGGTATCACCATAATCATCCCAGGGAAAGTGGGTTGATACACTCGGGGTTGCCCGGCTAAGTTGCTGAATAACAGCGCAATCTTCCAGTTTTTCAAAAATATTTTCGGGTTCGCCTTCACCAGGGAATCGGCCAAAGCGTGTGCCGCCGGTGCCCATACCCCAAGAGGGTATGGCAACTGAGAATGCTGCTGTTTTTTCAACGATCTCATCGATATTGATTTGCCGGCGATCTAGGCGCTCACCCAGTGATTGGTAATCACTTTTAAGCTGGCTACTGGCTTCAGCATTGATATCTGCTATCAATTGCGAGTTAATGAGTTTGGATGTTGTCATACTTATACAGCCCCTAGCGGGTAAATGCCTCGGCATTTCCGGCATCTACATTTAATATATTGCCGGTTGATTTGGCGGAAACATCGCTGGCAAAAAACAATACAGCTTTGGCAACATCAACGGGTAGTACGCTTTGTTTCAACAGGCTACGTTGGCGGTAATGTTCTTCAAGCTCTACCGATTCTACCTGGTAGGCATCTGCACGTTCTTTACGCCATTCACTGTTCCAGATTTTAGAACCCTGCAACACTGCATCAGGGTTGACACTGTTAACCCGGATGCCCGATTCTGCACCTTCCAGCGCCATGCAGCGGGCGAGGTGCAATTCGGCCGCTTTAGCGGTGCAATAAGCCGCTGCATTTTTTGAAGCGACCAAGGCGTTTTTACTGGCAATAAATACTATTGATCCGCCGATATTCTGTTGCTCTAGGATTTTGAAGGCTTCGCGCCCGACGAGGAAATATCCGGTAGAGAGTATGTCCTGGTTTTGTTGCCACATTTCTAGGGAAGTTGCGGTCAGCGGTGCTGATGTTGCAATTCCGGCACTGGCAATGACGATATCTATTCCGGAAAATTGTCTACAAGACACTCTGAATGAAGCGATAACATCGGCTTCCTGTGTCAGGTCCGCTACGCAGGCGCTGACATGGTCATTTCCCCAGTCTGACTGCAGGCTAGACAATGTTTCTCCCAGTGCGCTTTCGTCCCGATCTACCAGCATCACACAGGCACCGTCGGCAAGCAGTAGTTCAGCTGATGCTCGACCTATGGCACCGGCAGCACCGGTTACATAGGCAACCCGCCCCTGCAGCGGCCTAGAAGCCGGCATACGCTGTAATTTTGCTTCTTCGAGCAGCCAGTATTCAACATTAAAGGCTTCCTGTTCTGCCAGGCCCTCATATTGACTGATGGCTTCGGCGCCGCGCATTACATTAATGGCGTTATTATAAAATTCAGCAGCAATACGAGCCGTTGTTCTATCTGCGGCAAAACTTAACATTCCAACACCCGGAATCAGGAAAATCACCGGATTGGGATCGCGCATAGCCGGGCTATCCGGGTGACGGCAACGTTGGTAGTAGCCCGCATAACCGCAACGGTAGGCTTCAAATTCCGCCTCCAAGCCTGCGATCACCGCATTAAGGTTATCCTCTGCTGGTCTATAGGGAATGACCAGCGGACAGATCTTAGTCCGTAAAAAGTGGTCAGGACATGAAGTACCAAGGGCCGCAAGGCGGCGCAGGTCATTTGAACAAACAAACTCGAGGACAGAGTCGGAATCCTCAAAGTGACCAACTTTGTGTGAATCTTTACTGATTGCCCCACGGACAAGTGGCATCAGTTTTTCTACTATTCGTGCTCGTTTACCTGCACTCACGGTCTCGACAGCTTTTCCTGCAAAGTTTTCGCCTGTGGTCTTGCGGTTTAGCCAGGCGGTTGCACGATTGATCAGTTCCACGGTATTACTATAACAAGCTTCTGCGCTGTCGGCCCAACTGATCAGGCCGTGGCCGCCCATGATGATACCTTTCAGGCCGGGTTGCTGGCGGTCGATGGCTTCGAGCGTTAAACCGAGTTCAAAGCCCGGGCGTTGCCAGGGAACCCAGCCAAGCTCTCCAATGAAGATTTCTTTGGTAATTGCTTCGCTGTCAGTACAGGCTGCAATGGCAATCAAGTCATCCGGGTGGGTATGGTCAATATGTTGGTGGGGAAGGAAGGCGTGCAGGAAGGTGTCAATACTGGCAGCGCGCGAGTTATTGTTAAATGTGCATAAGGGCAGCAGTCCAACCATTTCCTCTTCGTGTTCCAGTCCCCGGTAACGACCTTTAAGTTGTAGCAGTTTATCCTGGTAGAGACTGGCAAAGCCGTTAAGTTCTATTGTGCCGAGATCTCCACCGGAACCTTTTACCCATAGTACTTCAGTCGGCTCACCGGTGAGCGGATCACCCTGCAGGATTTTTGCCGAAGTATTTCCGCCACCAAAATTGGTGATCCTCAAGTCAGCTCCAAGCAAATTTGATCTATACTTCAGGGTATCGGACTCTGAGAGATTTTTGGCCAGCTCAGCATCCCATTGATTAATTATTATTGACATACTGACAAGAATAACTGCAATTAGTTGCAATATCAATCATAAACGATCAATAATAGTCATATAAGAACAGTCAAGTTTATGAAAAGGAAATCAAATCGATGGCAAAAAGCAACCTCCATGCCTCAGAACGAGACGCCCGAATCTTGCAAGAAGTCCGTCAGCTACCACTGGTAACAGTGCAGGATTTGGCGGATAAGATTGGCAGCTCCCTAGCCACTGTCCGCCGTGACCTCACCCGACTGGCAAACAGTGGGCTGGTCGTAAGAGTACATGGGGGCGCGCGTCTGCCTGACCCGCCATCGCTGAAAGGCCAGAGTAATGTCAGTTCCAGCAGTCAGCTTAATGTTGGGGCCAAACAGGCTATTGCCCGCCACGCATCTTCACTTTGTGAAGCCGGTGATTCAATCATTATTGATGGCGGTAGCACCACAAATGCCATGAGTGAATACCTGCCAAAGTCAGGCTTGCAAATTTTGACCAGTTCATTTGTCATTGCCGAGCGGTTAATCCGGCAGACAGAGAACAGGGTGATTCTTCCGGGGGGTGAATTGTATCGTCAACAAGGGGTAATTCTGAGTCCATATGATGAGCCATCGGTTAGCAATTACTTTGCTTCAACCCTGTTTATGGGTGTCCTGGGTATTTCCGAGTCCGGGTTGCGTCAGTCAGACCCTCTACTGGTTCGAGTTGAGAAGATGCTGATTGAACAAGCTGAACGGATTGTTGTACTTGCGGACCATTCCAAGTTTACAAATAAGGGTAATCTGCGCTGCTGCCGACTGGAGAGTATCAATATTCTAGTCACCGACCGCAATCCACCGGTGCAGATTGAGCGCGCACTGCTAGAGGCTGGCGTTGAAATCATGCTGGCACCGGCACTGTCTGTTCTCAAGTAGTCGGGTATGGCTGAACTGATTGCGGTTGTTGATATTGGCAAATCGAATATCCGGTTTAGTTTTATGGATGAAGACCTGAAAACCCACCATCGCGCGGCGCTGGAATCCAGGGTTGTAGAAACTGATCTATATCCCTGTTATCCAGTCGATGAGATTTTTGCCTGGATAATCGAAGAACTGAAAAGCATTTCCCAACGACATGTGATTCAATCCATTGTTGTTATCACCCATGGTGCAGCAATTGCATTGACCGATGGCAACGAACTGATTCTTCCGGTTATGGACTATGAGTTTACCGGGCCGGAAGAATACTCCAGTGAGTATGATCTTCTGGCAGCGGATTTTGGCACTACTGGATCGCCCCGGCTACCGGCAGGCTTAAACCTAGGCCGCCAGCTTTACTGGCAGCAAAAAAAGTTCCCACAGCAATTCAGCAAAGGATCATGCTGGCTTATGTATCCGCAATACTGGGCCTGGCGCTTGAGCGGGATTGCCAGTACCGAGGTGACCTCCCTTGGCTGCCACACAGACCTATGGCAGGCAGCTAAGGATAAATATTCCGGCTTTGCCCTCAGACAAGGCTGGGATAAACATTTCCCGCCTTTCAGGAAAGCCTGGGATGAACTTGGTAAAATCAGGCCGGAAATCGTACTACAAACTGGAATATCCCCGGATTGCGTGGTCACTTGCGGAGTACACGATAGTAACGCCAGTTTTATATTACAGCGTAGCGTACTGCATCAGGATTTTGTCCTCCTCTCCACAGGCACATGGTTGGTAGGCATGAGTTCCAGCAAAAACAACCAGTACTTAAGCGAACATCAGGATACACTTTACCTGACCTCTGCCTGGGCTAAGCCCATACCAAGCTTTCGTTTTGCTGCCGGTAAAGAGTATGCTGAAATTTGCGGATCGGAAGGACTGGATAAACAGCCATCACTGGCAGATGTCCAAATCCTAATTGCGGCCGGAGTTTATGCATATCCAGCATTCAGTATGCTAGGGGGACCGTTTGCCGGCACTCCCGGTAAATTCAGCGAGAAGATAACCACGCCAACCAAGCGTAACGCATTGGCAGCATTGTACTGTGCCCTTATGACTGATTATTGCCTTGAGTTGATGGCTGTGGATGGTGACATTGTGATCGAGGGGCCCTTTGCGGGCAACCCGTTGTATTGCCGGTTACTAGCAAGCCTTATACCGGCAAGGAATGTATTAATTGCGCCCTATGAAAACAGTATTGTCAGTGCCGGTGTGTTTTTGTGTACCCATGAGCTGGTTGATTGGGGCGAGACGGAATATCGCTGTGTTCGGGCGAAAAAAATTCACGGCCTACGGGACTATAAACAGGCCTGGCGGGCCACCTGTCGCGGGCTGAAAAACAGCAATGCTTCTGCTGAGGCAAAATGATGATTGTAAACAACAATGGAATTGAGTTGGCCATTGAAATAATCGGTGAAGGTAAACCCTTAATCTTTGCCCATGGCCTTGGTGGAAACCGGCAGTTTACCCTCGAACAATTTTCCTCCCTCGCTGATCGTTATCAGATTATTGCTTATGACCAGCGCGGCCACGGTGGTTCGACACCGATCACGGATCCGGCACTATATGATGCCAATACCATGGCAGAAGATATTTCTGTCATCATGGATTCGCTCGGACTAGAGCAAGTCATTGTAGGTGGAGAGTCGATGGGTGCTGCTACCGCTTTGCTGTTTGCACTCAAGCACCCGCAACGGGTAAATGCCCTGTTACTAACAGCCCCGGCATTTTCCGATAAGGCTAATACTGAGAAGCCACGCCTTCAGCTCATGGGTGAAGAATTGCTCAAGGGTGACATGCAGGATTTTTTACAGAAATCAGCTAGGCGCATGCGTGTGGATTTCAATATGCCTGAAGATATCATACGCAAAATTGCCTGGCTGCAATCCAGCCATTATCCAGAGAGCCTAGGTACTGCCTGTATGACGGTCATCAACTGGAAAATTTATTCGGATGCCCAGGTGCTTGAACAGTTATCCATGCCCTGTTGTATTCTCGCTTGGGCAAATGACCCCCTGCATCCATTTGAACTGGCGCAACAGATGTCAGTTGTTATCCCTGATGCGGAGTTAATTTCCATCAACAACTTGCAGGATATATTCACAGACCCTGCCTGTATCGGCAATTTATATTCGGATTTTTTAAACAAGCCCTGATCTATTTATTGTCCTGGCCTGTGTCGTTATCCGGGTGCTGCCTGGCATATGCCTTATTGGTTATTTTCCAACCGTTAGTTGTTTTTAGCAGGGTAAGATAGTCATAGTAGACACGCTGGCCATAATCAAAGCGGGTTTGAGCAATAGCTATCGACTGGACTATGCTGATTTCAAGAATACTGGTTTTGACTTCAACCGGTCCCGCACTTTTAACTACCTGAAGGTAATCATCAAAGCTTATTCTTTGAATTTCGCCTTCGGCATTAACACTCTCAAGCCTAGCCCCGGGGTCATATGCCTGCTGTAAGAGCTCAAGGTCGGCGCTGCGCCGTCCATTGAAATAATGACTTAAGGTCAGCTGTATACCTTCAACAGATGCACTGTTGTCACTAGTCTGTGTGTAAGCTGTGCTTGTCAGCAGAAACAGGATTATTGTGGTTGATACAGCCTGAAGTATATTTTCAGATAGCTTTAATTTCATTTTTTCTCTCCGTTTACAGTGAGCACCATATTGGTGAGGAGTATGCGCGCTCTTGGATGACTTGCGAGTAGTTATCCGCTGGGACTTTACCCGGGTTTTCTTGTGCCTATGCCACACAGACCGGCAGCAGGCAGGCAAGGACAGTTTGAGTATTGCAACAGCTCAATGCTTTCATGGCTAGAGCCGGTTTTATTGCCCGGTAACCGCAGTCAGCACCCGCAGGCCATTGCCGCCGATAATCTTAGCCACTTCATCTTCGTTCAGGCCGCGCTGTAACATCCGCATTACCACCAGCGGGAAGTCTGTGTAATCATCCCAAACCGGTTTGAAATTAGCGTCCATGTCCGTACCCAGACCGACATGGTCGACGCCAACAATATCCACCAACTCCAGTATCCGGGTAATCATTCCATCCATGGTGGAAATGCCCAGCCCGGCGGGCCAAGCACCAATCACGCCATCCGCTTCAGCTATACCCAGCGCCAGTTCCCTAGAAATAAAGCGTGGCATCACCTGTCCCTCGCTTAATATATGAGTATGCGAACAGAAGATGGGTTTGTCGCTTATATCGAGAATTTGTGCAAGGCTGTCTAGAGATGAATGGGCACCATCAATAACCATACCTAGGCTGTTCATCTCTTTAATTATGGCTTTGCCAGCCGGGGTTAGACCGTGATGCTCCGGCTCGGCGGTCATAATGTCGCCAAGCTCGTTATGGTGATAATGCATGGGATTAATGACTCGCAAGCCGTCGGCATAAGCCTCGTGCAGGTGTTCAATGCTGCCACCGAGGAAATCACCACCCTCAATGCCCAACAGCGCTGCAGTTTTCCCATCTATGCGTGCCTGCAGAATGTCACGGGTATTAAACACCAACTGGACCAGCCCGCTTTTATCCAGATTCAGAAGGTTATCCATTTGAGTGCGGTAACTTGCCCAGGCCTCGCCCAGTTCAAATTCACGGGTTGAAACCAGACCCTTGCCTTTTACTAGGTCCAGCAGCTGGAAGTCAGCCACGGCACAAAAGGTAACGGCATTCATCCCGCCTGCCTGCATATCAGCAACCGTTTTTTCTTCAAAACCGGCTTTAAGTGAGAACATTTTCATCATTGGCGAGAGACCGGTGGCCTCCCTAGCAAAGCCGATACCGGGGTGCGCATGCAGGTCAAAACTCGGGTATTTGGCAATCAGAGCTTTGGCTTTTATCAGCATTTCAGGATCAGGTTCAAAGCCCAGGGCAACCGGTACCGGGCGCAATTTAAAGTATGCCCCAAGCCCGATAGCACCTAAGGCGACTGCCCCACCAATAACAAATTTCCTTCGTGTTAATCCCATAATTTTCTTTCCTGTAAATTATTCAATTGACTGTATGTTACTTGCTGCGTATAGCTTTGCAGATCGCAACGAGTATCGTGGCAATGGCTGTTATCCATGCTGCGACAAGCAGTCGCCTGAGCGACTGAGGGTAGGCGATTTTATTAGCGGCTACTGACATTAACCAGCTTACCCTAGGCTCCATTTTTGTCGCCAATCTTATTATTTGTTGATGGTTTCATTTGACACTATCTTACTGGAATGCTCAAATACAATCAAAATCTTTCATAAATGAGCAATATCAATCATTAAAATGTTTAAAAATATGCAAATTAAAGTGGGTATTTAAGCTAATGCGGAGTGTAAGGCATGCCTGACAATTCAGATACCGCCATGGAAACAGGTCAGGCCGAGGGTATCTTCCCGATCTCCCAGTGCGGCGTAAATACTGTGTCCGGTGGAAGAACTTATATACTATTTACTTTAAGCGAGGCTTCTCTTAAATGAAACATAATCCGCATAAACTATCGGTCAGGATAAAGTTAGGCTGGGCTATAGGCGAACTGGCAGTGGCGGCCTATATCGGGCTAACCATTGGTTTTTTACTGTTTTATGCCACCCAGGCCCTGGGTATTTCACCCTGGTTGGCAGGACTGGTGTTGCTGGCACCGAGGTTATGGGATGCTTTTACAGACCCGCTGATGGGCGCTATTTCTGACCGCACGAAATCACCTATGGGCCGCCGTCGACCCTATTTGCTGCTGGGCTCTATCCTTCTAGGACTGAGTATGATTGGGTTGTTTCATGCCCCAGAAAATGCTACCGAGATGCATAAAGCAATTTACTTATTAGTACTGTATTTTGCTGCCAGCACAGCCATCACAATATTGGATGTGCCTTATTCTTCAATGGCAGCAGAAATGACGGATGACTATGAGGAGCGTACATCTTTAATCGGCTACAAAATGGTAGCCGCACGAGTCGGAATTTTAATGGTGTTGTTTGCCACCCCGTTGATTTTTGCTAAAGGTGAAGATTTAGTCGCCGGATTTCGCCTGGTCGGCCTAGGTTTTGGGGCGTTTATTATTATTACAGGAGTGGCTTCCTTTTTCCTTACAAAAAACGCCCCACGCCTAGAGCAACCGGTGGGCAAGTTCTCAATCCGGGATGAATTAACCGCAGTGCGTGAAAACCAACCATTCCGCGCCTTATGGACAGTGTTTTTATTCCAGAACCTGGCGATTGGAGCAAGTGCTACAACGCTGTTGTATATGCTGACGTTTGTAATTAACGTAGAAAAAACCAGCATTGGCAGTTTTATGGTCATTGCTGCGGTTACAGCAACAGTTTTGACTCCAGCCTGGGTGATGCTGGGTCGAAAAATGACTAAACGCAAGGGCTATTATATTGCCCTAGTTCTGAGCATGTTGGCCCCCGTGCCATTCCTGTTTATCGCGCCCGGGGCCACCACGGCATTGTTCTTTATGCTGATATTTGTTGGTACTGCTGATGCTGCCAACCAACTATTTCCCAATTCGATGGTGCTGGATACCGTAGAAGTAGATGAATTACGCTCCGGTGAACGCCGCGAAGGAGCCATTTTCGGTGCCTGGGCATTTTGCAGAAAACTGGGCATGACTGCGGGCGCATTCCTGGTCAGCTTGATGCTTTCCTGGTTTGGCCTGATTAAAGGCGCAAGTATAGATATGCAGCCGGAGAGTGCCATTATGGGTGTTCGCCTGAGTTATTCCTTGCTACCGATTGTATTATGGATCATTGCGCTCTTGCTGTTACAGCGTTTTAAGTTGACTGAGGAAAAGTTTGACGCCATTAAAAATCAAATTGAAGCAAAGCAAAATTAGACAGGACATAAACCATGGATGCAAATAACAACAGTATTAAACCGAGATCTAAGCTCAGTCGCCGCGGTTTTGTACAAGCTACGGTCTTCGGGGTTAGCGGGATGGTTACAGCAGCTCATACACAAACAATAGATCAGGGCGTGAAGGTCAAAATTACCAGCAGCAGTATCGACAAATGCCTTGAGGAACTCGGTATAACGCTACCTGAACTACCTAGTAGCGTTAGTGGTCTCAGGCTGGTGACGGCTAGTCAGGGTAGCATTGTTTTTCCTTTGCTGGACTCAGTTTGAACAATTGTCATTGAGTTAGACTAGTGATGCGTGTTAACAAATGAATTAGAGATTGGTTAAACCAGAATATCGGCCAGTAACTCGCGCGCCTGCTTAGGTTCCTTGACCTCTACGGCTACCAGTGAACAATCGCCCTGATGGCCTACGATATGCACCCCGCGAGCTGTAATTCCAGCGTCACTCATGCGTCGAGACAGACGCGCTAAAGCACCGGGTTTATCCTCCATCCACACCACCAGATTACGGTGTGCTATCACCTGATAATCAGCATCTTGCAGCGCCAGATAGGCGGCTTCATAATCCACAGGAACAAACTTGAATACCGCTGAAGAACCGACAACATCACCAGAAAAACTATGTAAGTTGATCTGTTTTCCTGCCAGTAGTTCGGTAATTTCCGTCA
>JAKITK010000085.1 GCA_021648125.1 Lysobacterales bacterium
TATTTAGACTATTTCCCCTGTGTCGCGCTACTGGGCGCTCGCCAAACCGGGAAAAGTACTTTACTGCAAAGGTTTTCTGTTGAGCGTGATTTTTTTGATCTGGAAGTGCGCGCTGACTATTCTCAAATTGCGACAGATCCCGACCTGTTCCTGCGATTAAATGACAAGTCGATTGCTATTGATGAGGCACAAATTTTACCCGCGCTATTCCCCGCATTAAGAGTCGCAATTGACAAAGATCGTAACAGCAACGGTAAATATTTGTTAACAGGTTCCAGTTCACCAGATTTATTGAAATCCATTTCAGAATCATTAGCGGGTCGTATTGGAATTATTGAGCTGGCTCCTTTTAGCTTTTCAGAAACTCAAGCGCTTGACTCTCCGAACCTACTTGCGCTTTTTAAACAAGATTTCGACATTCGTAAGTTCGCTGAAGGTTTTTCAGTTCAAAATCTCGATGCAGAAGTTGGTGATTACTGGTTCAGGGGCGGCTATCCCGAGCCATGGTTAAAAAACCAGTCAAGGTTTCAAGATGTCTGGATGGAGCAATATTTTAAAACTTATATAGAAAGAGATATTGCTCGATTATTTCCAAATCTAAACGAGGTTCGTTTTCGTCGATTTATTGAAATTTTAGCGAGTTATTCAGGCAGTATTATCAATTATTCTAATATTGCTAGAATCCTGGATGTCTCTCAGCCCACGGTAAAAGACTATTTCAGGATCGCCTCGGGTACTTTTTTATGGCGCAATCTGCCCGCCTATACAAAGAACACCACAAAACGCATCGTTAAGCATCCACGGGGGTATCTTCGAGACTCTGGGTTATTACATCACATATTACAAATACCTAAACACCGGAGCCTGCTTAGCCATCCACAGATGGGTAGCAGCTGGGAAGGCATGGTTATTGAAGAAGTATTGAGGACGCTAAATGCGGCCGGAATAGGTTATTCAGCGTATTACTATCGCACTTCCGCCGGGGCTGAGGTAGATCTTATTCTTGAGGGAAAATTTGGTTTAATCCCCGTAGAAATCAAGCACACACAAACGATCTTGCCTCGACACACACGCGCTATTAAAGATTTTATTGCTGAATTTGGCTGTGCCTTCGGCATTATCATTAATAATGCTGAGAAAGTTCGGCTCTATGAAGAAAACCTGATTGGCATTCCATTTGCTACGCTGGCAGCTTAATTTTCCAGCTTTTCCTAGCTGTAAAGTTCGGGGAAAATCTGTAATTGTTTAGACAGCAGTGACTGGGTATATAGTCACCGGAATATATTCCCTGAAAATAAAGAAATACCGGAACCTTACTGCTCCATGACCTAAGAATGTAGGCTGTTTAACCTGAATTCTCAGCATCATAGAAACAATTCAAAATCAACACTGGAAAGCTCAAGTTATGGATGACTAATGGACCGGCTAATTATGTAGTTAAGAATGACACTAACATTTTCAAGTTGGTTGGCTGACATGGCGTTTTGATAAAGATCATACATTGACCAACCTGGGAGGCATTGACCTATCTTCGAGCAAAAAATCAGGGTTTTGAAATTTTCTGCGTCACAGCCACCAAATTTATAACAACTGTACAGGTATATTGCAACATAATAGGCATCTTCATATGCACGATACGTAACCGGTGTATACGGGAATGGCAAATTGGGCAGAGAAACCTCAGGTTTATTTAGTAGAATTTCGTGTAAAATTGCATTTAGCTCATCTATTTCATCTGCTGAAGCTGCCCTGACGATCATATCTGCCAGAGCATCCAGCAACATATGAGAATCTACCTTTGCCAATTGTTTCTCTTGTTGCTTTGTTCGCCGCATTATTTTGCTGACTCTGACATCAATCCTCTCGTTATACTCCTCATCTGAAAGGGTATGGGTATAGCCTTCGCAGTAGTCTTCGAGTTTTTGTGTTGTCCAGTCGGCATCTTCTCCCGCCGCTAGGACGAAATATTCAATCTTTGAACATTGAGCATATAAGTTTTCTTCAAGTTCTTTTGCAAGCTCATCCTTTCCCTGCGCCCACGCTTGTTCGATAATGTTTTCCGCTTGTATAGTTGTTTTTGTAGACCAATAGGAAGGTCTTAGATCATTTTCTTGGTTTAATTTTTCATGATTTTCTTGGATTGTATGCTTGATGGTATCAATAGCGCTAGCATCTTTCGAAACGGCTTGTAATTTATCGCCCGAAATAAATTCTGCTGTTGCAACGGTGGATATTTCTTCACGCTGAGAGTAGAAATAGGCGGCCAGCAAAGCAATGCTGACCGCAAGTAAAGAAAAATATAATGTTTTGCTTCGGCGAGTTAGCATATCAGCCACAGCTTCCGTAAATGGGGACATATCGTAATGTGCCAGCTTTCATGGCAAGCCTAAAAAGTTCAGATTCCCCGTTGCCATATTGAATCAATGCGACTCGACCTGGTTTCCATAAAAAATCGGCACCTGCTATGGTGTGACCCGCATTGCCTTGTCTAGCTACCTCATTTGTTCGACAATTAATAGATGGGTCTTTGCTCTTGAATCCGATAATAATCTTTTGTAGTAGACCAATCGCGTCTTCTACATC
Source organism: Lysobacterales bacterium (assembly GCA_021648125.1). Taxonomy (GTDB): domain Bacteria; phylum Pseudomonadota; class Gammaproteobacteria; order Xanthomonadales; family SZUA-36; genus SZUA-51. The sequence continues at coordinate 2,584 of JAKITK010000085.1, forward strand.
AAGTTCAAGAACTTCAGTTAAAAAGTCTAGAGACTCGGGAAGCGCAGTAAAAAGCCTGCAAGCGCCACCAACACAAACTTGAATCCGGCCTCGCACACCTCTAACCTTAACTTCTTCCATTAATGGCGTTGAGTGTTGTTGACTAGCCACTGCATCTTGTACAAGTGTAGGTAGCGCAATAAAAGCAAGCATAAGGGCTGAAACAGCGGTCTTGGCAATCGATTTAAATTGAGATTTAAGCTTGCTGCTTAGCTGTTGTGCTGTGCTGTGCTGTGCTGTGTCATAGGAAATATCCTTTTAATTTTAACATTAAGATCCAATTAATGGAACGACACGGCTCCCCTCGTTACCGATCACATTAACGCTAAATTGCACTCCCTTGCAACATAAGAAAAATAACACAGGCAGCTATTTTTTGTCAAGATAAAGCCTTGGAATAACATAGCGCAATAAAAGGCGGCCTAAATCAAAGGATTAAACCTGAGTCGCTTAATTGGATGCGATTACAAACCATAGGCCAACACCAATACCGTCGTTAACACTGTTCAGCGACTCAATGGCGGTGTAGATAGCCCGGCCGATATCATCCGGGTAATTAAACAGTGTATTCAGGTTTTCCCAGTGTCTCCAATTCATGTCTCGGTATCAATTTGAGCAGTTGTGAGAACACAGTGTTATAATGAATCATGGTCTGGTTTCTTTTGTTTTACAATGAGTTATCATGATTTATTTATAAAAACAAAGCGTTTTAGGCCTGTTTTTTTACCTTCTTAACGGGGCAGTAGTGAATATGCATATGAAATATATAAAAACATTAATAATTACTACTTTTATTTTAATTACTAACAATGCTTTTGCTTGCAAGTGTGTTAATCCTGACATTAATGAGCTTTTTGATAAATCGGATATAGTTGTTCTCGCTACTCCTTCAAAAGAATTTAGTAATGATAAGCAGAGCGTATCCGTACACAAATTGATTAAAGGAGAAATTCCACAAACGGGGCTTTTTCTTAACCAGCAAAATTCCTCCTGTGGTTATCCTCAACTTCCAATGTCGCATGAACAACAGTACCTATTGTTTGTTTCAAAGTCAGGAGAGGAATATAAACTTAGCTCTCGTTGCTATAACTATACCCACCGAAAAGGAATTTTTAATTTGCGAATGGGGGATGAATATGTGAATATGCACGGAAATATGCTCGGCCCCTTTTTTAATTCCAAAGGAAAGTCTCCTAAAATAGATTTATATACATCTTATAGCGCTAATGAAAAGGGAGTTGAAAACTGGCTCAGCATTACTAATCTTGAGGAAAGAGAAATTGAAATCTTTCATCCCTCCAATCCTCAAGCCTTCACTTTTTTTGTTATTGACCAATATGGGAATGTTGTGGAGCCTAAAGGTTATGCCAAAGTTAGCCCAAAGGGTGGTGTATTAACCATCCCTGCAGGTGGAATTTATAAGCACAAAATAGAGCCAGTATCCAATCTTTACTTCCCTTACCTTTCGGGAACGGCTCAGTTTGGTTATTCTCTGGAAAAAAACAATAGATACCGAATGCATGTAGTTTATCGCCCTTTTGGTGGGACTTATGGTGCGGTTTTTTCTAAAGAAAAAGAAATTTCATTTTAGAAACCAATACCTGAAATAGGTCGAAATCCACTATTGATCATTATGGTGATGAAACCCAGCTTATATAGCGCAATCAACACATAACAGTTAATTCAAACCGAGGCCAAAAAGCGGCGCGGTTTAATTCAGATGTTATGTTCAAAATAGGCCTTGATATTGCGTACGCATTATCGTACGCCATGTTGAGGAGGTACACACCATGACTATTTTGAATGCAACAGAGACACGATCTAGGCTCTATAGCCTTATTGACGAAACAGCAAACACTCATCAACCTATTATAATTACAGGGAAAAGGGGGAATGCTGTTCTTGTTTCTGAGGAAGATTGGAATGCAATTTCTGAAACACTACATTTGTTGTCAGTACCCGAAATGCGGGATTCAATCAAAGAAGGGATGAGTCAAGATCTATCAGAGTGCTCCAAGGAGCTTGATTGGTGAGCTGGGAGTTAGTATATATAAAACAGGCAAAAAAAGATGCCAAGAAAATCGCAGCTTCTGGGTTGAAGCAGAAAGTTAAGTCGTTACTGGAACTGCTAGAAGAGAATCCTTTCAAAAAACCACCTCCGTTTGAGAAATTAGTTGGTGACTTGTCTGGTGCATATTTACGAAGAATAAATATTCAGCATAGATTGGTCTATCAAGTTTACGAAGAAGTGCGCATAGTTAAAATTATTCGAATGTGGACGCACTACGGATAGAATTTAAGCATACATCAAAAGATTAAACCTGAGTCGTTTATTGGATGCGATTACAAACCATAGGCCAACACCAACACTGTTGTCAGCACAATCCACAATATAATCATCAGCGGTATGCCGACTTTCATAAAATCACGGAACTTGTAACCCCCAGCGTTCATTACCAACAGGTTGGTTTGGTAGGCCATTGGGGTGGCAAAGCTGAGGTTGGCGCCAAACAATACCGCAAGGATGAACGGCTCTGCGGGCAGTCCTAGGCGCTGGGCGATACCGATGGCAATCGGCGTGCCGATAACGGCGGCGGCGTTGTTGGAAACCACATTGGTTAGCAAGGCCATCAGTAGCATGACACCGGCGAGTACAAATGTAGGTGAGGCACCGAAGGTAATGGCGAGGAATAATTGTGCCAGATAATCCGCACCCCCAGTTTTCATCAGGGCTGCACCCATGGCAAGCGATGACACAATAATCAAAATAACCTGAGCGCTCAGGGCATTCATGGCTTCCCGCCAGCTTAAACAGCCGGTAACAATCAACACCAATGCACCGAGCAAGGCAGCAATTTCAATCGGTAGTGAAAACGGTAAGAAAGTAAATGCCGCCAGCATTACAACCCCGACCATGGTGGCCAGCGCAATCGGCGCTTTTTTGGTTTTTGGTAATACCCCGGAACCATCCAGTACGAGTAATTCGGCACCGCGTTTGAGCTCGGAAAAATTCTCCGGGCTGGACTGAACCAGCAACACATCACCCGAGCGCAGTACCACCTCGTCCAAACCTTTGGCTTCGCGTGGCTGACTGCCCTCAAAGCGATGAAATGCCAGCAGGCGTAAGCCATAGCGTGATTGCAGGCGGGCGTTGCCGATTTTTACATTGACTAACCGCGAGGAGGTGGTAATCGCAACCTCTGCGATTTGCATACCCTCAGCACTTAATGGATGCTCGGCATCCACCGCATGAATGCCCGAATGCAATATTGCACCGAGTGCACGGGCGTATTCATGCAGGCTGGGTTGGGTATCGGTGGTGGTAATGCGGTCATCAGCACGCAGCACAACATCTGGGAATGGGGTAACAAATACACCACCGCCGCGTTGAATTTTTTCGACCTTAAGGCTACCGCCGGTCTTTTCGATTAAATGCGCCAGCGTGCTGTCAACGAAAGGGCTGTCCGGCCGCAGGCGTAACTGTGCGGTATACAGGCGTGAGACCTCAGATTCAATTGGTGCTTGTCGCTCTGGGATGAGTCGTGGCGCAATTAACCACAAGTAAAGTACAGCAACCGCCCCGCCTATTAATGCGGGCAGGGCAAAGTCGAACATATCAAAGGCGGTAATACCAAGATCTGCCGCTACATTTACCACCAATAAATTGGTCGATGTGCCGATGGTGGTTGCCATGCCACCGATGATGCTGGCAAAGCCCATTGGTAATAAAGTCTTTGAGGATGATGTGCCAGTGCGCACAGCCACGCCTAAAAGCAAGGGTAGCAAAAGAACAACAATAGGCGTGTTGTTGATGAAAGCACTCAGTGCGCCGGTAATAATTAAGGTAAACAGTAGAGAAACAGCAGGCCAGCGTTTCCACATACCCGCTAAAAAGCGACCTACGGGCTCTAGCGCACCGGTGCGAATAAGGCCGGTGCCTACTATCATCAAGGCACACACAGCTATCAGGGCTTTATGCCCGAAACCGGTAAAAAACTCGGTTGCGGATAAAACCCCAGTTTCAGTCTGGTAAGGAAACCAGGTAAAACCCACACTGAGCGAGATGAGCACCACCAGTGCTGTTGTTTCCAGTGGAATTTTATCCCGGGAAAACATCACCAGTGCTACCAGGATAAGGATCATTACCCCGAGCGCGTGCGGATTTGGTGTGGCTATATCAATCATATTGGTGACATTATAGTTAAGGGACAGTCCTGATGATAGCTTGCAGGGGTTTTACCCTAATATGCAAACGATTTCATAGCCATTGGATTCGGTACAAATGAATAAAAGATGAACAAAACACAAATTAGGCACGGTTTAAGGCATCATCATGCGTATAATATAGTGACTTTGAGTAAAAAGCAGGTAAAACTAAATGCGCACGACTTTAAATATCGATGATGAGTTATTAAACAAAGCCCGTAATATGACCGGGGTAACTGAAAAAACCGCACTGGTCAGGGAGGGTTTACGTGCGCTGGTGGAAAGGGAAAGTGCGCATCGCCTAGCGCAGTTGGGGGGCAGCGAGTCTCAGTTATTGTCGGTGCCACGGCGGCAAACCCAAGACGCTTGAACCATGGTGCTAGTAGATACCTCGGTATGGATTGACCATTTACGTGCAGGCGAGCCAGGCTTAGAAGAGCTATTGGGTACCTGCCAGGTGTTAATGCACCCATTTGTACTTGGAGAACTGGCCTGCGGCAATCTGCATAACCGAGTCGAACTAATAAGGCTAATGCGGGATTTACCCCAAGCAAACGTGGCCAGTAACGAGGAAGTCCTGTTTTTTATAGATCAGCACTCACTAATGGGCTGCGGTCTGGGCTATGTGGATATCCACTTACTAGCCGCTACAGCATTGACTGGCTCAAGCCGACTCTGGACACGGGACAAACGCCTGCAGGTGGCAACGCTAAAGCTTGGGATTGCATAAAGATACTGTGCATCGCTTTTTTATATTGCCTATAATTGCGCCTGCTAGAATTATGAGAACACTATGACTACTGAAAAAGATTTCGAAAACACCAGTGCAGACACTGTAGCGGAAGATAGTGATGATTTTTATGGTGATTTTTCTGATGAATTACCCGTGCTGCGCCTGCGTAAGCGCGAAGAACGACGCATTAAAGCCGGCCATACTTGGGTTTTTTCCAATGAGGTAGATACCAAGCTCACACCTCTTAAATCGTTTGAGCCGGGTGAATTGGTGATGATCGAGGCATCCAATCAGCAACAACTGGGGGTGGGTTATATCAATCCGCGCTCGTTGATCTGTGCTCGCTTGATTACCCGTAATACCAAGTCACGCATTGGCCGACGGTTTATTGCCATGCGTTTACGCCAGGCATTGAAGTTGCGCCAACAGTTGTTCAAAGAAGATAGTTATCGCTGGGTTTTTGGTGAGGCTGATGGTTTGCCCGGGCTGGTGCTCGATCGTTACGGTGCCGTAGTGGTTGGCCAGATCACCACCGCCGGAATGGAGAGTCTGCGAGAAGATATTGAAGCCGCCATTCGCAAGGTGTTGGAGCTAAAAGCGATGATTTGGCGCAACAGCAGCGGGGTGCGTGAGCTGGAAGGCTTGCCGTTGTATAACGAGCCAGCTTATGGCGTGGTTCCCGAGTTTCTTGAAATTCAGGAAGGCGAGTTGCGTTTTCAGGTGCCTGCATTAACCGGCCAGAAAACCGGTTGGTTTTATGACCAGCGTGCCAATCGCAGCAGGCTGGCCACTTACGCCCCAGGTAAGTCTGTACTAGACTTGTTTTGTTATGCTGGCGGCTGGGGAATTGCCGCGGCTGCTGTAGGTGCCAGTGAAGTCACTTGTGTGGATGCATCCGCTGATGCTATTACCCAAGTTATAGTTAACGCCAAGCTCAATAACCAACAAGATAAAGTCAGTGCTATTACTGGCGATGTATTTAATTATTTACGTCAAGCGCGGGCAGAAGAACGCCACTTTGATGTAATAATTGTGGATCCCCCCGCATTTATTAAAAAAGCCAAAGACAAACGCGCTGGTTTGGAAGCCTATCAACGGGTTTTTTCCATGGCTATGCGAGTGCTGTCAAAAGACGGTATTTTGTTTGTCTGCTCCTGCTCCTTTCATCTGGATGATAGCGAGCTTCAGGGCGCTTTGCAGCGCGCTGCAAGGCATCTTGATCGTCAGGCACAGGTGTTGGAATTATTGCAGCAGTCGCCCGATCATCCGGCGCACCCGATGATTCCACAAACCCGTTATCTAAAAGGGGTCATCGCTCGGATTGGAGCAACTTTCTAAAATGGAACAAAACCTACCTTATTTTGTTGATATTGACCCAGTAGCAATAGCCATCGGTCCTCTGCCAGTGATCGGCAATACCTTGAGTATTCATTGGTATGGCATTATGTACTTGCTGGCATTTTTCAGCTTTTGGAAGCTGGCAGAGTGGCGGGCAAAAAAGGACCCATGGCGTGGTTGGCAGCCGGCTGAAGTCAGTGATTACTTGTTTTATTCCATCCTCGGGGTAATTTTAGGTGGGCGCGTTGGCTATATGTTGTTTTATGCCAATGACCAACTACTCAGTGACCCGCTGTCGGTTTTGCGGATTTGGGATGGTGGCATGTCATTTCATGGCGGCTTGTTAGGCTTGCTGTTGGTGGTGTTTATGTACGGCCGAAAAACCCGTCGGGGATTTTGGAATATTGCAGATTTTTCTGCACCCTTAGGGACATTAGGCTTGATGTTCGGGCGCGTGGGTAATTTTATTGGCGGGGAATTATGGGGGCGTAAAACAGATTCTGACTGGGGGGTGATATTTCCCGGTGCAATCGATAGCCCGCTACCGATAGACGCCCTACGAGAGTTATATTTGACCGGTGCGCTAAATGCAGAGGCCCGCCATCCTTCGCAGTTATATCAAGCAGGCCTTGAAGGTTTGGCGTTGTTTCTGATTCTCTGGTTTTATTCACGCAAGCCGCGCCCAAGAGCCGCCGTGTCCGGCTTGTTCCTGTTAGGCTATGGGGTGTTTCGTTTTATCGCAGAATTTTTCCGCCAGCCGGATGAACATCTACAATTTATAGCCTTTGACTGGTTGACGATGGGGCAGTTATTATCCTTGCCGATGGTAATTGCGGGTGCTATTTTAATCCTGTATGCCTATCGTTCCGATTCACCGCAATTTATAAAAA
>JAKITK010000086.1 GCA_021648125.1 Lysobacterales bacterium
CGGCAATATAGTCAGCAGCTTTGTCTAGGCCGGTAGAGCCTGGAACCCGGCCCTGCATATCATCTGCAGCAAGTGTTTCAACATCAAGTTGCATTCTGGCGGCATTAAACACGGGCGCCAACATGGCCAGTGCCGGGCGCTTTTTGAGTACTGGCAGCTCGCCGGGCTGATCAACAAGATCAGCAGACAAGGGTGAGCCAACCGCCGGCCACTGACCTTTAAGTGAATTGGTAGGTTCTGTGCCAGTAAAGCCGAGATATGAATATTTACCGTAGTGCGGTAGTTTGCGTGCCAATCCGGCGACAGCCTCAATATCATGAGCGCTTAACCAAGCAATTGCCAGATTAGTATCGGCAGGGTGACGTGTTACCACAACCAAACTACTGTCCTCAGGGCTTACATAATCTGTATAGCTCTGCAGGGTAGAAAGCCTAGAGGCAGCACCATTGCCGCGCTGTTCAGCGATGAGGTGGTCTGCCATATAGGCAGTCAAACCCTCACACCAATTGCCGCTTTCGAAATCCACAAACACGCCATTGCCCCACCAATTGTGCAGCAATTCATGCGGGTAGGAGGAATGTAATATGAAAGGGAAGCGGATTATTTGTGGGCCTAACAAGGTAAATGATGGCATGCCGTAGCCAGTCTCCCAAAAGTTCTCCACCAGTGCAAATTTAGCGTATGGATAGACACCAACCAGCTCCCGATACATCTCCAGATACTGAGCGGTGGTTTCAAGGTATTTATTGGCCAAAGCATCATCTTTATCGCGCAAAAAGGCCATCGCGGTGACATTCCCAGCTTGATATTCATACTCTGTAAACTGGGCTGATATTACAAATACTTCTTCGGTAGGTGTGTTGACCTCCCAAGTATCATGGTGATATTTGTCATTTTCAGATTGTGCCGTTCTAGTCCCTTGACTAACAGTTCGCCAGCCAGCAGGTACCTGCACTTTCAGCTTATAGGTAATATATTCATCCCCAAAAGAAGGCACCCAGTGAGTTGACTCGGAAAGGAAAACCCCCTGTTCATCAATCAGGCCCGGTGACTGACTAAAGCCGCGTGAATACTCTTCATTCATCTGTTTAACTGGGTGGTGAATAATTCCGGCGTATTCAATGACCAAGGTATCGGGCTGCTGCCCCTCGATATGAATTTGATAGGTGGTGGTTTTGAAAACTGAACTATGATCTTCCTGATCCATACCTTTGTCGACATTTGCGCTAGCCTCAGGGATCTCGATAATACTAACGCCCGCCGTCGGGCTGCTTGGGGATAGTCCTTCATGTAATGAAAAACGCAGGGTTTTAAGATCTACGCCGTCGGGAATCGTAATGCTGTCCCTCACCTCAATAGTATGCTTTATAGGGTCTATCTTGATATCTAGGTCGTGGTGATAGAGTGTTTCTTGAGCCTGTAGAGTGCTTGCTAATACCAATGCCAATAAAGCCAATCCGCTTAGGAAGTTTCTCATCTTTTGTCTCTTGCAAAGTAAATTTAATTGCCCCAAAGTAACACTGTTTTGCATTGGCATGAAGCGAATTTTAGTATTTTGGGAATGCTATGAAATCCGGGACGCGCTTCTAATATGCGATAATAATTGCTTATAAGAGGCAAGCTAATTTTCACTACATATACCAAGGAAGAAAACAATAAACATGAAAATTTCATCCATATTATTAGTCGCAGCCATTTCGTTAGGTCTAAGCGCCTGCGCATCAAGCACGGCATACCAGCAGCCTGAGGCAGTTACCCCAACAACAGTTATCAGCCCCATAAACACAACTTACGACAGTATTTGGGTGCGCTGCGGAGTTTTTCAGCCCAGGTTTTACGCGATGACACCATGGCAGAAACCATCGCTATGCATCTTCAAGACAATCCAGAACGAAAAGTTTTACACCTTACCGGTAGTTTTCATTCTGCATCAGGCCTTGGCACCGTCGAACGCTTACTGATTCGCATGCCCGAACTAAAGGTGGCTGTGATTAACCCGGTGAGCGTGAAAGATTCGCAGTTACCCGCCTGGAGCGAGAAGGATTTAACCACCGGCGACTTTATTCTTCTGGTGAATAAGACCCCCGCTATGTTTGTAAACAAAGACCGCGAGCTAGAATACATGAATAAAATGATCCGTAAACGGATGAAGAATAAATGCGTGTATGCCAATAAATAGGTTTAAGAAAACATCGCTCTGCCTCAAGAAAGCATCGCTCTGCCTCATTAACTACAAGCCCGTCTTCCTCGCGCAGCATGCCCCCGCCAAGGCGGGGGGCGAGGATCCAGTGGCGCTGCGACTAGTTTCCAAAATGACGAATAAGTATTGAAATTATTATTGAGAGTTGCTTTTTCTCGATTAGATTGATTACACTAGGGCTATATGGAATATTTTCGCCGGCTAAGTAAACATAGATTTATAGCATTGAGCTTGTTGCTCTCTTTGTTATTGCTGTCTGTGCCTGGTGTTAAGCTACATGTTCATTCCTTGGATCACGATCAAAATGCTCATCCGATCAGCAGTCAAAGCATGGCTGACAAAACCAGCAGCACTTATCTGAGCAAGGCGCACTTTAGCCACGACTTATCTCATGCGCATGACAATGAAGTAGTTTCCGAGGTCGAGGTCAGTAATCAAGGGCTGCTGAAAAACCTCAATATCAACAGCCTTAGTCTCGCCATCTCGATGCTCTTTTTTACCTTAATGATATGTGTTCGCTCGCGACCATTGATTCCGCGTAGAAGAGAAAACAAACGGATTTTTTATAGTTATTATCTCCTCTCTCCGCCCTTACGAGCACCACCTTCACACTAATTCTTTGCGCCTACCTAGCTGCGCAAAAACACTTTATTTACAAGTTATTTGCTGTGCATGCTTTGTTGATTAATCTGTAGCAATAAAAGTGCCAGCACAAAAATCAAAAACTATTTTATTTAGCCGTTCTGCGCGTATAGCAACGGGCGCTCACGAGGATTATGTAATGTGGCCATTTTTTCTTCATACCAAACTCGCTAACAGGCGACCGACTTTGCGGCTGCCTGCGCTGCTCGCTTTGCTATGTTTTTGTGGAATTGTTATCGCTGCACCTGATAACAATCCTGAAAAAAGTACACTGAGCCTGAATGAAGCCATTCTCAAGACCATTGAGCACAACCCCGAGCTTCGGGCTTTTGATTACCGTTTAAAAGCCCAGCAAGGGCGGGTAGAACAAGCGGGATTGGCCCCTAGTCCGGAATTAGACTTCCTGCTGGAAGATTTTTTAGGCAGCGGTAATAACCGCGGTATGGACCGGGCACAAGCTACTTTGAGCATCAGTTGGGTACTTGAGCGCGGGCTGCGTCAGCATTATATAAATGCCGCTACTGCGGGTTCATCTTTAATCAAAGCGCAAGCGGATATACAACAACTGAATGCCGCTGCCGAAACCGCGCGCCGCTATCTGCTTAGTTTGGCATATCAGGCGCGTGAATTAAATGCAGATAAAAGCATTCAGCTGGCTGAAGACATTATTCAATCAGTAAGCAAACGGGTTAAGGCGGGCCGAACCCCTGAGGCGGAACTTTCCCGGGCGCAGGCACAATTGGCGCGCAGCCAATTACAGCGTGAAGATATTGTGCATGAACTTCGTGCAGCCAATCATCTGCTGGCAGCGCAATGGGGGGAAACCAGCCCGTCTTTTTCCCGGGTTGAGGGTGATATTTTCAACCTCCCTGAGATTGCATCATTTGAGAATCTAAAATCGCGCTTGCCAGAGAACCCAGAATTTATCCGCTTAATGTCCAGCCAACTGTTAAAGCAGGCAGAATTAGACCTTGCCCTAGCGCAAAGCAAGCCCAGTTGGCGTGTCAGCGCCGGGGTTCGTCATACCAACATCGGTAATGATCAGTCGCTGGTTGCAGGTATTTCGATCCCATTTGGTAAAAACACCCGAAACCCGGGTCGAATTGCCGCAGCGCGCGCGAATTTGGCGAAAACCGATAATGATAAACATGCGGTGCAAATTCAAAGCGAAACCGCACTGCTGGTAATTTATGAAAAATTACAACACAGCCTGCATGTTATTAGTATCGTGCAGAGCGATATTATTCCACCCCTAGAGAAAGCCCTTGTAGAGACCCGCCGCGCCTACCAACTTGGCCGCTACAGTTATCTGGAATTACGCAGTGTTCAGAACGAACTACTGGATGCCCACAATATGCTGGTTGAAGCCAGCGTTGCAGCACATGGCTACCTGATTGAAATTGAGCGATTAACCGGCGTGTCACTAAGCCAAACCACAACTGGAAATACCTAATGAAAATTCCAAGCCTATTCAAGTTCAAGGAAATCCTGCTATTACTACTGCTGATCAGCATAAGCGTCCTGCTCAGCGGCTGTGGTGAGGGTGGCTCACATACACAGGCAGATGAATCTGCTGATCAGCACGATGCTGAACCGGAAAAAGGCCCGCATCGGGGACGACTACTAAGAGATGGTGATTTTACCCTTGAACTCGCTATTTTTGAAACCGGCGTACCACCTGAGTTTCGCGCCTGGGCAACAAAAAATAATCGCCCAGTGGCAGCCGAAGATATCGACCTGCAAGTCACTTTAACCCGCCTTGGCGACAAGCTGGATGAGATCGCTTTCACGCCGCTGGGCGATGCCCTAGTAGGTGATATGGTCGTTTATGAGCCACATTCATTTAGGGTCACGATTAATGCTGTATATAAAGGCTCAAGCTACCACTGGGAGTATGACAACTTCGAGGGGCGGACAAAAATTGAAACCGCCGTGGCTGAGGCGCTGGAGGTTGAAACCCTGATCGCGCAAGCCGTTGTTATCGAAAAAAGCATCAGCGTATACGGCCAAGTTGTGGTTAACCTTGAGCGCAGTCGCAAGGTTACCGCGCGTTTTGACGGCCTGATTAAATCCGTCTCTGCCGCACTGGGTGAGCGGGTAACAAAGGGTCAGAAACTGGCGCGCATCGAAAGCAATGAGAGTTTGCAGGCATTTACCATCACAGCGCCAATTAGCGGCGTTATAAGCCAGCGAAATGCCAACGAGGGTGAGCATACTAATGGTCGTGAGTTGTTCACTATTATCAATACCGACACGGTTTGGGCCGAGTTTTCCGTTTTTCCAGCCGATTTACCGGCCGTTAAAATTGGTGCTGAAGTAAATATCATCGATACCACTAGTGGCTACAGCACCAGCGGTAAAATTTCGCAAATAAACCTTACCGCAGAGACAAATCAGGCAGTAAAAGTTAGGGTTGTGCTGGATAATAAAAACCAGCGCTTACCACCCGGTCGGCACCTCAGTGCAAAAATTATTGTCGGTGAACACCATGCGCAATTAGCAGTAAAACGCTCGGGCTTGCAGCCATTCAGAGATTTTACTGTGGTGTATGCGCTAATTGGCGAAGAATACGAAGTACGCATGCTGGAACTTGGCCTGCAGGCGGGTGAATGGGCTGAAGTGCTCGGTGGGCTGGATGCCGGCACCCGCTATGTGAGTGAAAACAGCTATGTCATCAAAGCCGATATTGAAAAATCCGGCGCTTCCCACGACCACTAAAGGCGCAGCAAAATGTTAGAAGCAATTATTAAGTTTGCACTCGCCCGGCGCGGTCTGGTGATGGTGTTTGTACTGGCAGCAATGGGGTTGGGGGTATGGAAATTCACCCAACTGCCTATTGATGCCGTTCCCGACATTACCAATGTTCAGGTCGTTATCAACACCCAAGCACCGGGTTATACCCCGCTGGAAACCGAACAACGAGTGAGTTTCGTGGTAGAAACCGCGATGACAGGTCTGCCTAAACTTTCTTATACCCGCTCAGTATCGCGCTACGGTTTATCGCAGGTTACGGTAATATTTGAAGATGGTACGGACATCTATTTTGCCCGCCAGTTAGTCGGCGAACGGCTGACTACCGCCAAAGCCAATCTACCCGCCATGCTGGAGCCAATTCTTGGCCCAATTGCCACGGGGCTGGGTGAGATATTCATGTTTACGGTGGATGCCCAACCCGGCGCTACCAACAGTGACGGCAGTCTTATTACACCGACAGATTTACGCTCAACCCACGACTGGATTATTCGCCCGCAACTTATGCGGGTCTCGGGCGTGGCTGAAGTTAATCCAATTGGCGGCTACAAGAAAGAAATTTTAGTGGCTCCCGATCCCGCCAAATTATTGGCTTATCAAATGACCTATGCCGATGTGGTAGAGGCAATCGGCGAAAACAACAATAACCGCGGAGTTGGTTTTATTGAACACAATGGTTCGCAGTGGTTACTACGCGTGCCGGCTCAGGCCAGTTCGATGGAGGATCTGGAAAACATAGTGATTCGCCAACAGCAGGGTATTCCAGTGCGGATCAGAGATGTTGCCACTGTTGGTCTTGGTAAAGAGTTACGCTCTGGTGCTGCCACCCAAAATGGGCGGGAAGTGGTAATGAGCACGGTGTTTATGTTGATCGGCGAAAACAGCCGTACAGTGGCCAACGATGTCGCCATCAAACTGGAAGAAATTAAAAGCAGCCTACCGGATGGCATTACCGTCACCGCCGTTTACAACCGCACCACACTGGTTGATAAAACCCTGGCAACGGTGCAAAAAAACCTGACCGAAGGTGCCTTGTTGGTGATTGTGGTGTTGTTTATATTTTTAGGCAATATTCGCGCAGCCATTTTAACCGCAGCCGTCATTCCCATTGCCATGCTGATGACCATTACCGGAATGGTGCAGACAAAAACCAGCGCCAACCTCATGAGCTTGGGCGCATTGGATTTTGGCCTGATTATTGATGGCGCTGTGATTATTGTTGAAAACTGTATGCGCCGCTTGAGTCAGGCGTACCGCAAAGAGGGCATCCCGCTGAATGAAAGGCTAGCTATTGTTTTTGAAGCCACTCGCGAGGTTATCAGGCCGGCATTATTTGGGGTATTTATTATTACCGCCGTCTACATTCCTATTTTTGCACTCAGCGGTGTAGAAGGGAAAATGTATCACCCTATGGCAACCACCGTCATCATAGCTTTGGTTAGCGCGATGATTTTGTCTATTACTTTTATTCCGGCCGGTGTTGCCCTGCTGTTTAATAAACCCATTAAGGAAAAAAAGAACATAGTGGTGGAGTCCGCCCGTTCACTGTATAAACCGGTGTTAATACTGTCGCTGAAATTCAGATGGCTGGTGGTGGCGATGGCAATGTTACTACTGGTGGGGTCGGCATTTTTAGTTCCGCGGTTGGGTTCTGAATTTATGCCCAATCTTGATGAAGGCGATATTGTTATGCATGCCTTACGCATCCCCGGGACATCGCTGAATGAAGCCATTCATTTGCAGAAAATTCTTGAAGAAGAAATTCAAAAAATGCCGGAAGTTGAGCGAGTTTTTGCCAAAATTGGTACTGCTGAAGTGGCTACCGATGCGGTACCGCCCAGCGTTGCAGACAATTTTATAATTTTAAAGCCTCGCGCTGAATGGCCTGATCCTAGCAAACCTAAAAACCAGTTTGTGGATGAATTAGAAGCGCTAGTAACCCCCATTCCCGGTAATCGTTATGAGTTTTTACAGCCCATTCAAATGCGTTTTAATGAACTCATCTCTGGAGTTCGTTCCGAGCTTGCGGTCAAAGTGTTTGGTGATGACTTTGACCAGCTAATTGCCGTTGGGGCGCAAATAGAAAAAGTCATAAGTGGCATTCCTGGAGCTGCCGATGTGGCGGTAGAGCAAAGTACCGGACTGCCGGTTATGACCATCATCCCTAAAAGTGAAATTTTGGCGCGGTATGGTTTGAGTCATCTGCAACTACAGGACCTGCTGACAACAGCCCTGCGCGGCAGCGTTGCCAGCCAGTTATATGAAGGCGACCGCCGTGCGGATATTGTGGTTCGCCTAGCGGAACATCTGCGCACCGATATTGATGCGCTTTCCGATCTACCCATCAGTTTGCCGAATGGATTGTATGTTCCCTTAAAAGAGCTGGCTGATCTGCAACTGGTTATGGGTTATAACCAGATTTATAGAGAAAACGGCAAGCGCCGCATTGTGGTTGCGGCGAATGTTCGAGGGCGCGATTTAGGCTCCTTTGTACAGGAGGTTCAACAACAGTTGAAAGCCAATGTAGATATTCCTGCCGGCTACTGGGTTGAATATGGCGGCACTTATCAAAAACTACGCTCTGCAACCCAGCGCCTGTCTATTGTAGTTCCCATTACCCTGTTATTGGTTATTGGCCTGCTCACTCTGGCATTGGGTTCGCTTAAAGATGCAGCGATCATTTTTTCCGGGGTGCCTCTGGCACTCACCGGTGGGATTGTTGCCTTATTATTGCGAGATATTCCCTTCTCAATTTCAGCCGCCGTAGGTTTTATCGCATTATCGGGTATTGCAGTACTCAATGGGCTGGTGATGCTGTCGTTTATCCGCGATTTACGCATGCACGGCCAAGCGCTGCAAGATGCGATTATTGAGGGTGCTTTAACGCGCTTGCGTCCGGTATTAATGACAGCCTTGGTAGCGGCGCTGGGTTTTGTTCCCATGGCGCTGAATACCGGCATTGGCTCAGAAGTACAACGACCACTGGCAACCGTAGTTATTGGTGGCATTATCTCATCCACATTGTTAACTTTGGTGGTGCTGCCAGCACTGTACCGATTGGTGCATGGCCGGCAGAAGGTTGTTGCTTAATGGGGGCGTGTCAATCCAAACCCAGCTCAGCCCACATCCAGCTGAAGTCATAAGCACTGCTACCATTCTGCTTGGCTCTGTGGGCTTCCTGGTTTTCAAGGTATTTCAACCAACTGATAACTTTTTCTCGACCCTGCTTGGTTTTGACACATTCGCGGGGTGTTTTATCCCCAAGCGCCGGGATGCTTTCCTCAAGTGTCTGCCGGTAGTGCTGGTCTAAATAGCCAGCCATCACCTCAGCCATATACTCTGGACGGCGATATACAGGGTAGGCATGAATGGAGGGATTAGGGTTGCCATTCTAGCTTTCAAACCCATTGCTAAAAATATCATCACTAATAACTCTTGGGTCACTCACCGGAACTCCCGCAGGTGGATACTCAACGCCATCTAATACACCATCACCGTCTGTGTCCTGAACATTTGGATTGGTACCTAAAATAATTTCCTGGCCATCAATCAAGCCATCATTGTCTGTATCTTGATTCA
>JAKITK010000087.1 GCA_021648125.1 Lysobacterales bacterium
ACATTCTGCAAGCCGCGGTTATCGCCGCTGGCATCAAATTGCTGAAATACCCGGCCATACTCATCATAAGTTGTGCGTTCTATATAAGCCGCGCCCTTAACCACGGTACTAACCGTATCAACCCGCCCAAAGCCATCATAGAAAAAACCCTTCTGATGCAGCGTATTACCACCATCACCTTCGTGGTAGCTCAGCGATAATACCTGACCCATACCCGGGCTACTGTCCTTGTAATTGGTGCTCTCGCTGTTTACGGTTATACTCGCAGCATCAATCTCCCAGCGATTGACTCCCCGGCCCAAGACATCATACTCAAAAGTAATCTGCTGGCCTTTGGCATCAATCTGTCTGAGCATTTCGCCCAAGGCGTTGTACTGATATTGCCAATTGCCTTTATCCGGGTCACTCATACTGATCTTGCGACCAGCTAGGTCATAGTTCATGGTAACCGTATCTCCGGCAATTCCAACTACACTGCTGAGATTACCCACCCCATCATAGGTATAAGTAAGGGCATTACAGTTATCGTCATATACCGCAGTGGTGGCTCCCAGGGCATCTTTAAGCTCCAGCTGTAGCTGGCCGAGGGCGTTGGCAGTGCGTACCATCCGGGCACTAGGACTAACCCCGCAGGCGGCTGCCTGTTCGTCATAGTCATAAACCGTGATATTGCCATCGGCTGGGGTAATACCCAAAATACGCCCCAGCACATCATAGCCGGACTGATTCCAGTATTTAGTGGCCCCGGTATAATACGGCTGTGATACGAAAACCACCCGGCCAAGCGCGTCGAAATGCTGGTCGGTGTTGATATTAGTGCCATCAAAACCCGTTACCAGGCTGCGGATACCACGCCCTAGCTTATCAAAACACTGGGTCGTGGTAGCACCACCACCGGCGCTGTTGATGGTGTGGAATACGGTAGCAGTGGGACAATTAGTGCCAGCGCCAGCAACATTTTCGGTAGTACTCCAGGCACCGGTTTCTGAATAACCGGCAACTGGTCGACCCATCAAGTCAACCGTGCTGGTAGTGGTGATACCATCAATATTACTTACCAATAGTGGATTACCAAAGGCATCCCAACTACTGACGCTCTGGGTAATTTGGCCCAGGCTGTTAACGCTCTGAATCACAAATCTGCCTAGCGGGTCATAGCTGACGCTGCTGGAACGCGGGCTCATGCCAATACCGGTAACTGTGGTACTGAGTCGATTACCAAAGCCATCTAGGGCATAACTGGTAACTACCTGGAGTTCTGAATCACCAGGCTCTATGGTCTCTTTGGTCAAAATACCAGTTGCTGAGTCATACTCAAAGGCGGAGGTACGCACCGCGCTACCGCCAGGGCGGCTATGGCTAACCGTGCTGGTTTTAAGCCTGCCGTGGTACCAGTTGCTAAAATCTGCTGGCCAATAGGTGTTACTGGTGGCCACGCTGGCAAACACTGCGCTGTTGTCGCTGGCGTAAGTGAGAACAGTTGAGCTGGTGAGGTTTGCCAGTTCATCATAACTATTACTGGTAAACACCTTGCGATCAAAGTTGCCAGCCAGAGTATAGCTGCGCTCCAAGGAGTTGGCGATATAGGGGAAGATTGCACTGCTAGTGGTATGACTCGCCCACTGGTTAACAGCATAGCTCAATAAAGTACCACCGCCAATGCTAGGTGACTCAGTGGCCGCCGTTACGCTTACCGAACCCCAATCTACCGGCGTACTGGCAGCCGGGTCACTGATTAAACCCAGAGGTTCAGCCGGGTTAAGTACTTGGGTGGTGTCTGCTGGCATACCAATAAAGGGGAAGTCCTGACGGTAGCGAGTGTTAGTGCGTACACTCGACTGCGGATCATAAGTTACCACCTCCGCAAAGCCGAGCAAGCCGCGGCCACCAGCTTGTATTTTTGCACCAGCATAGTGATATTGAACTGCACTCAGGGCATTTGGATCAGTACTGGTTGGGGTACTTACTGGCGCACTGCTACTAGCCTCGCTGACTACATACATTGGCGCGATCAAATCATATATCACTGAGCCGTTACCCCAGTTGGCATTGGCAGAATTGTTCATACGGGTATAGACATCTGAATCGGTCAAAGGCAGATAATTGATATTGGTTACAGCACCAAAACCGTTGGTGATACTGCTGATTACATGGTTTACTTGATTTGCATTCGTGCCCATACGCATGGTTGCAGCATCAAACTTACCCGCATTATTGTAATCTACAAATAAATGGTCGCGTTTGCCATCGCCGGTGAAGTCTACAAATAAGCTGGTATCCCGGTGTATGCTGACATTACCCGCCGGTTTGCCGCTGTTCACTGCACCGCCCGGAAACCCCAAACCAAATGCATTTTCAAGCACCATCCAGGTAGCCGACTGACTTTCAAGCGTGCTCGGATAGATTAAATCGGGATAACCATCGCCGTTCCAGTCATCAAAACGCAGGTGAGTTTCCATATCAACGGATGGCAGGGTATATAGCGGTAATACAGTACTCGCAAGGCCATCACCCAAGTTTAGGCGGTAGCTTAGAGTCAAACCATCAGCATCATCCAAATAAACGATATCGGCCAGACCATCGGCATTGATATCCACCGGCCATACATCCCTTGCTACTGGTGCGTTGGAGCCACCGCAAACAAGCACCTCATCACAATCTGTGGCTTTCCCAATGATAGCTTTGAAAGTATAGTTATAGCTCCAAACACCTTCAGTCTCACTACTATTGGCTTCTAAAATAATCCAAAAAGAGGCTTTTTCCCTGACAAGCCCAAGGGTACTACCATTTCCACCAAAACGCTGTATAACACAGCCATTATTGGGGTTACAAACTGTATAAATACGACTGGCTTTAACCAATATATCAACCGCACCATCACCGTTGTAATCATACACAGCTCGTCCTGATGGCGTGTTGAGACCTGACAAGCCTATAAGGTCATGAGTTTCTGTATACGGCCCGTTCCCCTCGTTTGCAGCAAATAGCGCTTTATAGTTAATACTTACTGGCACGGGTTCTGCAAAATTTATTGCACCACCATTAGCCGCCGAGTAAAGATTTTTATGCACGACAAGCACTGATGAGGAACTGGGTGTAGCACCTTGTCGCACCTGTATCAAATCGCTAAGGCCATCGCCATCAAAATCCAGCACCTGCTCGCCACCACGGGCTACCGCTGCCCCAAAGCTGGCGTTATTTAATGGGGCTTTTGTAGCAAAACCACTCCCATTGGAAACCATCACTTTCCAAGAATGAATTTCGGGCCCCGGAGCATATTCTAAAAATATCACATCTTGGTAGCCATCAGCATTAACATCAATAATTAAAATATCTTCAGGTAGATGATTGTTGTTTTGTTTCTTGGGCAATGGATAGTCTGTCCCCCAAGATGAAAAACTTCCGTTTTTATTTGCCGTTTTAACTTTTAGATAAAAATCTTCGTCTACTTTTTCGGTATACAGAAAGTCCGGCAAGCCATCACCATTGACATCAGCCAACTGGATAGCATAAGGCGTATCTGGTAGAAGATCGCCATCTGGAGCCAAGGCCGTACCAATATTGTTTTCAGTACTCTGCCAATCAAATGTAGTGGCAGGGAAACAGGTCGTTTTGCTGACACTGGCGCATTCCTGAACTGAGCTTAGAATTTCACGACCAAAGGCATCACCGGCATACTGAAGATCATAAAAGCGAACATCCGCCCAAGTATTGTTTTGAGTCTTACCCTGTGAACGCACGCTATCTAGGCGCTGGGTTTGTTCAAACATTGTCCCCACTGAATAAGATTGCGTGATATCTGTGTTGCGGGTTGAATAGTTAAAAGTTAGCTGAATTGCCGGTGTTACCACTGAGCTCAACACAAACTCCACCGGACCGGTGCTATTTTCACTATAACCATAACTGATGTTATTGCCGGCGCTATCTGAAAATTGATTCTGCGCCCAGACAAATACTGCAGCACTGTCGCCCGGTATCCGGGCTTCAATCCGCGAGTCTGCGGTATTACCGTACTGACTAGTTGATCCGTCTTTACGCTCCACCGTAAATCTACGGGGGCCATTGCCAGCAGTTCCATAAGAATAAATTCTGGCAATCCCGTCTATTTCAGTCCGGTACTCGGCACCATCTTCACCGTATATACCTTCAACCAATAGCAACCGCTGGCCGTCTAAACAAAAACGATCTGTTGGTGTTAGGGTGACACCACGAGAACTTGGTGTGGTATCTGTTTCAAGCGTTTGTGCACAGCGGGCAATAGCTGAAACCCCACCAAGTGACCAACCTATGCCCAACAGACCATTTCCGGCCTGGCTAGAGTAGTTGAACGATAACTGGGGGGTTACTCCACCAGAACCTGGCCCGGTAAGAATTGGTATTGAATAGGTAGCGCTTCCTGACTCATTCACCCGGAACTGCCCAGCAGTAAGCCCTACTGATGATGAAGTGGGAATAATTGGTGTTATATCCGGCGCATCACTTGGGTCTGGTGGTGTTTCCGGGTTACCGCCATCTGGTAGTGCAATTAACCACTCAAAGATTATTGAATTTGTAACTGAGCCATTATATACACTGATAATTGGGTTAGATGTGCCAGCCAAGATTAAAGTGCCACTTATTAAGCCGGTAACACTATCAATCGACAAGCCGTTTGGTAGACCAATAGCTGTATAACTAAGAATCTCAGTATCAGCAGCCTGAATTTGCAGAGAAACTACATTGCCAACATTGCCCGACTGCGGACCAGGGGAAGTTACTACTGGTGATGTATTGTCAGCCACCACCTCCCAGCTAAAACTGACAGGGGTGGTTAGGGCGCCATCGCTTACAGTTACGGTAACACTGAAACTACCAGCGGTGGTTGGTGTTCCGCTGATTAAACCGTTAACGCTATTGATAGACAAACCATTTGGTAAGCCTACTGCCAAATAACTAAGGGTTTCAGTATCAGCAGCCTGAATTTGCAGTGAAACCACGGTATTAACCGTACCTGATTGATTGCCGGGTGAAGTTACATTTGGCGCAGTATTCTCACCCTGAGGCGCTTCAAAACTATTAGAAAATATACTATCGCCATTGCTGGCTGAACTAACAACCCGAGCTTTTGCAGTATCACCAACAACCGTACTTACCGCCAATAAACAAAAAGCTGTGAATACACTGTGTAGTAACCCTAGTTTCATCCAAGTTCCCCCGTTCGATAATTACCAGTAATAAATTTTATGCCGCCTGTGCAAGCAGAATGAATCTTGTTACCGCCCATATGGCGTATCCTTACTGAACACCGTAGCATATTGAAATAATGTCTCGCGACACAAACTTCTAGCCCGCATTTCTCACCGATTGGCGAAGTAATTAAACAAAAGCCCTTGTAGACTCAAAGAACAAAAGTGAACCCGCCAACCCGGTGAGAAATACGAGCTAGATCTAAGATTACCCCAACAAACTAGCCAAATCAAGAAAAAGCCTTGTCCCAAATCCCCAGATAGGATTCCATCAACGCTCCAAGAGCCTCTAAATCTCTCTTTTTAGCCTTATTGTTGGCCATCACAGCGAGTATGCCAGAGAAGTTTAATCAAAAACTGTTTCTCTGTGTCTCGCCTCAATTATCTTGACCGGTTTAGCACCTAATCGGCTATTTTGGACGGATCTATCCTGTATAAACCGTCATTTGTGTTGTAAGTTTCTTTAAATTGGCGGTGGCTCAAACTCCCTCAGTGCTATTAGCACTTGCTCCAACAGTGTTCGATGTTTTCCCTTTAGCTTTACAAATAATTGCCGCCCCGTCTTAACTACTTTCGCCTAAAGCGCCTACTGTTGGTGCAGCGATAGCATACAGGCGCCAGCGTAAGGTCATTGCACGATGCTGGGCCAGCTCTGCCGGTAGTAATTGGCGCATCAGGGCAAACAAATTGTAAGAAAGTGCGGAGATTCAAAGAGTCCATTAACTGGGCAATAGCCAATAAACCGGCACGGGAAGTAAGTAAATCGTTCGTTGTATCGAGTTTGTAGGGTAGAAAAGTCATAAGCTTTGAGCTGTCCACCCTTTGGGTGATGGACTGTTTTGTTGCAAACCTGCAAACCGTTATACAGCCAAGGCTTTTTGCAGTTTTGGGGTTTCTATCTGGGGATTGAGGCATACCCCCAATCCCCAGATAGAGGCTTGCAGCAGCTGGCTAGCTATAAAATCTAGTAAATGCGATAATTACGGGCTGAAATCAGATATTAATGACCGCTTATTTCGACACACGAGTGTCACTCGAGGACAAAACATGGATTTTTTAAAACAACTGGGCATTAACGACTATAACCCCGGTGCCTACTTTGGCAATGGCGAATGGTCGCAAACCAAAGATGCCGGCATTATCGAATCAATTAACCCAACAAATGGCGAAGTTATCGCACGGGTTTATAGTGCCTCGGCCGCCGATTATGAGCGCGTAATAGAAAACTCCCAACGGGTGTTTGCCGAGTGGCGTAAAATTCCGGCGCCAAAGCGCGGCGAGGCCATTCGTCTGGTTTCTAACGCCCTGCGTGAGAAGAAAGATGCTCTTGGAAGTTTGGTTGCTATGGAAATGGGGAAAATCAAAGCAGAAGGCGATGGTGAAGTCCAGGAGATGATCGATATCGGCGATTTTGCTGTCGGTCAATCGCGCATGATGTATGGCTTGATGATGCATTCTGAACGCCCGGATCATCGCATGTATGAGCAGTGGCATCCACTTGGCCTGGTCGGCATTATTTCCGCGTTTAACTTTCCGGTAGCGGTATGGGCCTGGAATGCATTTTTGGCTGCGATTTGCGGCAATATTAGTATATGGAAGCCCTCCCCAAAAGGTGCATTATGCGGCGTTGCGGTACAAAATATTTGTAACGAAACCTTAGAAGCTAATGGCTTTCCACCTATCTTCCTTTCGTTCATGGAAACCGGTCATCAACTGGCTGAAAAATTTGTTGAAGACAAACGGGTCAACTTGATTTCCTTTACCGGTTCCACCAAAATTGGTCGCGGCGTAGGTAAAAAGGTTGCAGCGCGCATGGGTAAAAGCTTGTTGGAACTGGGTGGCAATAACGCCCTAATTATCGATGAATCAGCCGATCTTAAACTGGCTATTCCTGCGGTTGTTTTCGGTGCAGTTGGCACCGCCGGACAACGCTGCACCTCTACTCGCAGACTGTTTGTACATGAAAATATCTATTCCAGCGTAATAGAAAAATTGGTTAATGCTTATGGCCAGGTTATTGTCGGCGACCCACTGGATGAAGCCACTCTGATGGGGCCGTTAACGGATGAAGCCGCAGTACAGCGTTTTCTGGATGCGATAGCTTCTGCTACTGGCGAAGGTGGCGAGCTACTGTATGGCGGAGAACGCATTGGCAACGACGGCTGTTTTGTTAAGCCTGCCATCATCAAAGCTGAAAACCACTGGCCTATCGTACAAGCTGAAACATTTGCTCCGATTCTTTATGTTATTCCGTTTAAAACGGTTAAAGAAGCTGTAGATTTGCAAAATGATGTGGCTCAAGGCTTGTCTTCAGCAATTTTCACCAGAGACTTGCGCAATGCTGAAATTTTCCTTTCCTATAGTGGTTCTGACTGTGGCATTGCCAATGTTAATATCGGTACTTCCGGGGCTGAAATCGGCGGCGCATTTGGTGGTGAAAAAGAAACCGGTGGTGGGCGTGAATCAGGTTCGGATGCATGGAAAAATTATATGCGCAGGCAAACCAACACGATTAACTGGTCACTTGATTTACCATTGGCTCAGGGAATCAAATTCGACCTTTAATTTAATCTGGGTGATTATAATTGTGATTGTGGCGGGTAATAATAAATGAGTCTGTATAGGCTACTGCGCAAAGGTTTTTTTAGCGTACCGCCGGAAACGGCGCATGATATGGCGCTGGAAAGCCTGAAACTGGGTAATGGTCTGGGCTTTCGCAGTTGGATGTTTCGAGATCCAGCGGCGGATCCTTGTACGGTAATGGGTCTTGATTTCCCCAACCGCGTAGGTATTGCTGCCGGCCTAGACAAAAATGGCGACTATATCGATGCCCTTGGTGGCCTGGGTCTCGGTTTTCTGGAAATTGGTACGGTTACCCCCAAGCCACAATCAGGTAACCCGCGACCTCGCTTATTCCGTCTGCCAAAATCCCAGGCAATTATTAATCGCATGGGCTTTAATAATAAAGGTGTGGATCATCTGGTAAGGCAGGTCGAAAAACGCCGTTGGAAAGGTATTTTGGGTATCAATATCGGTAAAAACAAAGATACTCCGAATGCTCAGGCCGCTGATGATTACCTGATTTGCCTCGAAAAAGTTTATGCCCATGCAGACTATATCGTCATTAATATCTCCTCGCCCAACACCCCAGGATTGCGTGATTTACAAGGGGTTGAAGATCTCGACAAACTGCTTTCCCGATTGAATCAGCGGCGTACTCAACTTACTGAGGAGCATGGTTTCCATGTACCTTTTGCAGTTAAAGTTGCACCTGATTTAAGCGAGGGAAAGATTCAGCCGATGGCCGATTGTATCGCCGCCAATGAGATTGAAGCTGTTATCACCACCAATACCACGATTGACCGACAAGTCGTCTGTGGCCAACAATATGCGGAAGAAGCCGGCGGGCTCTCCGGTGCCCCGCTGTTACATTTATCAAACCAAACACTAAAAGCTTTTAGAAAGGCATTACCAGCAGACATCAATTTAATCGGCACAGGTGGAATAATGTCAGGCATTGATGCCTTAAGTAAGCGCCAACTGGGTGCAGATCTGGTGCAAATTTATACTGGTTTTATTTATCAGGGCCCCGGGTTGATCGCAGATATCGCCAAAGAAATTTCCGGCTCACGGGCAGTACTGCTGCATAAATGAAACAGCTGCCCTCCACTAATCTGAAAGACCACAATAGTTTTTCAGTAGCAGCACACTGCCAACGCCTGTTTGTGTTGGAGCATTTGCAAGACCTCACCCAACTGACCCAAATACCTTTGCATAAACCGTTGATGTTGGGTG
>JAKITK010000088.1 GCA_021648125.1 Lysobacterales bacterium
CCATTTCCAGAACTTCTTCATCGCTGAAGTCCTTGAGGTTAACCCGGCCTTTGAGGTCGCTGTTGTAAATATCGCTGAGGAATTTACGCAGCTTGGCGATACTGGCTTTAGCATCCAGCATTTCAGCGATGCGTTCGCCTAATCCTTTTGCTGCCAGTCCCAAGTGAGTTTCCAGTACCTGTCCGATGTTCATTCGCGAAGGTACACCCAGCGGGTTCAAAACGATATCTACAGGTACGCCGTATTCATCAAATGGCATATCTTCTTCAGGTACGATCATAGAAATCACACCTTTATTACCGTGACGGCCCGCCATTTTGTCACCTGGCTGGATCCGGCGTTTAACTGCCAGATAAACCTTAACCATTTTCAACACGCCTGGCGCTAAGTCATCACCTTGGGTAATTTTACGCTGTTTTTCTTGGAATCTAGCATCAAAGGCTTCTTTCTGGGTCTTGATCTGTTCTTCAAGCTGCTCCACTAACTCCTGCACAGACTCAGCGTGCATGCGAATTTTGAACCAGTCTTCCTTCGGCAAATCATCAAGATAGGCTTTAGTAACCTTGCTGCCTTTTTTCAGGCCGGAAGGTCCTTTATCAGCAACCTTGCCCATAATGGCGTTATGCAGACGGTGATAAATACCGCCTTCAACAATCATCATCTGGTCTTTCAGATCTTTACGCACCTGATCCAGCTGTTCGTTTTCTATCCGCAGTGCGCGTTCGTCTTTCTCGATACCGTCGCGGGTGAAAACTTGAACATCGATAACTGTACCGTCCATACCGGATGGCACACGCAAGGATGTATCTTTCACATCCGATGCTTTTTCACCAAAGATTGCCCGTAGCAGTTTTTCTTCCGGTGTCAGCTGGGTCTCGCCTTTAGGCGTTACCTTGCCGACTAGAATATCGCCACCTTTAACTTCAGCACCGATAAATACGATACCTGACTCGTCAAGATTGACCAGATTATGCTCACCGACATTAGGAATATCAGCAGTAATTTCTTCTGAGCCAAGTTTTGTATCACGGGCTACTGAAGTCTTTTCTTCAATATGAATGGTTGTGTAACGATCTTCTTTAACCACTCGTTCTGATATTAGTATGGAATCCTCAAAGTTATAGCCATTCCAGGGCATAAATGCGACACGCATGTTCTGTCCCAGAGCCAACTCACCTAAATCGGTTGAAGGGCCATCTGCCATAATATCGCCGGCAACAATAACATCACCAACTTTTACTAACGGGCGTTGGTTCATGCAGGTATTTTGATTTGACCGTTGGTACTTGGTCAGGTTATAAATATCTACACCCGGATCACCAACCAACACTTCCTTTTCATTGGCGCGAACTACAATACGGCTGGCATCGACCTGATCAATAATACCGCCGCGTTTGGCCACTACAGTAACCCCTGAATCGGTAGCAACTGTGCGTTCCATACCGGTTCCAACCAAAGGCTTATCGGCCCGCAGCGTAGGAACAGCCTGGCGTTGCATATTCGATCCCATCAACGCCCGATTCGCATCATCATGCTCAAGGAACGGTACTAAAGATGCCGCTACCGAAACAATCTGCTTGGGAGAAACATCCATATAGGAGACTTCTTCTGCTGATTTCAGGGTGAATTCTCCCTGATAGCGACAGGAAATAAATTCTTGAATAAATTTATTGTCTTTATCGAGCTCCGCATTCGCTTGGGAAATTACATAGGCACCTTCATCAATGGCAGACAAATACTCTACATCTTCGGTCACTTTACCGTTAACAACTTTGCGGTAAGGTGTTTCTAGGAAGCCGTAATCATTGGTACGCGCATAAACGGCCAAAGAATTAATCAAACCAATGTTCGGTCCCTCAGGTGTTTCAATAGGACAAACACGACCATAATGGGTTGCATGCACATCACGGACTTCAAAGCCGGCGCGTTCACGCGTCAAACCACCTGGGCCCAGAGCAGAAATACGCCGCTTATGGGTAACTTCCGAGAGCGGGTTGTTCTGATCCATAAACTGGCTTAGCTGTGATGAACCAAAGAATTCTTTTACGGCAGCAGCAATCGGTTTAGCGTTGATTAAATCCTGTGGCGACAAATCTTCACTCTCTGCAACCGAAAGGCGTTCGCGTACTGCTCGTTCGACCCTAACTAAGCCGATACGGAATACATTTTCTGCCATTTCACCAACGGAACGAACCCGGCGGTTACCCAGGTGATCGATATCATCAACCGAGCCTTTGCCGTTGCGAATATCGATAAGAATTTTCAGCACGGCCAAAATATCATCTTTATCCAGCACCGATGAGCCAACAATTTCATCACGGCCGACACGACGGTTGAATTTCATTCGCCCAACGACTGACAAATCGTAACGGTCTTCGGAGAAGAACAGATTTTTAAACAGGTTTTGCGCCGCATCTTTAGTAGGCGGCTCACCGGGACGCATCATCCGGTAAATTTCAACCAGTGCTTCCAATTCGGTGTTTGATGGGTCTACCCGCAGGGTATTGGAAATATACGGGCCCTGATCGAAATCGTTGTAATAAAGAATTTCAAACTTCTTCACCCCGGCTTCGCGTAGCTCAAGCAGCAGCTCTTCGGTAATTTCCGCATTCGCTTTCGCGGTTAGCTCACCACTTTCTTTATCAATAATATTTTTTGCAATCGCTTTGCCAATAAGGTATTCATCGCCAACATCGAGTACTTTGACGCCAGCTTTTTCAATCAGCTTGACATCCCGTGCGGTAATTCGCTTACCCTCAGCAACGATTACACCGCCTTTTTTATCTTTTATTTCCGATTCAGCTGTTTCACCACGCAAGCGAGCCGGAATCAAGTCAATCCTGGCATCGCCCTTGCGCAGGGCGACACTGGTAGTTTCAAAAAAGAAATCCAGAATCTCTTCGTCGTCCATACCCATGGCGCGTAGAAGAATAGTAACCGGCAATTTTCGACGCCGATCAATTCGGGTAAATACGCCGTCTTTCGGGTCAAATTCAAAGTCCAACCAAGAACCACGATAGGGAATAACCCGTGCGGAAAACAGGAGCTTACCACTGGAATGGGTTTTACCCTTGTCGTGGTCAAAGAACACGCCCGGTGAACGATGCATCTGCGATACGATAACCCGCTCGGTGCCATTAATAATAAATGTACCGTTAGTGGTCATCAATGGCAGGTCGCCAAGATAAACATCTTGTTCTTTTACATACTTAACCGTTTTATTTTTATTTTCTTTGTCACGGATAACAAGCCGTACTTTTGCCCGCAGCGGCGCACCGTAAGACATTCCGCGGAGTTTACACTCACGCTCGTCAAATGCAGGCTCACCCAGCTTGTAGTCCACATATTGTAATGCCGCACTGCCGGTAAATGATTCAATCGGGAAGACGGAGTTCAAGGCACCATGCAAACCACGATCCCGACGATCTTCTAGCGAGATATCGGTTTGCAAAAACTGCTCATAGGATTTAATTTGCATTTGTATCAAATAAGGCACATCCCATGCCTGCTTGCTTTTGCCAAAATCTTTGCGTATGCGCTTTTTCTCGGTGAAAGAATAATTCATCATCAGTACCCGTCCTGCTTGCAACAAACCGGCTTGTTGCTGTACATTAAAATAAGTTCGAGATCAATCCGGATTGACCCCTCAGATATACCTCAGCATACCTTTGAACTTTCAGTAGCCGTGTTTTACATCGGTTACTTGGTTCGGCAGATACATTGCCCTGCCTGGACCTTACGGCCCGAATTTTGTGAGTGCAGCGGCTAATTAAACCTAACTGAACCTGGATCAATCACGAATAGATACTATCGTGACTTTCCTTTTGTGTTTACCGCAGGAAAGGGCCGGGGATATTATCCCCAGCCCGTCCTTGTTAACGCTGTTATGCAATCAAACTCGATTACTTAACTTCTGCAACCGCACCAGCTTCTTCAAGCTGTTTAACGATATCGGCAGCTTCATCTTTGCTAACGCCTTCTTTGATTGCTGCAGGAGCCGATTCAACCAAATCTTTCGCTTCTTTCAGACCAAGGCCTGTCATGCCGCGAACAGCTTTAATAACAGCAACTTTGCTGCTGCCGAAGCTGGTCATCATTACATCAAATTCAGTCTGCTCTTCTTCAGCAGCAGCGTCACCGCCGCCTGCAGCTGCAGCTACAGCTATAGGAGCTGCTGCAGTTACACCAAACTTTTCTTCCATTGCTTCGATGAGGTCTACAACCTCCATAACACTCATGCTGGAAATAGTATCCAGGATATCTTCTTTTGAAACGGCCATTGTCGTCTCTCCATTTAGTATGGCTCCGCTATGCGGGCCTTAAAGTTTAAAAATCAAATTTACAAAAATTATGCAGCTTGCTTACTATCCCGAACCGCGTCTAAAGTCCGCACCAACTTAGTATGTGGTGCAACCAATGTACGCACGAATTTCTCGATCGGAGCCTTCATAGTACCCAACAAAATAGCCAACGCTTGATCGCGCGTTGGCATGCTTGCCAGACGGTCTAAAGCCGAAGCATCCATTAACTCGCCACCGACAGAAACCAATTTAGTAATCAGTTTGTCATTGGTCTTGGAAAATTCCTTGACCAAGCGAGCTGCGGAGCCCGGGTCATCCATCGAAAAGGCAAACAGGAGTGGTCCTGTGAGTTTTTCGGAGATGCACTCAAAATCGGTACCTTCTACGGCTCGGCGCACAAGAGTATTTTTGGCTACCTTGAGATAAACACCTTCTTCACGGGCTTTAACCCGTAATTCAGTGATTTCCTCAACGGTAATGCCGCGATACTCAGCAGCTACTGCAGCCAATGCGACCTTTGCCTTTTCAGACACTTCAGCGACGACTGCTTTTTTCTGCTCTAGATTTAGCGCCATTTGATACCTCCATAGGTCTTTGGATATAGTGCGAACACTATTCCGCAAACTTAGGTGTAACGGACAGGTCACCCTGTCCAAACTCGGAGTTAAAACAACTCCACCTAGGATTGGCCGTCCCTCAAATGAGGTTGGGCGTCACCATCTGCGCAGGATAGGCCGCTAAGCCTTTTAAGCCGTTACTTGTGTAAACGCAACAGCTCCTGCGGTCTTTGACGATCCCGCATAAGCGGGTCGCCCAATCTGTAGCCAGCCTTAACGGACGGCTACAAATATTCTTATATTCTTACTTCGTTTCTATACTGCTGGAGTCAACTCTTACACCAGGACCCATGGTCGAGGAAATAGCCACTTTTTGCAGATAAATACCCTTGGCTGAAGCTGGCTTGGCTTTGATTAAATCCTTTACCAGAGCCGAAAGGTTTTCTGCCAGTGCTTGCACTTCAAAATCAACCTTGCCGATGGTGCTATGGATAATGCCGGCTTTATCGGTGCGGTAACGCACCTGGCCTGCTTTAGCATTTTTCACAGCGGTTTCAACATCTGGAGAAACCGTACCGACTTTAGGATTAGGCATTAAACCGCGTGGGCCAAGAATTTGTCCGAGCTTGCCAACTACACGCATAGCATCTGGGGTGGCAATAACCACATCAAAATCCATATTCCCAGCTTTAATCTGGTCGTGGAGATCATCCATACCAACAATATCAGCACCAGCAGCTTTAGCTTTTTCGACATTTTCACCCTGGGTGAATACTGCCACGCGAACTGTTTGACCGGTGCCGTTTGGTAACACGGTAGCACTGCGTACTACTTGGTCAGATTTACGCGGGTCGACACCGAGGCGAATTGCCACATCGATTGACTCGTTAAATTTCACTTTGCTGTTATCTTTAATCAATTGCAGAGCATCTACCAACTCATATGACTTATCAAAATCAATATTTTCACGCGCTGCACGAATTCGTTTACTTAACTTAGCCATGACTTAAGCCTCCACTTCCAGGCCCATACTACGGGCCGTACCAGCGATAGTTCTAACAGCAGCATCCATACTAGATGCAGTCAGATCTGGTTCTTTGGTGTTTACAATTTCTTCCAGTTGAGCGCGGGTAACCTTACCCACTTTTTTAGTGTTCGGCTCACCACTACCTTTAGGAATACCCGCCGCTTTGCGCAGCAATACTGATGCTGGCGGGGTTTTGGTAATAAAGGTAAAGCTGCGATCACCATAAACGGTAATAACAACAGGGATCGGCAAGCCGCTTTCCATACTTTGAGTTTTGGAATTAAACGCCTTACAGAACTCCATGATGTTTACACCATGCTGACCCAGTGCAGGACCAACCGGAGGACTCGGGTTTGCCTGACCGGCAGGCACCTGAAGCTTGATATATGCTTCTACTTTCTTCGCCATTTTCTTCTCCTTGCGGGTACAAACGCTTGTTTATCAAGCTCCCCGGGGTTATATAAAAATCTATCTAAATAATATTTATTGACTACTATCAAGCCTTTTCAACTTGGTGGAAATCAAGATCCACCGGTGTTGACCGGCCGAAAATCAGCACAGCTACCCGCAGGCGGCTCTTGTCATAATCTACACTTTCAACGCTACCGTTAAAGTCATTAAACGGTCCATCAGTAACCCGAACCATTTCACCAGGTTCGAACATAACCTTAGGCCGCGGTTTATCGTTACTGTCCTGAACCCGGTTCAATATAGCTTCAGCCTCGGCACTGGTAATCGGCGCCGGGTTTTCTTTAGTACCACCGATAAAACCCAGCACCTTGGGCACATCTTTAACCAAATGCCAGGAATCGTCATTCATCTCCATTTCCACCAGCACATAACCGGGGAAAAACTTGCGCTCTGAACGACGCTTCTGTCCACCACGCATTTCGACAATTTCTTCAGTTGGCACCAGAACCTGGCCAAAGTAATCTTCCATACTTTCGCGCTTAATGCGTTCATCTAGGGCGCGCATAACAGACTTTTCGTAGCCTGAATAAGCATGCACAACATACCAGCGTTTAGTCATCTAAAACTCCTGCAAGAGATACCGGCCTTAGGCTAGTAACATCCGTACCAACCAACCTATTGCCATGTCGATAAAAAACAGCATAATTGAAACAATAATGGTGACAATAATAACCATAATGGTCGTTTGCACAGTTTCTGTGCGGGTCGGCCATACTACTTTGCGACGCTCAATATCTGCTTCTTTGAAAAAACGGAACAGGGTCATGCCTTTTTCAGTGAAACGAGCTATAAACATCGCCACACCAACCGCCAGCAGTAAACCGACCGAACGAATCACTGTAATTGCCTGGGTCTCAAAGTAATAAAAACCAACAATACCGCCGATCAGCACCAGCACTGATAACATCAGTAGTAAAGTATCACCTAGTGAGCTTGAACCTGTTTCGGGTTTAGTTGCCATTTTCTATCCTATATTTCCTTTTATTCCTGTGGTCACCACAGCTACCATAAGTGGCAGGCGAGGAGGGACTCGAACCCACAACCTGCGGTTTTGGAGACCGCTGCTCTGCCAATTGAGCTACTCGCCTAAATTTTAATTGTCCGGTTAAACCAATATTTCATCACCGGGTATCTTCAACTACTACCTATTTATTACATACACTCTATGCAAAAGGCTCAGACTACAAAGCTGGCGCACCTTGCGGCTGCCAGCTTGCAGTAAAACCCATGTATTTTTGCCTTATGCGAGAATCTTCGCTACAACACCAGCACCTACGGTACGACCACCCTCGCGGATAGCAAATCGTAGACCTTCTTCCATCGCGATGGGGTTGATTAACTCAACCACCATCTGGATGTTGTCGCCAGGCATTACCATTTCTACACCTTCTGGCAACTCTACCGCACCGGTAATATCGGTGGTACGGAAGTAAAACTGTGGCCGATAACCCTTGAAGAATGGGGTGTGGCGGCCGCCTTCATCTTTCGACAAAATATAAACCTCTGCCTCAAACTTGGTATGCGGGTTGATTGATCCAGAATGCGCCAGTACCTGACCCCGTTCTACATCTTCACGCTTGGTACCGCGCAGCAGTACACCCACATTATCGCCGGCACGACCTTCGTCCAGCAATTTACGGAACATTTCAACCCCGGTACAAGTGGTTTTAACCGTATCTTTAATACCGACGATTTCGATTTCCTCACCCACTTTAACAATACCGCGCTCAATACGACCGGTTACTACCGTTCCGCGACCTGAGATTGAGAATACATCTTCAATTGGTAGCAGGAATGGCTTATCCATATCGCGTTCAGGCTGGGGAATATATGCATCCATTTCTTCCAGCAACTTGACCACCGAAGGTACGCCAATATCAGACTCGTCGCCTTCCAGTGCTTTCAGTGCAGAACCGATAACGATTGGGGTATCATCACCCGGAAAGTCGTAGTCAGACAGCAACTCACGGATTTCCATCTCTACCAATTCTAATAATTCTTCATCATCCACCTGGTCGGCTTTGTTCATATAAACCAGAATGTAAGGAACACCAACCTGACGCGCTAGCAAAATGTGCTCGCGGGTTTGTGGCATGGGGCCATCAGCCGCTGAACATACCAAAATAGCGCCGTCCATCTGTGCCGCACCGGTAATCATGTTTTTCACATAATCAGCATGGCCCGGGCAATCTACATGCGCGTAATGGCGAGCTTCTGTTTCGTATTCCACATGAGCGGTGGCAATAGTAATACCACGGGCGCGCTCTTCAGGGGCATTATCGATTTGATCGTATGCCTTAAATTCACCGCCACGAGCTTCAGCACATACTTTCGTTAATGCCGCTGTCAGGGTTG
>JAKITK010000019.1 GCA_021648125.1 Lysobacterales bacterium
TTCTCTCTTTTTTATAGGTTAAAGACAACCCCATAGTACCCCCCCCCCCCCCGAAGGTGTCAACCACATTGTTAGTAACTGTTAGTACTACATAATATGTCCGGTTTCACACAAGCAGCGAAAGTATAACTATCCGAGAAACAGGGTCGGGTTGACTGGCTTTTACGCGTGGGCATAATGTCCACCCTTGTATGATCACCACACAGTCACTGGACACTTGTTTCCATAGACTGTATCTACGGTTACGAGGGTGATCGGTAGCCAAAGGCATCGCCCCCGGTTAGTCGTCTTTATCAGAAATATCATATTTGCGCAGATAGCCGCGGAGTTGGTGGTAGGTCATTCCCAAGTACTCGGCGGTTTGTTTTTGTTTGTATTTGTTTTGTTTTAAAGCGGCCTCGATTAAATCTATTTCGGTTTGCTGGATATGGTCTTTTAAGTTAAATGGTTCCGGCGGCAGTGTAGTGGTAGCTACAACGGGGGTTTCTACTGATGATTCAACTGGTTCACCCAAGGGTCGCCAGGGTGATTCAAAAGGGTCGAAATCAATTTGGGTAATCTCGGCTTCTACATCATCGTTACGATAAACCGCCCGTTCGACCACATTTTTCAATTCACGAACATTCCCCGGCCATGAATATTGCATTAATGCTTTTCGGGCTGATTCGGCAAAGCCGGCAAAATATTCACGCCCCAATTCGCTGGCCATTTTCATGGCGAAGTGTTCGGCCAGTAGCAAAATATCTTCAATGCGTACCCGCAACGGGGGCAGGGTGATAACATCGAATGCAAGGCGATCGAGTAAGTCGGCGCGAAATTTTCCGGCTTTTACTTGAGCGGGTAAATCCATATTGGTGGCACCAATCAGGCGTACATCGGTACTAATGGTGGTGGATGAGCCCACCCGTTCAAACTCACCATATTCAACCACCCGCAAGATTTTTTCTTGGATTCCTAGGGAAGTATTGGCCAGTTCATCGAGGAACAGGCTGCCATTATCGGCCAGCTCAAAACGCCCTTTGCGGCGTTTGGCGGCACCGGTAAAGGCCCCGGCTTCATGGCCGAATAGTTCGGTTTCCAGCAACGACTCGGTCAGTGCTGCACAGTTGAGTTTGAGGAAGGGGTTTTCCCAGCGCTTTGATAGAAAGTGCAGGCGCTCGGCAATCAGTTCTTTACCGGTTCCGCGCTCACCCACAATTAATATAGGTTTACTTAGGGGGGCCAACTGGGATACCTGCTCAAGCACAGCGGTAAATGCCGGTGACTGGCCGATCAGATTTTGCGGTTCACGCACCACCATATTTGCTTCCTACCCTGATTAGAAACACAATTGTAAGTCATTCAGTAGCAGTAAGAAATGTGCCCATAGTCATATTCGCCAAAAAATGGTAATTTTTTAGGCAGAGCGCAAAACGCTTACCGGTGAATGGGTAACCACGCGCCAGGTTGCAAGCAAACCGCTAATACCGACAAATAACATACCTAATAATGGACCTGCCAGCCAAACCGCCGGGCTGAACTGGTACTCCAGCTTAAATACATTAACCGCCAGATGCCAGGCCGCCAGACTGGCGCCGGTTGATGCCAATAGTCCAGCCAGTAAGCCGATGGCGATAAATTCAACCGCAACCCCGGAAAGTACCCGTTTTCTGGATGCGCCCAGCGTACGCAGGATAGCGCTTTCAAAGCGGCGTTCATCGAGGCTGGATTGTACGGCCGCCCACAACACGGCGAAACCGGCAAATAAAGTGAATAAAAAGACGGCTTGTACTGCCAGTGAAGCTTTATCCATTACATCACGCACCTGCGCCAGAGTAGCTTCAAGATCAATCACGGTAACACTTGGAAATTGACGCATTAAGTCGATAACTTTGCCAGCATCTTCAGGGCTGGCATAAAGTGCGGCGAGATAGCTGGCGGGGTACCCTTCCAATGCAGCGGGTGAAAACACCATAAAGAAATTCGGTTTAAAGGTATCCCATTCCACTGTGCGGAAACTGCTAACAGTGGCTGTGACCGGTTCACCGGCTATCTCAAAACCCAGCACATCACCCAGCTTAATATTCAGTTCGCTGGCGAAATTTTCCTCTAATGAAACTTCGTGTCGTTCGGTACCAGCCGGCCACCAGCTACCCCCAGTCAAGCTGTTGCCAGTTTGCATGGTATCGCTGTAACTCAGGTTGGATTCACGCCTCGCCCAGCGCTCACCCTGAGGATCTTCAAAGGTCATTTGGTTTACATCCTCACCATTAATCAAGGTCAGACGGGCGCGAATCATCGGGACAAAGATTGGAACCTGAAGCTGCCTGTCTTTCAGGAACTGCTGCATTAGTGGCACTTCATGTGCCTGAATATTGATCACAAATTGATTAGGTGTATCAGCTGGCAGGCTATCGCGCCAGGTGTCCATCAGGTCGTTACGAACCAAGGTTAATAATATCAGCACCATCAGCCCCAGCCCAAAGGCAACCACTTGAACCACGCTTTCACGACCACGGCGATTCAAATTGGCCAGCCCGTAGCGCCAGGCAACCCCGGCAACCCCACGAAAACGACTGGTGGCTTTAACCAGTAACCAACCGGCAAGCCCCAGCATGATAAAGGTTATTGCGGCACCTAATGCAATACCGAGCACCAGAGCAATATCGACGATGATCCATTGCAATAGGGCAAGTACGGCGATAATGCCAGCGAGATAGCTAATCCCATAGCGTAATGGCGGTGGTTCTACATCTTGTCGCAATACCCGTAATACGGGGGTTTTACCCATCTGAATAAGGTCAGGTAAGGCGAAGCCGCAAAGTATGCATAATGCGGTTACAAAACCGAGAAATACTGGTGCAGCACCGGGTGCGGGCAGTTCTTGAGCAATTAGATCTTTAGCGATCCAGGCGAGGCCTTCCTGCGAGAGATAACCCAGAACTACGCCAACGGCAGCCCCGAGCATGGTTAACATCAACATTTGCAGCAGGTTTAACCGGATAATAAAGGCCTGTTGTGAGCCCAGGCACTTGAGCAGGGCGATACGATCTCGATGGCGTAGTGCATAGCGCCTGGATGCCATCGCTACCGCTACGGCCGCCAGCAGCACGCTGACCAGAGAGGCTAAATTAAGAAAACGCCCAGCACTTTCCATAGCAGAACGAATTTGCGGGTTGGTATCTTCAATGTCGCTTAACTGTTCGCCGGACTGCAGCAACGCTTCAAGTTGAGGTTTAAAGTCGTTAATAGTGGCTCGTTGGCCGGAAAAAAGTTGCCGATAGGTCACCCGACTACCGGGCTGGACAAGAGTGGTAGCCTCTAAATCGGCAATATTAATTAGCAGAGTCGGCGCAAGGTCGAGAAACTGCAAACCTTGATCCGGGCGGAAACTTAATACCCGGGTTATTTTTAATTGCGTTTTGCCAACGCGTATTGTGCTTCCGGTATCAGCGCCCAGTCGAGCCAGTAAACGGGTGCTTGCCCAGGCTTCACCGGGGGCTGGAGTGCTGGCTGTTTCAGATTCTGCAGCGAGTAATGCCGTGGCTGTTTTGAGTTTACCGCGCAGAGGGTAACTTGGAGTCACCGCACGAATCGCTGCCAGAGCACTGCGATCAGCATCGAAAATAACGCTTGGCATGGTGACCATAACAGCGGACTCCAGACCCACTTCAGTCGCAATGTGTAGATATTTTTCAGGTAGCGCGCGACTGGAACTTAGGCGCAGATCAGCAGCCAGCGATTCGGCGGCGCGAAGTTCTACCGCATGCCCGACACGATCGGTTAAAAAGGCCACCGCAGTCAGTGAGGTGACCGCAATAATCAGCGAAATCGCTAATACAGTAAGCTCACCCGATTTCCAGTCGCGCAGCAACAAGCGCCATGCAAGCGCCAGTGACTTCAAGCGTTCTGCTCCGTTTTAATCCGCCCGGCTTCCATTTCGAGAATGTAATCACAGCGTTGTGCTAGCCCCATATCATGGCTGACCAGAACCAGCGTAGTGCCCGATTCGCGGTTCATCTCGAAGAGAATTTCAATTACAGTTTCCCCGGTTTGCTGGTCGAGATTACCCGTAGGTTCATCGGCAAACAAAACCGTTGGCCGCACCACATAGGCACGAGCAATAGCCACCCGTTGTTTTTCTCCACCGGAAAGTTGTCGCGGGTAATGCCCTGCGCGTTCATGCAAGCCTACACTTTCCAGCGCTTGCATTGCGGCTTTGCGTGGCTGTGAGTGGTTGGCGAGTTCCAAGGGTAACATCACATTTTCCAGCGCGGTTAACGAGGGGATAAGATGAAATGACTGAAAAACAAAACCGACCTGATTGGCTCGCAATGCGGCACGGCCATCTTCGTCCAGTGCGGTGAGTTCGTTACCTCCCAGCCAGACCTTGCCGGAAGTTGGTAAATCGAGTCCGGCAAGTAAACCCAGCAAGGTGGATTTGCCCGCACCGGAAGCGCCAGTAATCGCAATTCGATCGCCAGCACTGACTTGTAGGCTCACCTGGTCTAAGATGGTCAGCGGGCCTTCGGGGCTGGTGACAATTTTGCTGAGATTTTCAGCTTTAAGTGCAAATTCGGAGTTTTGATTATTCATGAAAGGTATTTTAGCGGTTTTAGTAATTATTTTAGGGTTATTTTCACATTGCGTAGCTGCAGATGAACCACCGGTGATATTAATTATGGGTGATAGCTTAAGTGCAGGCTACGAAATGAATAGTGATCAGTCGTGGGTGCATCTGCTTAAATTAAAATTACACCAAGAAGGGTATAGCTATCGCATACAGAATTCCAGTATCAGCGGCGATACCACCGGGGGTGGGCTTGCTCGCTTGCCACGCTTGCTGAAAAAATATCAGCCCGAAATTGTGATTATTGAACTCGGCGCCAATGACGGTCTACAGGGAATGAACCCGAGTGTCACCCGAGATAATATGAGCCGCATGGTTCAAAGCAGTCAGGCTATCGGTGCGAAAGTACTACTTGCTGGAATTAAATTACCACCTAACTACGGCGCCGACTATATCCAGCAGTTTGAATCCATTTACACCGATATCGCCCACAAGTTCGACACATTGTTGGTGCCGTTCTTTATGGAAGGCGTGGTTTTTAATCCAGAGCTGTTATTGGATGATAACATTCATCCCAATGTAAAAGGCCAGCCGGTATTGTTGGGTAATGTTTGGAAGGTGTTGGCACCAGCACTTAAATAAACCGTCTTGATGTATGGATGCACGACTGTCGCGAGAGCACAGGGGTGTACGTAGCGACCCAGCAGGCATGACAATTCTGTAATGAATAGTAACGGGGTATCAATAAGGGCAATATCACTATATTCAGCACTCGTTCAATGGGTATATGTAATAATTCCCTTTATGACTGTTTCGCGTATCGCCATCGCTACAATAATTCTTCTCTGTGCCACTGCGGTGCAGACTGCCAACGCGCAACCCGAAAGTACTTTGCTAGACCAGTTACGCAGTGACTATACTGCCCTTAATACCGCTCGTGAGGAATTTGAACAGGCGGAAAAAAACGCAAATACGAGTACTGCAGAACAAGCTGACTTCGCTGAATGGATACTTCAGCTCAGCCGACAGGTCGCACAAAGTTGCCGCTTGTTGATGTATTCCAGCGAGCATGTGATACCTGCCGACATCCCTTGTGATGAATACACGGCAAGTTATCAGGCACCGGTAGCAATTGACATTAACAGCGAGACCACAAACTCGGAAAAAACTGCCGGGATTGTCGATCGGTTTAATGCATCACTGGGTGATTTTGACGAAAAACTATTGCGCGAACAAGATCGGGTTAAAGCTCGGAAGGCACTGGCATCTTCAGCTGGTGGCAGCGGTGGTGGTATGGCTGGTTCTGGGGAGGGTTTTGCTGAAGGTTATGACGGTGCTGAAGGTGATTCTGGCGAGCCTGGACAATCCGACCAACAATCGGGTCAACAAGGTGATGAAACCGGCACCAGTGATAATAACACTAGCAGTTCCGCCGGTAGACCATCCGCTGGCAAGCCTAGCAGTGCA
Source organism: Lysobacterales bacterium (assembly GCA_021648125.1). GTDB lineage: Bacteria > Pseudomonadota > Gammaproteobacteria > Xanthomonadales > SZUA-36 > SZUA-51. The sequence continues at coordinate 6,017 of JAKITK010000019.1, forward strand.
CCCCCCGGTACCCCGGATGGGCGCAATGATGATGTTATTGCCAGGCAATTGCGTGAAGCTGCAGAACAAGAAACCGACCCGGAACTGAAAAGAAAATTATGGGCAGAATACCGTCGTTATAAGCAGGGTGGCCCCTAAGGTAGGTAGTAGATACAATATCGGTTGGCAAAAATTTAGTCCTTATCAATAAAAAAAGAGATTTTATGATTCCTACAGGAAAGCTAGCGCTAGTCATTGTCGTATTTTTAATATCGGCATGTGCCTCCACGGGTGGTCAAAGAAAAGCACCCGAACGGGTGGATTTACACAAAATTGTCCAAGAATTGCCCGAAGCACAGCTGCTTGATGTCTGGATTGAGCAGTTTGAGCCCGGAGTGTTGCCGAAAAAAGAAAAAAACTCCCTAGGTTTAAGCATGGAAATTCGTCAGGCGGAAGCCCGCTTTATTCCCATACATTTGCGCGGGGTAATGGAAAAAACCGGTTACTGGGGGGCGGTACGGGTAGTGCCCAGAAATACCGAGGGTGCGGAAATTTTAGTACGCGGTTTGATTTTGAACTCAAATGGAGCCGACCTAGAATTAAAAATTAGCGCAGAAGATGCCAGTGGCCGAGTGTGGTTCAAAAAAACTTACTCCGGTGAAGTAGATCCGGAAATTTATGACAATTTACCCGCTAAAATGGATGCATTTCAGACAGTTTATCGGCTGATAGCCAACGACTTGGTTAAGTTTCGCAATAAACTAAGCGATCAGGAACGCATCGCCATCCGCCAGTTCGCTGATGTTAGGTTTGCCGCAGATATGGCACCGGATACCTTCGCCGGGCATCTGCGTAAGAACGATGAAGGACGGTATAAACTGGAACGACTACCAGCAATAAACGACCCGGCATTCCAACGAGTGCAAATTATCCGCGAACGCGACTATATGCTTATCGACACGCTGAATGGTCACTACGATAATTTTTATCTGGATATGAATAACCCCTATATGGAATGGCGCAAAGCCCGAAGTGCGGAAGCGGCTGCTTTGCGCGAGGTTAAAAGAAAAGCCAATATCCGTATGTTGTTAGGTGCGGCAGCAATTCTTGGCGCAATTGCTATCGAGACGAAGGGCAGTCGTAGCACTCGAGCCTCTACCGGCACCCTGCGTGATGTGATGGTGCTGGGTGGAGCGGTAGCAGTGAAGTCCGGTATCGATATTAGATCCCAAGGCGGCATTCATACTGCGGCGATCGAAGAGCTGGGATATTCGTTCACCTCCGAAGCCCAGCCACTGGTAGTAGAAGTGGATGGCGAAATACACACACTCACAGGTTCTGCCGAGGCACAATACAAACAATGGCGTGAATTAATGCGCGAAATTTATACTTCAGAAACCGGTTTTGACACGCTACTTACCGAGCCTGTTAGTAGTTAATGGAACACCCGCTGAAGCCACCGCAGGCACCACAAAACTCCGATCACTCTGGTCATCCTAATACTGACTCTGTAGCAAAAAATTCTAACATTAAGCTGTGGATATTCACCGGTATTATAGTTGCGGCTTTGCTGGTGGTGTTACTAGTGCTGCCAAAAATGGTTGCGGAAACAGAAAATAAGCCACAGGTAAATACCAAGGAAAAAGTTCAAGAAAAACCACAGTCCCCCACCGTTGTAGAAAAAACAGCCGATCCAGCGACCGAAGTGCCCGCTGCTAGTCAAACCCGTTTAAACGCAGAGCAGGCTTTACAGAGTTTCTTGCGCCTGCAGGCACAGCCGGCGTTGGCAAATGCCGAGGTTTGGGCGCAAGAAACCTGGAGTTCGGCAATCGCAACGGCTGCTGCCGGCGATAAAGCATTCGGTGCTGAGCAGTACAACACCGCTGTTAGTAACTACCAAGCCGCAAATGAGAACTTACAAACGCTGGTGGACGATCGCGATGAAATTTTGTCGCAATACCTGACTTCAGCGTGGGAATATTTAAGCAATAATGCGCTTGAAGATGCTCACGATAATTTCAACCAAGTACTGGCGATGGAGACCGACCATCAGCAGGCACAACTGGGATTGCAGCAAACCGCTGCACGCAAACAGGTGCTTGAACTGATGCTGACTGGCAAGCAGGCAGAAATTACCGATATGCTGGAACAGGCAGCGGATGCCTACAGCGCTTCTCTGCAGTTAGACCCGCATTATATTACGGCAGAGGAGGGGCTGAACAGGGTAACGACAGAACTTCAACGACGGGCATTTCAGGATGCTATGGGCTGGGCATTGCTGAACCTCGATAAGGGTAAGTTCAGCGCCGCCGACAAAGCCCTGCAGCAAGCAGCCGCTATTTACCCGGATGATGAATCCTTAAAGCAGGCCCGTCAGCGGCTTCTAACAGATCGCCGGCAAGCCAGTTTAAACAGCTTGCGTAGTCAATCTGCACAACTAGTTGACAAAGAAGACTGGGCAAATGCTGCTACAAAATATCGCAAGGCATTGGTGATTGACCCTAAAGCAGCATTTGCGCGTAACGGCTTGGCAAAAGCGACGGATAAAATTAAATTACACCAGCAACTCGATCATTATCTGGCAGATCCAAGCCGTTTGTATTCAAATGATCCACTGGATAATGCGCAACAACTGCTTGCCGGAAATCCTGGCCTTCCAGCAGCGGAGCCGCGGTTGGCTGCTAAACTGGTAAATCTTAAGCGTGCGGTTAAACTGGCAGTCACCCCGATTGATTTACTGATCACATCAGATAACCTCACCGAAATCAGCATCTATAAAGTCGGCAGGCAGGGTGTGTTTATGCAAAAACAATTCAGTTTAAGGCCCGGCAAATACACCATTACCGGTGCCCGCAAGGGCTATCGGGATGTTCTTAAAGTGATGGATTTAAAACCCACCATCAGCGGTCAACGCATCAGCATACGCACAGAGGAAAAGTTTTGAGCCGAGAATACTTTATCCAAAATGCCCGCGGGCAACAAAAGTTAACAAAACTGGAGTTGCCGATCCGGGTGGGCGGAAAAAAACATGCCGGTATTGTTATTCCCGGTGTGGCGGTGGACAAATTGCTGGCCATCATTGCGCTTGATGCGGGCCATACCTATATTCAGCCTGCTGACGCAGACACCAGTATTTTTCATAATGATGAGCGCCTGCTGGATTCCGCCTGGCTGAAGTCCGGTGACCGGGTGCAGATGGCAAACAGTATGCTCAGCTGGGAAGTGCAGGGCGACCGGGTATTAATCAATGTTCAGCCACACAAGTTGGATATCAGCAAACCCCGTCCGCCGAAACAGGCGCGACATCCGGCAGCTGCTGTAGATAATTTGCCGGTTTCGGTAAAAACACCACCACCGGCAGTACACAAAGGAGTAAAGCGCTCGCTTATCGCCTTTGTCTCAATTTTACTCTTGCTGGCGGTATATCTATTGACAGCAACCTCGGTGATAGTGAAGCTAGAACCAGCCTCTGCGAAGGTCGATTTCAAGGGTTTTCCTCCCGCAATTTCATTTGGAGGAGCACGGCTGATGTTCCCCGGTCATTACGATTTGAACATAGAAGCGGCGGGTTATGCTGCTCTGGATACCAGCTTGGAGGTTAAGTTTGGAGCCCCGTTAAAGGTGAGTTATGAACTCAGCGAACTGCCTGGACTACTTCGGTTAAATCCTGATCCGCTGGTCGAATTCCAACTGTTTGCGGGTGAGCACCAGCTCACAATGAATGATATGGGTCAATATGAACTCTTGCGGGGCAGTCATAGTTTTGAAGTGAAAAGCGAGCGTTATCTGCCCCAGCAGCTAGATATTGAAGTTGCAGGGCTCGGCGCCGAACAGACCTTTGAGTTCACTTTAGAACCAGCCTGGGCAATCGTGTCATTCAGCTCAGTTCCGGCTGCAGCTGAAGTTTTAGTCGATGCTGTGGTTATTGGGAATACACCCTTGCAGGCAGAAGTTTTACAGGGCCAGCATGAATTTGTTGTACAAAAACCGGGATTTAAAAAAGTTACCCAATTTCACACGGTTGAAGCGGGTGTGGATTTTGCTCTGGCAGAGATTCAGCTGGAGCCGGCAGACGGAACACTGGAACTAAGCAGCAGTCCTGCCGGAGCCAGCATTCTAATTAGTGATAAATTTTTCGGTAAAACCCCGCAAACCCTGATGATTTCTGCTGAAACAGAACACCGATTAAGCCTGAGCAAAGCAGGTTACCGTTCGGTGGAAAAAGTGATTAAGCTGGCAGCAGATGAACAGCGCACCCTGGAACTGAACTTGGAAGTTGAATATGCAACAGTATTTATCAGCATCCAGCCACCGGGTTCGAGCCTGAGCATCAATGGTAAAGCTGCAGAAAAAACCAGTGGGCGTCTACGCCTGCAAACCCGCAAGAACACGCTCAAGGTCAGCAAGCCGGGTTATGTAAGCAAAACCATCAGCGTTACCCCGCGTGCCGGGGTAAGCCAGAATATTGAGATTCGTCTGCTCAGCAAAAAACAACAGCAGGCGCAGGAAAAAGCGGCAGCAACACCGGCATCGAAAACCACAGTCGCGGGACAGAAAATGGTGCTGATTAGTCCTTCCAGCAATATGAAAATGGGGGCATCGCGCCGCGATGCAGGCAGGCGGGCAAATGAAAGCCAGCGCCTGGTGAAACTGCAGCGGCCGTTCTACATGGGTCAATATGAAGTAACCAACAGCGATCTGCGTAAATTTATGCCGGCACATAATTCCGGCAGTGCCGAGTCTGCCATTCTTAGTGGTGATAAGCAGCCGGTGGTCAATATCAGTTGGGAGGATGCCGCCCGTTATAGCAATTGGCTAAGTAAAAAAGACGCTTTACCGATGGCCTACCGGGAAGTTGACGGTAAAATGCAGGCGGTTTCACCAATGACCACAGGTTATCGCTTGCCGACTGAAGCAGAATGGGCCTGGGTGGCACGCCGGCAGGGACAGGCTAGTGAGCAACGCTATCCCTGGCAGGGTGTGTATCCGCCGACCACGAAAAGTGGAAACTATGCGGATGCCCGGATCGCCGATACTCTGGCTGATATTGTGCCGGGCTATGATGACGGCTATCGCGGCAGCGCACCAGTAGGCAGTTTCCCGCCTTGGCCAGCTGGAGTAAGCAGTAGCTTTTATGACATGGGTGGCAATGTGGCTGAATGGATGCACGATAATTATGCGGTATATCCGGGAGAGGCTGCGCGCTTAGTAGTCGACCCGATGGGTCCAGCAAAGGGTAAACACCATGTAGTGCGTGGTTCCAGCTGGCGGCACGGGAGCATTAGTGAGCTACGCCTGAGTTATCGCGATTACAGTGCTGCATCACGCCCGGATCTGGGCTTTCGCATAGCGCGTTACGCCGAGTGAGGAAATTATGAAAAAAAACATCGTTAAAGGCCTGTTGTTACTGTTATTTGTGTCGGTGCTGTATGCCGGTGTAAATAGCCCGGTATTAAATCAGCAGGGTTCCTCGGGTAAATTTGTTCCCACCGAAAAACTGCGTGCTGATGACACTGTGGCTTTCCCTATTGATATATAAGCGGATATTTAAGCGAATATTTAAACGGTTGGTAAATTATGAAAAAAAACACTTTCTCTAACGAATTTATCTTTCAGGTCTTCGCCCTGCTAATTGCATTTATTATTGTGCATGCTTTCTATGTCAGCATGGTTCGACCGGCTGCAGCCGAACACTTGCAACTGCAGGCTGAAATGATTAAAGCGAACCCCGAACATATCAGCAAAGATTCTTTCTTTGTGGTGATTAAAGATTACGAGCAGGAAGCCTGCTTTATTCTGATGTTCTGGGCTTTTTCCATCCTCGCCTACAAGGGTCTGGCCGGCCGCCGCCAGCAATTGCTGTTAGAGCGCGATTTATTGCAACTGCCAAAAGGTTTGCCCATTGGTCAGGAAGATACCCGAGCATTGGTCAAGCGGTTGGAGTCATTGTCCCGGGTAGAACAACAATATCTTCTACCACGGGCCATGTTGACTGGCATCGAGCGTTTTAGCGCCACCCGCCATGTGCAGGATGTTTCAACCGCGGTACGCGATATTTGCGAATCGGAAGGTGAGCGTATGGAATCGGAATTATCCATCATTCGCTACCTTGCCTGGGCGATCCCCTCGGTTGGTTTTATTGGTACAGTGCGTGGTATTGGTAATGCACTGGGACAGGCGCATCGTGCGGTTGAGGGCGATATCACCGGGATTACCGAAAACCTCGGGGTGGCTTTTAACTCTACCTTTGTCGCCCTTATTATCAGTATTGTATTGATGTTTTTTATCCATCAACTACAACTGATGCAAGAACGCCTGGTGTTGGATAGCGAACGCTATGTTGACCACTGGCTAATCCGTAAATTGCGGACATAATACCCCGCTTATTTACTGATGAAACGCCGGCCCGTATCTGCCTTCTCACTGTCATTCCTCGACATCATGTTTTGTGGTTTTGGTGCAGTCGTGTTGTTGGTATTGATAATGAATACCAACACCGTGCAGGAACGCAATGAAGTGTTTACCGACCTGCGCGCTGAAGTAGTACGCATGGAAAATGAAGTCATCATCGGTGAAGAAAACCGGGTGCTGGCATTTAACAGTCTGCAGACCACCGATAAAGAGATCATTTTAATGCAGGGTGAGGCCAGCAGAGTTCAAGATAGCCTGCTGGAAATTGAAGCTGGGCTGACTGATCTAAACAAACAAACAACAGTTAGTCGGGCCCATATCAATAAACTCAAATCGGATATAAAAGGCCTAGATAAAAGCACTCAGGAACTAGCCAAACAACAACAGCCAGCGGGAACCAAGGTGCATCAATTTGCCGGTGAGGGCAATCGCCAATACTTGACCGGGCTGAAACTCAGTGGAAAACGCACGCTTATTCTGCTGGATGCTTCTGCCAGCATGCTGGATGAAACCATCGTCAATATTATTCGTCTGCGCAATATGAGCGATACTAAAAAACGCGCAGCAGTGAAATGGAAACGCGCGCAGGGTACTGCAGAATGGTTGCTTAGCAACCTGCCGGCAGGTTCACAGTTTCAGCTTTTATTGTTCAATACCCGGGCAAAAAGTGCGCTGTCGACAAAGCAGGGAAAATGGCTAGCAGCGGCCCATCCTGAGGATGTATCTGCGGTGGTTAAGACCGTGCGTGAGACCATTCCAGCCGGTGGCACAAGTCTCTATCACGCCTTTGCTGCTGCCAATGCCATGCAGCCAAAACCGGATAATATTTTGTTAATTACTGATGGTTTGCCAACTCAGGGCCGGGCTAAGCCTAAATCAACTACTGTTAGCAGCAGTCAGCGTCGGCAACTTTTTGCGCGCGCAATTCAACAGCTACCATCTGGGGTGCCGGTAAATACTATCCTTTTACCAATGGAGGGTGATGCCTATGCTGCTGCCCACTTTTGGCAGTTGGCAGTCACTAGCAAGGGCTCATTTCTTACCCCAGCGAGGGACTGGCCATGAGTCGTAAGAAAGGTCGGCGTGAGGTAGAAATATTTAATCTGTCGTTCCTCGATGTGGTGTCTTGTGGCTTCGGCGCGATTATCCTGCTGTTGATTATTGTACAGTTTGGTGAGCCGGTGGTGATTGATAAACTTAGTGTGGATTTGTCCGGGAAAGTGCTCAAACTGGAACAAGAACTGTTTGATATTCGTGGCGATACGCTGGTGCTGAACCGGGACTTGGATGCAAGGCAAGAACAATTGTCGATTCATAGAGAAAAACTGGCACGCTTACGCGGCGGCCTGTCAACCATCAAAGGCGAGTTTGCCAATGCCTCCAGTGAAGCAGAAACTCAGGCGATCATTGCCGGGCAGCTGCAAAGCGCGCAGCAAAGCTTGAGTGCAGAGATGCGGCGATTACAGCAGGGGGCATTGCGCCGGCCGGAGGTTAATAACCGTATTGGTGGCCTGCCGGTCGATAGCGAATACATTATTTTTATTATCGATACCTCAGGTTCAATGACATCGTATGCTTGGCCGCATGTGTTGAAAAAAGTCAGTGAAGTGCTGAGCGTATATCCCAAGGTCCGGGGTATTCAGGTAATGAACGACATGGGCCAGTATATGTTTCCAACTTATAAAGGTAAGTGGATACCGGATACAACAGGCCGTCGCAAAGCCATCAATCAGCGCTTGAGGGGCTGGCAACCTTTCTCAAACTCAAGCCCAGTGGAAGGCATCGAAGCGGCGATTAAGCGCTTTTATGCCAAAGATAAAAGCATCAGTTTATATGTATTCGGCGATGATTTTTCTTCAGGCTCTATCGAACAGGTGCTCAATACTGTAGCCAAACTGAACCGTGCTGACCGCAGTGGAAAACGCCGCGTGCGTATTCATGCCATGGGTTTCCCGGTGTTATTCCAGATGGCTGGGATGAACTCGAGTGTGGTGCGCTTCGCTGCGCTAATGCGTAAGCTGGCGGAAAATAATGATGGTGCTTTTGTTGGCTTAAACAGTAACAAACCTTAGTTTTCAGGCTTGCTGGAATACCAGCAGGTAGTCAAAACATTGATAAATTAGGTGGTCTTCCTACAACCAATCAAGCATTAAACTCTCGCCACAAGTGTTAAGCTAAACACCTAATCAAAATAACTTCAGGGCCTCGCAGTGGCAAAAATAAAAACCGCCTATCAATGCAATGATTGTGGTACTCAAGTCAACAAATGGGCAGGCCAATGCCCCGATTGTAAGGCCTGGAATACCCTCGCAGAAATAACCCTGGAGGCAAGCTCGGCAACTATTAAAAACCGCTATTCAGGCTTTACCGGATTCGCTGATAAAGTCGAAGTAACGGACCTTGCCTCAATTAAATTAGACGATAACATTCGCCTGCTAACCGGCATCGGTGAGCTGGACCGGGTGCTGGGAGGTGGTGTGGTTCCCGGTTCTGTAACGCTGATTGGTGGCGATCCTGGAATCGGCAAATCGACATTACTATTACAGGTTTTATCAGGCTTGGCCGAAAAGGTGCCGTCCCTCTACATCACCGGGGAAGAATCGCTGCAACAGGTCAGTATGCGCGCTCACAGGCTTGGCTTGGTAACGGAAAAATTGCGTTGTGTGACCGAAACCTGTGTTGAGAAAATTATTGATATTGCCGAACGGGAAAAGCCAGGGTTTATGGTGATAGATTCGATTCAAACGGTGTTTTCCGAACAATTGCAATCGGCACCGGGTGCGGTAGCCCAGGTGCGTGAATCGGCAGCTAGGTTGGTGCGTTATGCTAAATCCCGCGGGGTAGCGATGGTATTGGTAGGCCATGTAACTAAAGATGGCTCTTTAGCAGGGCCACGGGTGCTTGAGCATATGGTCGATGCGGTGCTCTATTTTGAAAGCGATTCGGGTAGTCGTTACCGGGTGATTCGGGCGATTAAAAATCGGTTTGGGGCGGTCAATGAGTTGGGCGTATTTGCGATGACGGAATTGGGTCTGCGCGAAGTTAGTAATCCCTCGGCGTTGTTTCTTTCCGGTCAGCCTGAAGAAACATCCGGTAGCGCTGTTATGGTTACCCGCGAAGGTACCCGCCCGTTACTGGTGGAAGTGCAGGCGCTGGTAGATGCATCCCGCTTGGCCAATCCCCGCAGGGTCGCTGTTGGTGTCGATGGCAACCGCTTGGCCATGCTGCTGGCGGTTTTACACCGGCATGCGGGTTTAAGTCTGGGTGATCAGGATGTCTTTATTAATGTGGTTGGCGGTATGCGAATTTCTGAAACCGCATCCGATTTACCGATGGCGCTGGCACTGTATTCTAGTCTTTCAGACCGACCGTTGGGGAAACGCATGGTTAGCTTCGGTGAGGTCGGGCTTTCCGGAGAAATCCGGCCGGTGTATAACGGTGAGGACCGCTTGAAAGAAGCGGCAACACACGGTTATAAGACAGCGCTGATACCACGGGCCAATGCACCAAAAAAACCTATGAAAGGTTTAAAAATTATTCCTGTTGGAAATATTTCCGAGGCAATGCGGTTGGTTAGGGAGCAGTGAGGGGACTGGGTGATTTTAAAGTTACATGACGCTGCCCAAGGAGATCCCGGATGATGTGCAGGAAGCACAAAGCTCGCGAGAGCACAGGGATGTGCGTAGCGACCCAGTCCGGGAAGACATGTTTTTTGTGCTGATTTAGGCCGGTGGTTTTATCAACACCCGTTGAATAATATTATCCCGTGTATCCAAAATTGTAATAATGTAATCGTCGATTTTAAGGCTGGTGTTTCCCTGTGGTATAGCTTCGAGTTCTTCCAGTAACAATCCATTAATGGTTCGCCCGCCATTGGTAGGTAATTTCCAGCCAAGGCGCCGATTTAAGCTGCGTACGGCTGCGCTGCCATCGACGAGAAAATTGCCGTCTTCCAGTTTACGATAAATTCGGCTGCGTTCATTCGGGTCGGAAGTATATTCACCGACGATTTCTTCGAGAATATCATCAAGGGTCACCAGCCCCTGAATGTCGCCGTATTCATCAACCACCAGTGCCATCCGCCGATCGCGGCTCTGAAATTCGAGCAGTTGCTGGGTGAGGCTTGTGCCTTCGGGTATAAAATAGGGTTTGCGTACCGAGCGAACTACATCATCGTAGACCAGTTGGCCGCGTGATAGTTTTGAAATCAAAGTGCGAACATGCAGCAAACCCACTACATTTTCCAGTTCCCCGCGATATACAGGCAGGCGGGTATAGACGGAGTTGCTGAGTCTTTGCAGTATTTCTTCCCAGGAATCATTCAGGTCTATACCCGTAATATCGTTACGGGGAATGATGACATCATCAACCGTTGCATGCTCCAGGTCGAGGATATTCACTAGCATTTGTTGGTGTTCATTGGGTAAGTTGCCGTCTTCTGTCAACAGGGTTCGAATCTCCTCACGGGACAATTCATGTAACAGACCAGAACGGGTTTGAATTCCGAACGGTTTCAATAATAACCTGGATATTCCGCTGATCAGCCATACCACCGGATAGAAAAGCTTCAGCATCGGTGTGAGCACAAATGCGGCCGGAAAAGCAATTTTTTCAGGATGGTAAGCTGCCAGAGTTTTTGGTGTGACTTCAGAAAAAATCAAGATAATAACCGTCAATATTATGGCAGCAACTACCGGGCCGCTATCGCCTAGCAAACGCAAACCAATCAGGGTAGCGATAGTAGAGGCGGATACATTGACAAGATTATTACCCAGCAGGATAAGGCCAATCACCCGGTCTGGTTGCTCGAGTAATTTTTGTGCCAGTTTAGCGGCGCGATTGCCTTCTTTAGCCAGGTGGCGCAGCCGGTAGCGGTTCAGCGCGATCAGCCCGGTTTCCGAGCTTGAGAAAAATCCCGAAAGGATTATCAGGATAAATAATGCAATTCCCAGGGTGCTAAGAGGGATGTCGCTCACTTAAGTTGAGAAACTTCAACAGGGTTCTGTTGCCAGCCGGTCTCCAGAAAGACTTCAAGCACCAACTTGCTGCCGAAGTACGCCAGTATCAGGAACCACATACCAACCAGCGTTAGGCGAACCGCGGTTCGGCCACGCCAGCCATAGCGCCAACGGCCAAGGATTAGAACCGCAAATACCAGCCAGGCAATCAGGCTGAGTACGGTTTTGTGTACCAAGTGTTGGGCAAACAGGTTATCAACAAAAATAAAACCGCTCAGCAGACCGATACTGAGGGCGATAAAGCCGATACTAACCAGTCGCAGCAATACTTTATCCAGTACTTCAAGCGGTGGCAGGGCTTCGATCATGCTTGTTAGCCGATGCGAACGCAAAAAATGATCCAGTACCAATATAAATAAGGCGTAAACGGTAGCAACCCCAAACATGGCAAAGGCCAGCATGGAACTAAAAACATGGATGCGGGTATCGGCGGTGATGTGCATAAGTGCCAGCGGGGTATTGGGTATCACCACCAGAGTGAACAGGATAATAGCAGTGATAGGGAATGCAATAAGCCCAGCCGGTAGTAGGCTTTGCCCGAAAATCTTTGAGGCAACAATAATTATCGCCATAATTAATGCTGCCAGCGAGAGCACATGCAGTAGGCTGACATCAATTATGCCGCTGCTGTTATTGTCGTACCAGCCAGCAGCAAAATGAAATAACACAGCCAGAATCGCCAGCTTGTATATAGCAGAATTGGCTGGTAGTTTTTTTTTCACCGCCCGCCATTGCAAGCTGGAAGCCAACAAATAGAAAAGTGCTGCGGTTAGATAAAGCGTGCTTAACATTTGTGTATGATGGCACACTGGCAACAACAGTCAACTATTGCGACATGCAGATTGGCTGAATTTTTCGATATTTTTGGATATACCCCTGTCTGGGTTATAATTAAAAGATTGAAGTTATCTAAATGCATGGGTTGTATAAACCCGGCAGCAATGGAACGCCTATGTTGGAAAGTTTATGTTTGAAAGCCTGAGTGACCGCCTAAATTCGACCCTGCAAAAACTCCGTGGTAAGGGTCGCTTATCAGAAGATAATATTAAAGATGCTTTGCGCGAAGTGCGCATTGCCCTGCTGGAAGCGGATGTTGCCCTGCCGGTCATCAAAAACTTTATCGAAGGTGTGCGTGAACGCGCCTTAGGTCAGGAAGTACTCAAAAGCCTGACCCCAGGGCAAGCACTGGTTAAAGTGGTTAACGATGAGTTGGTGCGGGTTATGGGCGCGGCGAACGAAAGCCTTAACCTTAGCGCTGTGCCACCGGCAGTGGTGTTGATGGCGGGTTTGCAGGGTGCGGGTAAAACCACCACCACCGCCAAGCTGGCGCTATTACTAAAGCAAAAAGAAAATAAAAAAGTCATGGTTGTCAGTGCGGATGTTTATCGCCCCGCTGCGATCAAGCAGCTGGAAACCCTAGCGCAGCAAGTAGATGTGGTCTTTCAGCCATCATTAACTAGCGGTCATCCGGTCGATATTGTCAGTGCGGCATTAGCCGAGGCCAAGCGCCAGTTTATTGATGTGCTACTGGTTGATACAGCTGGTCGCCTACATATTGATGAAGAAATGATGGCCGAAATCAAGGCGATTCATGCTGCGGTTAATCCGGTGGAAACACTCTTTGTGGTCGATGCCATGACCGGGCAGGATGCGGCCAATACTGCAAAAGCATTTGCTGAAGCCTTGCCGTTAACCGGCATTGTATTGACCAAAACCGATGGTGACGCCCGCGGTGGCGCCGCACTTTCGGTACGCCAAATTACCGGTAAGCCGATCAAATTTATGGGTGTTGGGGAAAAAATCGATGCGCTGGAGGCATTTCATCCCGACCGTTTGGCATCGCGTATCCTCGGTATGGGCGATGTGCTCTCCTTGGTCGAGGAAGTACAATCTAAGGTCGATCAAGTTGAAGCCGAAAAACTGGTCAAAAAACTGCGTCGGGGTAATCAGTTTGATCTAGGTGATTTCCGTTCACAACTACAGCAAATGGAGTCCATGGGCGGAATGAGCAGTATGATGGATAAACTGCCGGGTATGGGCCAAATCCCGGATGCCGTTAAACAAAAAGCCGGTAACGATAAAAGTAACGGGCAGATGATCGCCATTATTAACTCTATGACGGCAAAAGAACGCGAGTTTCCCGCGGTCATTCGTGGTTCGCGCAAACGCCGGATTGCCCAGGGCTCCGGAACCACTATTCAGGAAGTCAATAAAGTCCTCAAACAACATAAAAAAATGCAGTTGATGATGAAAAAGTTCTCTGGTGGCGGGATGAAAAAAATGATGCGAATGATGCAGGGAAAAATGTCGGGTGGTATGCCTCCCGGCGGTGGCTTCCCGATGTAATACCAATTTAATACCGATTTAATGCTGATGTAATCCCAATGTAATCCCTATGTGATCCCTATGTAATTCTGATGTATGAATGAGCAGTAACGAATGAAAAAATCAATAGATAATTACTCACCCGCCCGGCGCCGCTTTTTGCGCCAGTCCGCGGTTGCCGCCGGTTTTTCCAGCTTGCCGCTAAGCTGGCAGGCAATCGCAAAAACCATAGGTTCCGGAAGAATTCCGCAATTGAAACCTGGTTATGGCGAATTGTTTCCGGTCGCAGATCAACGCACTGGATTGGAATTACTGCGCCTGCCGAAAGGTTTCAGCTACACCAGTTTTTCCTGGACGGGGGAAACCATGGACGATGGTAATATGGTTCCCGGCAAAGCGGATGGTATGGGGGTGGTAAAAGAAGATGGCGAGCAGTTGGTTCTGGTTAGAAACCACGAACTGGATGGTCGTACTCCGCTGGTGGGAAGCCCAGATCAAGCCTACGATAATATGGGTGGCGGCACCACAACACTGGTGTTTAATCAGGTCAGTGGGAAATTGGAAAAATCTTGGCTGAGTTTGTCTGGAACCGTTAGGAATTGTGCTGGCGGAGTAACCCCGTGGGGTACTTGGTTGTCGTGTGAAGAGGCCTGCTACGACCCAGAATTGGCGGTTTCAACCAATTGGTTGAGGCGACTTTACTGGAAAAGTGAAAGAGCAACAAAAAATCACGGCTGGGTGTTTGAAGTACCTGCGGAAGGTATAGCCAAGCCGGAACCCTTGTACGAGATGGGTCAGTTTGAGCATGAAGCTTGTGCTGTCGACCCGCATTCGGGAATGATTTATCAAACCGAAGACATGCGGCCTAAATCCGGGTTTTATCGTTTCATTCCGCAGCAAAAAGAGCAGTTGCAGGCGGGCGGCAAGCTGCAGATGATGAAGGTTTTGGATCACCCCGATATGCGTAAAAGTTTTGCCATCGGTACTGAGTTTGATGTGCAGTGGGTAGGTATTAAAAACCCAAGACTGGGGCATAGTCCCGGTACTCACGATAGTTCTGGGGTTGTAAATCAAGGCTTGGTGGCTGGTGGCAGTGCATTTTTGGCGCTGGAGGGTTGCTTCTACTACCAAGGCCAAGTGTTTTTTACCGCTAAAAGGGGTGGTGCAGCGCATGCTGGACAGGTTTTTTGTTATAACCCTGAAACCAAAAAGTTAACGCTGATATTTGAATCACCGTCCCATCAGGTCTTTTCCGGCCCTGATAATCTCGCGGTTAGCCCACGGGGTAATATCGTTCTTTGTGAAGATCATGTCACAAAAGTGAATAAATCTCAGCACTTGCTGGCTTTGCTCGAAAGTGGGGATTACTTTTACTTCAGCCAAATTAATCCGGAAATCAACGGTCTGCACTATGGTCATGACCTTGCTGAAACCTTGGTAGGCAGCGAGTGGGCAGGGGTTTCATTTTCAGCAGATGGCCGCTGGATGTTCGCAAATCTCTTTAACCCTGGGATCACGGTCGCAATTACCGGTCCTTGGGTGGATGGTTTAGCATAAAACAAATAAAATAGTTAATAAATAAGTTAGGCAGGTGTTTCTTTTTGCCTAAAATATCGTTAAAATACTCTGTTTCGTGGAACGGCTCCTGTTTGGAGCCCTTTTTGCTTGCCCGTCATGCACTAAAAGTATTGTCGCGGTAATATTTAAACAGGTTTATAAGCACATGGTAAAGATTCGTTTAGCTCGTGGTGGCGCCAAGAAGCGTCCTTTCTATCACATCGTAGCAACTGACAGCCGTAACAAACGGGATGGTCGTTACATTGAGCGCCTGGGTTTCTTTAACCCGGTAGCCCGCGGGCAGGAAGAACGCCTGCGTGTTGATTTGGTACGCGTAGATCACTGGGTAGGCGAAGGCGCTCAGATTACAGACCGTGTACAAGCGCTGTTAAAAGATGCGCATAAAGCCGCTGCTGCAACTGATACCGCAGCCGCCGCTTAAATAACAATGCTTGATTCCCGGGAAGATACTTCCCGGCCTGTTGTTATATTAGGTCGGATTGTTGGTGTTCACGGGATAGGCGGTGGTTTAAAGGTGCTTTCATGGACCGAACCGCGGGATGAAATTCTCAAGCTTGGGCCGTGGTTGCTGGGCAACCCGAAAGCCGGAAATGAGCTAAAAAATTATACGCCTGTGAAGCTAGCTTCCGGACGGATTCAGGGCAAAGTGCTAGTAGTGACTTTACCCGGAATTACTGATCGAACCGCAGCCGAAAACCAGATTGGCAAAATGATCGCAATCCGGCAGGAAGACATGCCCGATTGCGAAGAAAATAGCTGGTACTGGAGCGATATTGTAGGCTTGCAGGTGGTCAACCTTGAAGGTCATGAACTGGGTAAGTTAACCGAGATGATGTCCACCGGGGCCAATGATGTAATGGTTGTGCGGGCCGAAAGGGAACACTTAATCCCTTTTATTCATGGGCAATATGTAAAAAATGTAGATCTTGATGCCGGTGTTATTAGCGTAGACTGGGATCATGAATTTTAAAGCAAATACAGCATTGTCATGCGTATAGATGTGGTGACATTGTTTCCGGATGAATTCAGGCAACTGGTTGATCTGGGAGTTACCGGTAGGGCTATCCGCGAGGATAAAATCCAGCTGCAAACCTGGAACCCGCGGGACTATACCGCTGACCGACACCGTACGGTGGACGACCGGCCTTATGGCGGCGGCCCCGGAATGGTAATGATGGTAGAGCCACTGGCAAAAACGCTGGCGGCGGTAGCAGAGGCTTCATCTATTGCAGCGGAAGTGGCATTGATGTCTCCACAGGGCAAAGCCCTGGATCAAACGGCAGTTGAGGCTTTGGCCAGTCGGCAACGATTGATTCTGATATGCGGTCGATACGAAGGTATCGATGAAAGATTGATTGATGCGCTGGTGGATGAAGAATGGTCCATTGGTGATTATGTATTAAGTGGCGGCGAATTAGCCGCAGCTGTAATTGTAGATGCGGTCAGTCGTTTGCAGGCTGATGTGTTGGGCGACGCTCGCTCAGCCGAGCAGGACTCCTTTAGCGATGGCCTGCTAGATTACCCGCACTACACCCGACCGGAAGATGTGGCCGGGGATAAAGTACCAAAGGTATTGCTCAGTGGTGACCACGCGGCAATCAAAAAATGGCGTCGCAAACAGGCGCTCGGCAGAACCTGGCAAAGACGCCCGGAGTTGCTGGAGAAAATGGAATTAAGTAAACAGGATCAGGCGTTATTAACTGATTTTATTAATGATTTAACCTGAATTAACCGCCAGAACGGCTGACGGATGAGAGAATATTATGAGTAGTTTAGTTGACCAAGTTAATGCCGAACAGATGGAGCGTAAGCTACCGGATTTCGCCCCTGGTGATACCGTCATCGTGCATGTAAAAGTAAAAGAAGGCGACCGTGAACGGCTGCAGGCTTTTGAAGGCGTCGTTATTGCGATCCGCAATCGCGGCCTCAACTCAGCGTTTACCGTGCGTAAAATGTCCCACGGAACCGGCGTAGAGCGCGTATTCCAGACTTATAGCAAGATGATCGATTCGGTCACTGTTAAACGACGCGGTAAAGTTCGGCGTGCCAAGCTGTACTACTTGCGCGGCCTGGAAGGCAAGTCAGCGCGGATTACAGAAAAACTGCCAAACCGCAACTAAGCGCGGTTTCAGCAATATCTCAAAAGCCCGTCTGCATGGCGGGCTTTTTTGTGTCTGTTGTTTTCTCCTTGTTTACCATTGAAAACCGACTCGCTTATACCCATTTATACAGCATCCTGATTGACTGAGACAGTAAAATATTATGAGCACTAAAACTTCAGATAAAAATACCGCCAAGGTAGAAAACTTCGAATTCCAAGCCGAGGCTAAACAAGTCCTGCAACTAATGATTCATTCCTTGTATTCCAATAAGGAAATCTTCATGCGCGAGCTAATCTCCAATGGCTCGGATGCATTGGACAAACTGCGTTTTGCCGCACTTTCCGATGATAGTCTGTATGCCGGTGATGGCGACTTACATATTGAGGTAGAAGTCGACAAAGATGCCGGCACCATAACCATTCGCGATAATGGTATTGGTATGGACAGAGACGAAGTGATTAGTAATATAGGCACAATCGCTCGCTCTGGAACGCGCAAGTTTCTGGAAGCACTTAGCGGCGATGACAAAAAAGATGCCAACCTAATTGGCCAGTTCGGTGTAGGTTTCTACTCCAGCTTTATTGTTGCCGACAAAGTGACATTGACTACGCGTAAAGCAGGAAGTGATAAATCAGCCGGTACCCGTTGGGAGTCTGCCGGTGACGGTGATTACAGTCTGGAAAGTCTAGAGCTGGACAAACACGGAACCGAGTTGACTCTCCACTTGAAAGATGGAGAGGAAGAATTCCTCAATGACTGGCAGTTACGCAATATCATTACCCGTTATTCTGACCATATCGGTTTCCCTATCCGGATGCCGGAAGAAGTCAAAGTTGACCCGGAAGATAAAGATTCAGAAACAAAAACAGAGTGGTCCGACATTAATAAAGCCAGTGCTTTATGGACCCTGCCGAAGTCCGAAATTTCAGCAGAAGAATATAAGAAATTCTATAGCCATATTTCAAATGATTTCGGCGAGCCGCTGACCTGGATGCATAATCGGGTTGAGGGCAACCAAAGCTATACATCATTGCTGTATATCCCGACGCAAGCACCGATGAATATGATGATGAATCGGGAAGATCGCGAGGGCCTGAAACTCTATATTAAACGCGTATTCATTATGGATGCAGCGGAACAGCTGCTGCCACATTACTTGCGTTTTGTTCGTGGGGTTATCGATTCAGATGATTTACCATTGAATGTTTCCCGCGAAATTCTGCAGGACAGCCCGCTGGCTCGCAAGATACAGGCAGGGCTGGTGAAACGGGTGCTGGATACGCTAGAAAAAATGGCTAAAAACGAGCCGGAACAATATCAAAAATTCTGGGATAACTTTGGCCAGGTGTTGAAAGAAGGCATGGTTGAAGATATGCCGAATCAGCAACGAATTGCAAAATTATTGCGCTTTGCCTCCACCCGTAGTGATGCGGATACACAGAATGTTTCCCTGGATGACTACATTAGCGATAAAGCCGATGATCAGGATGATATCTGGTTTATTTCCGCCGATAATCCAGCGGCTGCCAGGCATAGCCCGCACCTTGAAGTCTTTAGCAAAGATAAAGTTGAAGTTTTGTTGATGTCCGATCGCATTGATGAGTGGATGATGGGGTATTTTCGCCAGTACGGTGAAATCAACCTGAAATCAGTCGCTAAGGGTGATTTGAGCAAGAAAGATGATGATGATAAGACTGAAGATTCAGCTGTTGATGAGCTGCTATATACCCGTATTGCTGAAGTCCTGGGTGATAAAGTTAGCACGGTTAAGGCAAGTAACCGCCTCACCGAATCTGCCAGTTGCTTGATTCTTGATGAAAATGAAATGGCCCTGCATATGCAACGCTTGATGGAACAGGCCGGTCAGGCAATGCCCCACAGCGCCCCTGCACTGGAAATTAATCCAGAGCATGCGATTTTCAAGAAAATGGAAAAAGAGCAGGATGTAGAACGGTTTGCGGATTATTCGCAGTTGTTGTACGAGCAGGCAATCTTAGCCGAAGGTGGTCAACTGGAAGATCCAGCGGGTTTTGTACATCGGATTAATAAGTTGTTGGTTTAAGTTCGGGTAAATGTAGGTTTATTTTTATATTAAATAAGAGCTGGGCCCCGGACAATGCTTGCGCATTTCCGGGGTGACGGTTCTTTTTTTTACATAAATAACGCAGTCGTTCCGGGGCTATCGCCCATCCCCCTAAATAACACCGTCCTTCCGGGGCTGCGAATAGCAGAACCCGGAATCCAGTGGTGTACAAAAATATTTTGCGGCGTTCTCGGATAGGTCCTTATTTGTTTTTTTGGCAGCGTGAAAAGGTCGCTCTTGTGCATCCATGCACCCGCGATCTACTGGGTAGTAGTGTCGTTTTCAGTCAGTTTCTTTTTTGCTTTTGTGGCAGCGTGAAAAGATCGCTCTTGTGCATCCATGCACCCGCGATCTACCTACATCCGTGTAGGTAAAATCTATCTTAGGGGAAGTGCGCGGCGTCCTTTCCGCGGCGAGTGCCACCAGTGTGCGGGAGTGGCTATCGATAATCCTTTATCGACAATTCTGATTAACTGTATTAATGATATGCAACTGATATACTTTCGTTCAGTCCAGAAGACGGAATGGTCATATCCAATACGATTAACTTGTTCTGAGCTAGGATCAAGGACTGATGAACACTCTCCAGCTCTGCTGGAGGGATTTTACCTTTCGAGTTTCTCAGAGTACCTCGCCAGAACTCGATTTCTGCAAAAATCAAATAATATTGGCTACTCATGCTGTCTATCTCCGTTGATGCTTCCGATGGGTGTAATATAGTTTTTCGGAGCAGTGCACGCTTGACAGAAAACGACAAGAACTTGACCCTATACGCCAATTTGCACTATTTTTTGGTTTACGCTAATTTGAAGCAACTGGAGGGGTATAAATGAGGGTGATTTTGACAACGAGAATAGTTTATGGATGAGCTACGGATTGATAAATGGTTATGGGCTGCGCGATTTTTTAAAACCCGTTCGCTGGCACGCAAGGCAGTAGATAGCGGTAAAGTCCAGCTCAACGACAGCCGGGTGAAACCCTCAAAGACTGTGAAAGCAGGTGACCGGTTACGGGTATTACGGGGGGCCGATGAATATCATTTAAGCATCGTTGCGGTTAACCATCGCCGTGGCCCAGCCGTAGAGGCCCAGAAGTTATACAGCGAGGCCGTGATTGATCGAAAAAGGCGTGAGGACTTGGCAGAAGAGCGCAGGCTGCAGTACCACGCAAATAATACTGGTCCTGAACGCCGCCCTGATAAACGCCAGCGGCGAATGATTCGTTCGTTTAAGGGCTTGGACTAGTCACAACGAAGTAGAGAGGGTTCTGAAAGTGCAGGTGCATTCGCAAGCTTAACGCACCCTAAGCAAATACGAGGTTTGTAAGGCTAAGGTACCGCTTGAACTCAACTTTCAAGTGCAACACTACCTAAAGTAGAAAAGACTTTACAAAAGGTATTCGTAAGAAAGACAATAATCATCTATACAAATTAATAATGACGCTTTATATTTTAGACTAATTGGGGCTGCCCCTTATGCTATTCTTGGGAATCATATAAATCAATTTAAAGATATAAAACTATGTCAAAATTAATTTTAAAATCACTTAAAACATATTCTATTTTACTCCCCTTAATATTTTGTTTTTCAGTTGTAAATGCAGAAGACGGTAAAGTATTAACCACTGCAATAAACGAAAGCTTTATGCAAGCTATTGAAAGTGGAAATGTAGACCCTGTACTTGTCAATGGACAGCCTTGGACATTTCGAACCCCACCACCTCCTGTTGATCAAAGGACTGTTCGTAGCGGGCACCCGAGATTGTTACTAACACCTGATAACTTGCCAGATATTATCATAAAAATGCAAGATCCAGTTTATGACTCATACATGACCAAAATAACGGCACGAGCAAATGATGGCAAAATGCTTGAAAATGCTTTTTTATACCAGTTAACAGGTGATCTAAGCAGAGCCACAACTGCCAAACAGGCTCTATTAAATTATACCGGTGATTATGGTGAGCAGATAATTTTTGGATACGACAGCATGTCTAACAAACTTGGTCCGGTGCTGGTTTTTGACTGGATTATGGATACTTTGACTGAACCGGAAATCAATCAAATTTATGCCAATGTAAAAGATAATTTTAACTATGACCATCAAGCTGCTGACCCAATTCATTCAGATGGCAATGGCCCAGGAAGCTATCCATGGTATTGGAATGATGTATACAATCGCCACCCTGAAATTTATTTACCAGCACTCGCTTTTGCTATTGCTAATGATGGAATTGATGATGCGGTCGTGCCTACGATGCCTGGACTGCCGTGGATCAGCTGGATTATTTTGAAGGAGGTCCTGATTCAGTAGAAATAAACAATCAATACCGAGCCATCAGTATGGAATATGGACAACGGTATGATAGGTTTACCGTTAATACGGCTCAACGCACGATTGTCCATATAGCAGGTGAAGAGCGTAACTTTATTGTTATTTATGATTATATAGATGTGCCATCCGCTTTGAAATCAGCATGGCAAATGCGCTTAATGCAGCAACCTGTTGTTAATGGTAATGTATTTTCAATCTCAGGAATTATGAATGCAACAGTTGTATCACCGCAAAATCATACTCTTGAATGGTTAGGCGGTGAGAATCTTGAATTTGTTACACCATCACCAGAACAACTCTGGTACTCAAATAACAGAGGCGGAGCTGTAGCAGGGTATTCGGTAGATAGACCAGACAGAATAGATGGATTTGGTTTGGGTAATGTCTACATTCAACCACAGGGGCAATCCTCCAATAGTAGCGCACCATTTGTTCAACAAACCGAATATTTGGTGGTAATAGAAATTGGCAGTCTTGCACCAGTAAATGTGACTCGCATCTCCGATAGTGAAGTAAATTTCGCTGGATGGCAAATGTCTTTTAATCAAGATGGAAGTTATAGTGTGACAGGTACAACGCTGGTTGATCTGATTTTTACTAATGGCTTTGAGCCAAACTAAAAGAATAGGGGGCAGCTTAGACTTAACTTGCAAGTGCAACATATTCATAGAGAATGTGTCACATGCAAAACTATCAATACTTAAAACCCGAGGAACGCGCTGTCATTATGCTTGAGCTTAAAGCAGGGCCATCGTTAAGGTCGGCCGGACGAACACTCAATCGTTCAACCTCGGCGATATCACGCGAACTGAGCAGAAATAAAATCAAGCCCCACCAGACTACTGTGCAAGCACAGCTGGCCAGGAGAGCTCAATGAGCGCCGATTCGCGGGTCATTGGGAAGGTGACTTAATTGTTGGAGCCATGAACAGGTCCTGTATTGGAACAGTGGTTGAATGGAAAACAGGCAGTAAGTAATAACGGAATAGAGAAGATTCTGAAAGTGTCGGTGCGTTCGCAAGCTTAACGCACCCTAAGCAAATACGAGGTCTGTAGGGTGTGTTAGCGCAGCGTAACGCACCGGGAGTTGCAGCCTGCCACTATCGGTTGCTAAGTAAACATCCCAAGCTCGGTTTGCGGACTCCAGTCCGGGAATACCGTTTCAAAATCATTCTGGCCAAAGCGCTTACTCAGCAATTCTGCCAGAACAGTACGGTAGTCGGTGGTGATATCCAAATCACCGGTATACACCAGCTGCTCTGCTGCTAAGCCGGGCCAATCACCGTAGACTTTGCCACCGAGCACACCACCACCCATGGTCAGCATGAAACTACCATGGCCATGATCTGTGCCAGCGGATGAGTTTTCATACGCTCGGCGACCAAACTCTGACATGGTGAATACTGTTATTCGGCTCATCGCTGTGCCCATATCGGTAGCAAAAGCATCCAGAGTATTACTTAAGTCGGCGAGCACATTAGGCAGCACCTGTAGTTCATTGTCATGATGATCCCAGCCATGAATTTCCATACTGGCTGTAGTCAGGCCTACATCGGCACGGATCATCTGGCCCAGTTGACGGAAACGTTGGCCAAAAGTGGTATCCGGGTAAATTGCGCCGTTTTCTACTTCAAAGCGGGCTGGGTCAGCCGTACGCAATTCGCGCATGGAGGCGAGAGATTTTGTAGCTTCTACATCTAACAGGCTATTTTGGTTATATAGCGCCGATAGCGCATTTTCTAGCACTGGCCCGACCAGTTCACCGGCATTCAGGCCATAGTCTTCAATAGAGCGCATGGCGATGGCAGGGTAGTTTCCTGCCAGTGATAAGGGCAGCGCATTCGCCAATCCAATGGCGCTGAACACAGGGTCTGAATTTTCGAGAAGTGATAAGTGTCGATTCAACCAGCCATCCGAAATGCTTTGTTGGCTGGTGATTCCTCGTTGCATAAAGCTCTGGGAGTCAAAGTGCGAATGTGAATCACTGGTTAGCCCGGTTGCCTGAACAACTGCGAGGTCACCATTTTGAAAACGCTGGTGGAGTTTATTCATGGCCGGGTGCATGGCAAAAAAGCCATCAAGGTCAAGGCTCGCGTCTACGCCAGTTCCCGGTTCTTTCACTGCTAGTGTAGGCCGCAGGTCGAAGTAGTTACCCTCGCCAACCGGGGCAATGATATTAAGGCCGTCTGCGCCGCCGCCTAGGAACACACAAACCAGTATGTTTTTATCAGCACCACCGGAATTAGCCGCCCAACTGAAACTTGGATTTAACAGCGGGACAGCACCAGCGATGGCGGAATTTTTTAGAAAAGTTCTTCGTTTCATGATTATTTCCTCAACGCTGTTGGAAGTAGCGTGAACCGAGCACGACACTTGCAGTTATTTTGGCGTAGTCCAGCGGGTTTCCTGAAACCGACTGATTGGGTTTTTGTCCGGCGAAAACATTCCGCCTGATGGCTTTACGTTCATCAGTGCCGAGTTTACGGTCAATAAGTGCCTTGGCGACCGCTTGAATAATAGTATTGGGTGTATCAGCACCATCAAGCATGGCAACTAGGTTGTCATCTGGGATAAAAGTACTGATGTCATTGCTACTAGCCCAACGACTTATCAAGGCCGCCGTGTTGGTCCAGTAAGCCGCGGTATCGGGGTAGCCGTCAGGGGCATGCCAGTAAAATGGAATTTGGCCCATTTGCTCAAGTCTGGTAAATAGATACCTGAAAGTATTTTCACTCGGTTCAAATCCGAGCCGGCGAATGCTGGATGTAAGAAAATCTAGTGGGCGTTTCATTTTCTGTTCTTTACTGGCCCAAAATACATTGCTGTTAAACAGGGCTCTGAGGATACCTTTGATATCACCATCAGTATCCAGGAAAACCTGGGTCAGCTCATCAATCAATTCATTAATCTGTTCTGTAGGGGGCTGGTCACTGACAAAGCGGCGTACGAGTTTGCTGCAGATAAATCGGGCCGTTGAGGGGTGTGAGGCAAGCAAATCAAGTACCTGCTCAGCATCGCTTATGCCACCAGTGAAGGTTCTTCTGATTTTAGTCCCCAGCACCTCCTTGTTGCGCCGGTCGTGAACGGGGAAAAAGAAGAGAAACTCATAGGTATAAGGATTGATAGTCCAACCGGTAAATGCGCGTGAAACGGCGACTACATCTGCCTCGGTGTATCCACCATTGACACCCAAAGTATGCAATTCGAGTAATTCCCTTGCATAGTTTTCGTTAGGGCCGTCTTTGGTGTTGGAATAGTTATCCAGATACAGCAACATTGCAGGACTGCTGGCATTCGCATACAGTAGATCGCGGAATTTGCCTAAAGCGTTCGGGCGTATAGCCTCACGGTCATCAGTAGACTTAAAGGCAAACAGGGGTGCATCAAGAATATTCATATTGAAGTGGTCGGACCAGAATTCAACCATTCTTTCATACAGCTGAGCGGGGCTATAGGTTTGCCGGAGTATGGTGGAAGTTAGCAACTCGGTGACCACCTGAACAATAAGCGGTACATCCTCAGCATCAATGATGCCTTTCGCAGTCAGCGTGAGGGTAGGAAAGTTTTCAAGTAGTGCATTATCGATGTCACTGGTATCAATGTTTTCAGGATCTAGCTGCTGCTCCAACAGCGCCTCCCAGCCACCCGCTGTCAGTTGCTCTCTAAGCATTGGAGTAGGTCCGTAGCTAAGTCGGTTTAGAAAATGGATGTCGTCCGGTAGGTCACCGGTTTCAATAGAATTCGGTGTCTGTGTGCTGGCAGCTTGTATTTGCTGATTAAAATTTTCCTGGAGCTTTAATAATTTAGTGCTAACAGGCAGCACTTGATTCGCATTTAGCTGCTCAGAAATAATTTGTTTTGCCTGGTCCAACAGCGTTTGACCGCTACCGGGCGGTTGTAGTGAGAGTCGAGCTTGATCTAAGCGAGCTTGGAGATCCATAATGCACACCTTTAAAAAAGATTAAGGATTATGCTAAGCCTGCTTTAAGTAAAGGTAAAGGTACACAGCGTAAATTTGGGTAAATTCGGGTAAATTATAGACCAACGGTCGAAAAAACTTGTTTTAAACTGGGTTGCCGCAGTATTAGTGTCGAGGAAATACCCTTTTTATACTTATGCTTGCAGTTTTTACTACTGATAGGTACAAAATATTACTTAAATATCAGATTTCAAATCATCAGTCAGCTGGTATAACAAATCTAAAGCATCTTTAGGAGTTAGCTCATCCGGTTTAATTTCCTTGAGTAGGTCCAGCGCTTTGTTGGCAGCCAGATCAACCGCACTGTTATCCTCCACAGGAATATCAAATAAGCCTGGCTGGATATTATCCTGATGCAGACCTTGTTTTTCCAGTTGGCGCAGAATCCTCCGCGCCTGAGTGAGGACTGCCGCAGGAACTCCGGCAAGCGCGGCTACCTGCAAGCCATAACTCTGACTGGCAGGGCCATTGCGAAGGCTGTGCAGGAAGATGATTTTGTCTTTGTGCTCTACCGCATCCAAATGTACATTTACGACACCCGAAACTTCTTCGGGCAGTTGGGTCAGTTCAAAATAGTGGGTAGCAAACAAGGTCATCGAACGGGACCTGGATGCCAGATGCAGAGCGGCAGCCCATGCCAGCGAAAGACCGTCATAGGTGCTGGTGCCGCGACCCACTTCGTCCATTAATACTAGGGAATCGGGCGTTGCATTATGCAATATATTGGCGGTTTCTACCATTTCTACCATAAAGGTTGATTGCCCGCGGGTGAGGTCATCACCTGCTCCGATACGAGTAAAAATACGATCCAATGGGCCGAAACGCGCGCTTTTAGCCGGCACCCAGGCACCGCTGTGTGCAAGCAGGGCAATAAGTGCGGTTTGGCGCATATAAGTTGACTTACCACCCATGTTTGGGCCAGTGATAATCAACATGCGCCGTTGCTCATTGAGAATCGAGTCGTTGGCTACAAAGGCGGCCTCCTGTACCTGTTCAACCACCGGATGGCGACCAGCAATAATATCCATGCCAGCGGTATTACTAAAATCTGGACAACAGCAGTTCAGGGCGATAGCGCGCTCGGCTAATGTGGCCACCACATCCAGTTGTGCTAATCCCGCCGCGCGACGATTCAACTCAATATGGTTTTGTTGTAATTGTTGAATAAGTTGTTCGTAACAGTGATTTTCGCGCGCGAGCGCACGCTCCCGTGCAGACAGAACTTTTTCCTCAAACTGTTTGAGTTCCTCGGTAATATAGCGTTCGGCAGCTTTTAGGGTTTGTCTCCGGGTGTAGTGTGTAGGGACTTTGTCGTGATGTAGACGGCTGATTTCAATGTAGTAGCCGTGTACCCGGTTATAGCCGACCTTTAAAGTATTAATGCCGCTTTGTTCACGCTCCCTGATTTCCAGGTCGAGCAGGAACTGATTGGCGTTTTCACTTAAATGCCGGAGTTCGTCCAGTTCCTGATCATAGCCTTCAGCAATAACACCGCCGTCGCGGGCGAGCACCGGTGGGGTTTCAACAATGGCTTTTTCCAATAACTGGCAGATATCAGGTAGTTCAGCAATTGCATTACGCAGTTCATCCAGCCATGGCTGTTGCTGATTATCGATGAGGGAGAGTAGCTGTGGTAATTTCTGCAAGGCTGAACGCAAAGTGGTTAGGTCGCGTGGGCGGGCGCTGCCGAGGGCAATGCGAGCAACGATGCGCTCAATATCCCCGATGCCTTTTAGTTGTTCGCGCAGGGGTTCATAGCTGGCGCCGTCAATCAATCCGCCGATAGCCTGATGGCGTTGCTTGAGTAGCAGATGATCCCGTAGCGGTGAATTCAGTCGCTGTCGCAGCAGCCGCGATCCCATTGGAGTTATGCAGCGGTCCATTAGCCCCAACAGAGTATGCTCATGGCGGCCACCAGGGTTGTATTCGATTTCCAGATTGCGCCGAGTGGCGGCATCTAGAGTTAAATAACCATCGGCCTGTTCCAGTTTTACGCTGCTGATTTGTGCCAAGGAATCCTGACAGGTTTCCTGAACATACTGCAATAAGGCTCCAGCGGCTGCCAGCGCGGGTTCGTTGTTTTCAATCCCAAAACCTTCAAGGTCGCGGGTACCGAAATGCCGCAGTAACAGGTCAACCGATGTTTGTAGATCAAAATGCCAAGGTGGTCGCTGGCGGATGCTGACTTTGGCGGAACCGCGGTTACTGAATAGCTTGTGTAAATCAGTGGATAATTCTTCGTTCAGCAGTAATTCAACTACCTGAAGGCGCTCCAGTTCCGCTTCCAACGCTGGCAGATCTTTACATTGGCGCAGACTAAACTGGCCGGTACTGATGTCCATCCACGCCAGTGCCCAACTTTCATCCGTACCCAATTGCTGGGCAGCGGCGAGAATATTATCGTGTTTATCCGGCAATAGCGCTTCTTCGGTAATGGTTCCCGGGGTAATGACCCGCACCACTTTGCGCTCAACGATGCCTTTGCCTGTGGGTTCGCTGATTTGTTCGCAAATCGCCACCGACTCGCCCATGCGAATCAGCCTTGCTAAATAATTATCGACCGCATGATAAGGTACCCCCGCCATCGGAATGGGCTGGCCGGCTGACTGGCCACGGGTGGTCAGGGTAATATCCAGTAGCCGGGTAACTTTGCGGGCATCGCTGTAGAAGAGCTCATAAAAATCACCCATGCGAAACAACAGCAAAGTATCGGGATAATCTGCTTTGATGCGTAAATACTGCTGCATCAATGGGGTATGCTGTTTGCTTTTATCAGTGGGCGATTTTGCCATCTTCGAATAAGTATTTCGGTTGACCGGATAGGGCAGTTTACCGTATTGTCTTCAAGCACAAAAGCAGGAGTTACCATGAGTCTGGATAAATGCCCAAATGATGTTGAATTAAAGCAACTGACACAACAGTTAGCCGAGTATTTGTGCAGCGATAATCTCAGCCTGGTCACCGCAGAATCCTGCACTGGCGGCTGGATTGCCAAGTGCTGTACGGATTTGGCTGGCTCCTCAGAATGGTTTGAAGGGGGTATGGTCAGTTATTCAAACGTTGCCAAACAGTCCATGTTGTCGGTGTCCGAAGCACTTATTCGCGCTTATGGTGCGGTATCTGCAGAGGTGGCAGAGGCAATGGCCGCAGGGGCGTTGCGAAACAGTGATGCTCATATTGCACTCGCGGTCACCGGGATTGCAGGCCCAGGTGGTGGCAGTATTGATAAACCGGTGGGCACAGTCTGGTTCGGCTGGGCGGCATATGCTGATGGCGAGATTAAAACACGCAGTACACGGGAATGTTTTAGTGGTGATCGGGATGCTATTCGCCGACAAACGATTCAACGGGCCATCAATGGTATTCTCAGGTTTTGAGAAGCACGCCCCGTATTATTATCCTGCAGCTGATATAAACCACCCGAAACCGGGTAGGATATTTTAGTTGATTTGCGTAAGTCGGGTGTGGAAGAGCCTCCGCCTGTGTGATAATGGGTAACAGAGAAATTAAGATCAAATGCTCGCCTGAAACGGCAGCAAAATAACTGGAGAAATAGATCGTGGATGACAACAAAAAACGCGCGTTGACAGCAGCCCTGTCGCAAATTGAAAAGCAGTTTGGCAAAGGTGCGGTTATGCGCATGGGTGATGGTGCCAGACGCGATATCGAAGTCGTGCCAACGGGATCCTTGGCACTGGATATCGCTCTTGGAATAGGCGGCTTGCCGCGTGGTAGGGTGGTTGAAATTTATGGCCCTGAATCCAGTGGTAAAACCACCATGACATTGCATGTAATCGCTGAAGTTCAGAAGTTAGGCGGTACCGCAGCCTTTGTTGATGCCGAGCATGCATTGGATCCGATTTATGCAGAAAAACTGGGCGTTAATATTGAGGAGATGCTGGTATCCCAGCCTGATACAGGTGAACAGGCGCTGGAAATCACCGATATGCTGGTGCGCTCCGGCGCGGTTGATATTGTAGTCATCGATTCGGTTGCAGCATTGACTCCCCGTGCTGAAATTGAAGGCGATATGGGTGATTCACATATGGGGTTGCAGGCACGCTTAATGTCGCAGGCCTTGCGTAAATTAACCGCCAACATCCAGCGCTCCGGATGTATGGTGGTTTTTATCAACCAAATTAGAATGAAAATCGGAGTTATGTTTGGCTCACCAGAAACCACCACTGGTGGTAATGCATTGAAATTTTATGCATCGGTACGCCTGGATATCCGGCGTATTGGTGCAATTAAACGCGGTGATGAAATTGTCGGTAATGAAACTCGGATAAAAGTAGTCAAGAATAAAGTCGCACCGCCATTTAAACAGGCAGTTTTTGAAATACTCTATGGTGAAGGGATTTCCCGCGAGGGAGAGTTGATTGATCTTGGGGTTGCCAATAACCTGATCAAAAAAGCCGGCTCCTGGTATTCTTATGGCGAAGATCGCATTGGTCAGGGTAAGGAAAATGTGCGTAAGTTCCTGATCGAAAACCCGGATATTGCCGATGTAATCGAGAAGAAGCTGCGGGAAAAACTGATGCCCACTCGTGAACAACGCGAGAAGGCAGAGGCTGCCGCTGCAGAAGCGACCGCCAAGGTTGAGCCTACCCCAGAGTCTAAGTCTGAGTCCTAGGCTTGGGCATAGGCCCGGTTAAGTACCGGTGAAATCTGCTTTCGAAAAAACGGCCTGGTCAGCAGCTTATACCCAGGCCGTTCGTTTATTGTCCGGTCGCGAGCATTCGCAGTTAGAGTTGCGTCAAAAAATGCAGCGCAAGGGCCATCCCCGCGATTTAATTGATGCCATGCTGGTATACCTGCAAGACCTGGATATGCAGTCTGACCAGCGCTTTACCGAAGCTTTTATCCGCAGCCGGATAATTCGTCTGCAGGGTCCTATGAAAATACTCGCACAACTCTCCCAGCGAGGGATTCGTGTGAATAATCTCGAGGACTACCTGCCGGCAGACCACGACTGGGATGCGATGGCGGCTGCGGCATTATCCCGCGGCACGGTCATCCGCGCTACCGACCGCCAGAAACTTATCGAGAAATCTTACCGACGGCTGGTAAACCGCGGTTTTAGCCACGGGCAAGCAATGAAAGCCGCTAAAAACGCCCTGTAGGGCGCTGTTAGCCATAGGTGTAACGCACCGAATGGTGAAGATTACTCAATTGCTTGAAGCTGCTCGTAGGCAGGCATACTGAAACACAGCCTGTTCCAGGGTTAAGATACAGGTACAAGCTCTACACGAATATCCTTATAATACACAAATGAAATCAACAGCCGAAATACGCCAAGCCTATCTCGATTACTTTGCCGACCGTGGGCACCAGATTGTGGCCAGCAGTTCACTGGTACCGGGCAATGATCCAACCCTGCTATTTACCAATGCCGGAATGGTACAGTTTAAAGATCTGTTTTTAGGTTCTGAGAAGCGCAGCTATAAACGCGCCACCAGTTCGCAGCGCTGTGTACGCGCCGGTGGAAAACATAATGACCTTGAAAATGTCGGCTATACCGCCCGTCATCACACTTTTTTTGAAATGCTGGGCAACTTCAGCTTCGGCGATTATTTCAAAAAAGAAGCCATCGAATTTGCCTGGGATTTTCTTAGCAATGTACTCAACCTGCCAGCAGAAAATCTCTGGATAACAGTATTTGAGGAAGACGATGAAGCCGCTGAAATTTGGATTAAACACATCGGGGTAAATCCGGAGCGTGTTTCCCGCATTGGTGCCAAAGACAATTTTTGGTCGATGGGCGATACCGGACCCTGTGGACCCTGTACTGAAATATTCTACGACCATGGCCCGCAAGTTGCCGGTGGGCCGCCGGGCACGCCTGAAGAAGACGGTGACCGCTATATCGAAATTTGGAATCTGGTATTTATGCAGTTCGACCGTGCTGCTGATGGCACTATGGTCAATTTACCCGCACCCTCGGTTGATACCGGTATGGGTTTGGAACGACTGGCGGCTATTTTGCAGGGAGTTCACAGTAATTATCAAATCGACCTGTTTCAGGCACTGATAGTCAAAGCCGCCGAGCTGACAGACTGTGATGATCGGGAAAATGATTCACTCAAAGTGATTGCCGACCATATTCGTGCCTGCGCATTTATGATTGTTGATGGTGTGCTGCCGGGCAACGAGGGCAGAAGTTATGTGCTGCGTCGAATTATTCGCCGAGCTATTCGTCATGGCTATAAACTTGGTCAGAAACAACCATTTTTTGCGGCCATGGTACCTGTACTGGTAGAGCAAATGGGTCAAGCCTACCCGGAACTAACCCAGAAGGCAGAGCAGGTTCAGCAAGCCCTGTTAAAAGAAGAACAACGCTTCGCACAAACTCTGGAGCAGGGCATGCGGCTGTTGGATGGTGTGCTTGAAGATTTGACAGGTAGTGAAATCCCGGGGGAATCGGTATTCAAGCTTTACGATACCTTTGGTTTTCCCCTCGATTTGACCGCCGATATTGCCCGTGAGAAAGGTCTCACCATCGACCAGGCAGGCTTTGATACGGCGATGAATCAGCAGCGTGAACGCGCCCGTGCGGCAGGGCAGTTTAGTGCTGGAGAAAGCATTTCCGCAGATGTAGTTAAAGACCTGACAGCTACCGCGTTCACCGGCTACAATCAAAACAGCACGGAGGAGGTCACATTGCTGGCAATCCTGGTCGATGGCAAGCTCCAGCAAAACTTGAGTGCCGGTGAAACGGCAACATTAATTCTCGACAAAACCCCTTTTTATGCAGAATCGGGCGGCCAGGTTGGAGATTGTGGTCAACTGCTATCTGCTGGCACATTATTTGAAGTCGCTGATACCCAGAAACTGGCGGGTGTCTACCATGCACATCAAGGCGTACTTGCAAGCGGTAGTTTACAAACAGGCGATCGTGTTACTGCATCGGTTAACCCTGCCCGTCGGCAAGCCATTCGCCGGCATCACTCGGCGACACATTTACTGCATGCCGCATTGCGTAAATTACTCGGTTCACATGTAGAGCAGAAGGGATCATTGGTAACGGCAGATAAATTACGCTTCGACTTTTCTCACAGTAGTCCGGTTTCAGCGGCAGAGTTAACTGAAATAGAAGTTTTAGTCAACCAGAAAACGCTCGCCAATATCAAAGCAGAAGTTGCTGAAATGAGCTATGAGGATGCCCTTAAAGCAGGGGCTATGGCTTTGTTCGGTGAGAAGTATGGTGATAAAGTCCGAGTATTGAGCTTTGCTGACTACTCCGTTGAACTCTGCGGCGGAACCCATGTTCACCGAAGCGGTGATATAGGTCTGGTTAAAGTCACATCCGAAACCGGCATTGCCTCCGGAATACGGCGTATTGAGGCCGTGGTTGGTGAACAAGCAGTGCAATGGGTACAACAACAAAACCAACGCGATATTACAGTTGCTAATCTGTTGAAGTCCGGGCTTGAAGATGTACCCGCAAAAGTAAAACATTTACTCGAGCGCTTGAAACAGGCGGAAAAAGAAAACTCCCGACTGGAATCCAAACTGGCCTCCTCATCCGGTCAATCACTGATCGATAAGGTATTTGAAGTAAACGGTATCAATGTGTTGTCCGAACTGTTGCCTACTGGTGATATGAAAATCATTCGTGAAACCATGGACGATCTAAAGTCCCGCTTAGAGAATGCGGTGATCTTGTTGGCTGGTGTTGATGGGGAAAAGGTACGCTTGGTGGCAGGAGTCAGTAAAAACATTACCGGGATCTACAAGGCCGGCTCGCTGGTAAACCATGTCGCTACGCAGGTCGGCGGCCGTGGCGGTGGACGCCCCGATATGGCTCAAGCCGGTGGTACTGATGCTGCAAATTTACCTGCAGCATTGTTGAGTGTTAAGCAGTGGGTAAGTGATCAAAATTGAATGTTCGCTGACCAATGGGTCAATTATGCTGACTAATGGCACATTGATTGCCAAGCAAAAAATGCCAGTATGATGTACTATTAATATGTTCAGAGAGATCTAGAACTTTTCGACGGCTCTGTAATCAGAGTCAGGAAGACAACATAGTGATTTTAAGGGGTTTTGATTACTATGTTCCGCAGTTGCCTAGTCACAGGTTATGAAAAACCAGTGCTGGTGACATGGATCAGCGGATACAAGGAGTAAAACAATGCTGATTTTGACAAGACGAGTAGGGGAAAAACTAATTATCGGTGATGATATCTCCGTGACGGTGCTAGGTGTTAAAGGCAACCAAGTTAGGGTAGGTATCAACGCTCCACGCGAAGTACAGGTTCATCGTGAAGAGGTTTTTAAGCGAATTCATGAGCAT
Organism: Lysobacterales bacterium; assembly: GCA_021648125.1. GTDB lineage: Bacteria > Pseudomonadota > Gammaproteobacteria > Xanthomonadales > SZUA-36 > SZUA-51. The sequence continues at coordinate 40,120 of JAKITK010000019.1, forward strand.
GATGAAACCACAAACGGTTCAGGTGTGAAACCAGATTCAAACTAAGTACTTTTTACCCTTTACCAATCCCCAATAAACAGGTATCCTTTGCGCCCTTGATGGCGTAGGCATAACTGCGTTTTTGGGATAAAATATATATAGTATTTTAGATACAATTAAAGAATACGGAGAGGTGGCCGAGTGGCTGAAGGCGCTCCCCTGCTAAGGGAGTATGGGTTAAAAGCCCATCGAGGGTTCGAATCCCTCTCTCTCCGCCAAATAAAAAAGGCTCCGCCAAAGGCGGGGCCTTTTTTATTTGACTGAGCGCGAGTCAGGATGAGGACCCAGTGCGTAGCACTAGGGTTCGAAAAATTCGTCAGGAACGAATTTTCACGAGCAAAGCGAGCCCGAAGGGGGAGGCACAAGGATGTGCCGAATAATCCCTCTCTCTCCGCCAAATAAAAAAGGCTCCGCCAAAGGCGGGGCCTTTTTTATTTGACTGAGCGCGAGTCAGGATGAGAACTCTGTGCGCGGCACCATCTTTTCAAAACCCTCCAATCTCTGCCATTAGTTTATCAACACGAAATTTAACATCTTCGTTCATGGTAATGGGCTTGCCCCATTTTCGGGTGGTTTCTACGGACCATTTATTGGTGGCATCAATGCCCATTTTTGAACCAAGACTGGCCACAGGACTGGCAAAGTCAAGATAATCTATGGGAGTGTTCTCTACTATCATGGTATCGCGCGCAGGATCTGATCGAGTAGTCAATGCCCAAATAACTTCATCCCACTGGCGTACATCAATGTCTTCGTCGGTGATGATGATGAATTTAGTGTAAGTGAATTGACGCAAGAATGACCAAATACCAAACATGATTCTTTTTGCGTGCCCAGGATAGGCTTTTTTGATGCTGACCAATGCCATGCGATAAGAACAACCTTCAGGAGGCAAATAAAAGTCTACAATTTCAGGAAATTGTTCTTGTAATAATGGTACAAACATTTCATTCAGTGCTGCTGCCATGGCTGAGGGTTCATCAAAGGGTGGCCTACCCATATAAGCACTGAGATAGATGGGGTTATTTCGGTGGCTAATGCGTTCAATGGTAAACACAGGGTAATGGTCTTGTGAATTATAATAGCCTGTGTGGTCACCAAAAGGCCCTTCTAGCGCAGTTTCGCCGGGTTCAATATAGCCTTCTAGAATTATTTCTGCGGTGGCGGGGACTTGTAATTGTGGGTGTAATAAACTTTGCGCCACTTCGGTTTTGGCTCCACGAATTAGACCCGCGAACTGGTACTCACTAATGCTATCAGGGATAGGAGTGACTGCTGCTAAATGTGTGGCGGGGTCGGTGCCAATTGCTACGGCTATGGGAAAGCGCTTACCCGGATGTTTGTCTTTGAATTCAGCAAAATCAAGTGCGCCACCACGGTGTTGTAGCCAGCGCATGATGACTTTGTTTTTAGCAATCACTTGCATACGATAGAAGGCAAGATTTTGTCTGGCTTTTAATGGGCCTTTAGTAATCACCATACCGTAAGTGATGAGCCGCCCTGCATCATCAGGCCAGCAAGTTTGTATGGGTAATTTATCCAAATCAATGTCTTGTTGTTCGATAATGTTTTCTTGGCACAATGGTTCTCGAACAAGCCGTGGATTAACATGGGTGAGTTGTTTAAATTTAGGTAATTTTGATATGGCATCTGAAATGCTGGTTGGTAATGCTGGGGCATTTAAAAATGCCAAGTTTTTACCCAGCTCACGTAAATCTTGAACCTCTTTTTTACCCAATGCCAAAGCCACACGCCTGCCTGTGCCAAATAGATTTCCTAACATTGGGATGTTTGAGTTTTTTGGGTTTTCAAAAAGTAATGCAGGCCCTTCAGCCTTACGGCTACGAAAACACAGTTCGGTCATTTCTAGTTTTGCATCAACTTCAACCGTTATCCTTTTCAACTCTCCTTGTTGTTCTAAGGCATCAATAAATGATCGAAGACATTTGTATTTCATCTGAAGAGTTTCTCAAAGACTTTAATGCCGTGATGTAAGGCGAAGTCCAATGGCTTGTGAAATCGAACCGTGTCCATATCCATACCATCCAATAAATTTTTAACTTCTAAACCCAAATTGGTACAGCCTTGTATTTTTAGGCGGCGGTTAAAAAACAGAGTATCAGAGTCTTCTTTGCGACTGGCAAGCAACATAAAGTCATACAGGTTCCCGGATAAGTTAAGCTTATCATTGGCTTGCCATTGACTGGCACGCAGTTTTTTATGGTTCAGTGTTAATCCAAACTTGAGTTTTAAATCAATGATGTTGACCGATACATTGTTATCTTCCAAAAAATCCAAATCACCATCATCCAAGGCCTGAGCAAGCATGAGATTTAGACTTTTAACAATGACTGTAGCTGAGTGTTTTTCAGGAATACTGGCAACCGGAATGGCAAGTATGGCTGGAAAAACAGGTTGTTTATTGATTTTTCTCATACTATCGTGTTGATGTGGTATGTCTGAACTATTCATGCGCTTTCTACTTGTTTTAACGGAATACTGGCTTTGTTCATACCAGCTTCACCAAACCAGTAGCCATCGCATAAACCAGAGGGGGCATAACTTTTTAGTGCTTGATAAAAGTGGTCGACGGATTGTTTCTTTGATAAAACTTGTGAGAAAGCATCAATGATTTGCAATGTGTGTTGAGATTGTGGATTAATCCGCAGCACATCAACATTGAGGTCTTCCATAGTATTTAATTCTGTAATTAAATTATTGGTCAAAGCCGATTGAGTTTGAATGCCATTTAGACACAAAAATTCCTGGCTTTCACGGGTCTTCATTAACAAACCATCGGGGTCGTCTAGACACTTAAACTGGCAATTATCTTTGGGTAAATTATGTGCGCGCGCGGTAAAACACCGTGCCGAATATGCCAACGGGATACGCCCCCATACCATTACCTCTGTTTGCAAATTATCAGGGCGATTGTTTTGTAATTTTTGTAATTGTTGTTTGCCTAATTCAACTGACAAATTCCAGCGTTTTAAACCTTGTTTGTGTAGTATGTTTAAACTTCTCTGATTATAGATATTGATTGAATTACCTGTTATAAAGGACTTGCCCCGCTGAGACAAAATTTCTATTGCTCCAAAATCATTGGCTTCAACCGTAAATTCATCTTGTTCACAGACTCTGCGCATACGCGAACATTCCGAGCTGGCTTCAATCAGGGTCATGGTGGATAAAACCACTTGTTTGCCACTGCCTTTAAGTAATTGTGCTAAATCGATCCAGTCCTTAAATTTCATTTCCAGGCGTTTAGAACAAATCACTTCACCCAGATAGACAATGTCAATTGCACTTTTGGCAACTTGCTGATAAAAATTCAATAGTTTTTGTTTGGGCCAGTAATAGGAAACTGGTGCCAAGGATAATTTTATTGCCATGGTCGATGATAAGCTCCCAATGTTGTTTGGCTGCCTTCGGATACTTTTAATAGTTCATTCATCCACTGGTCTTTTGCTTGATAATGCTCGGGATCTTTTTTCATACAATCTATCGCATCACGCAATATTTTGGTTACTTGCGCCACATAGGCTGGGCTGCGTTGTCTGCCTTCTACTTTGAGCGCGGTTACGCCAATTTTTTGTAATTGGGGCAATAACGATAAAGTATTTAAACTGGTGGGCTCTTCAATGGCATAATAAATATTGTTATTGACTTCAAATCGACCTTTGCACAATGTTGGATAACCAGCTTTTTCGCCTTCTTGAAAACGGTCAATTAATATATTATTTAAGCGCGTTTCTAAAACCCCATTGTCCTTTTCTTGCCATTGTACATCACGACCTGGCGAACAAGCCCCATAAGTATTAGGTGATTTTCCTGTGGCATAAGAGGACAACAAACAGCGCCCTTCAACCATCACGCATAAACTGCCAAAACCAAATACTTCAACCGGCACAGGGGAGTTTTCTGCCACTTGTTGTACTTGTTTTAGCGAAAGCACACGCGGTAAAACCGCCCGTTGAATATTAAATTGGCGATGATAAAACTGCAAAGCTTCTGGATTAGTGGCTGATGCTTGCACCGATAAATGCAAACGCAAATCAGGGTATTTTTCACAAGCATAATCCATAACTCCAATATCCGCTAAAATTAATGCATCCAATTGCAAATCATGGGCACGATCCACAGCTTGTTGCCAGCGCTCAAAGCCACTGGTTTGAGCGTAAGTGTTAATCGCAGCAAAGACTTTTACACCGTTTTCTTTGGCATAATTCAAACCTGATAGCGCTTTTTTATCATTAAAATTTAAGCCTGCAAAATGCCGCGCATTGGTGTCATCTTTAAATCCGATGTACACCGCATTGGCACCATTATCAACAGCCGCTTTAAGTGAAGGCAAGTTACCTGCTGGGCAAACTAATTCCAAAAGATTTTCTCCAGAGCAATATATTCAACGCTATATTTTATATCCAGCCAATAAGACAGTAATTGACGATAGTCAAGATTTGAGCACTAATTTGGATGTTTTATTGTTATCCCGTTAAACCCAAGCTTGTCACACAGGATTTGGCTTGAGATATAGGCTTGTCTGGGGCTTGTCTGGGACAGACAACTATCAAAGATGACCGTTTCGCTGAGTTAGCGTACATGCAAATAAAATACTGCGAAAATCCGTGAATTATTAACTGCAAAATTGTAGAAAAGGACTTTAATATTACTTATACTCAATGTGATGTATAAAAAAATCCTTTTTGTTGATACTGTCCACCCCATTTTAGAAGAGCGATTAATAAAATTAGGTTATTCTTGTGAGCATGATTTAACCGCTCCAAAAAAACAAATTGAAGAAAAAATCGCAAATTATTTTGGCTTAGTTATTCGCAGTAGATTTTCTATTGATTCTTTCTTTTTAGATAAAGCCATAAATCTTAAATTTATTGCCCGCTCGGGTGCTGGTTTAGAAAATATTAATATTGCATACGCAGAAAAAAAAGACATTAAAGTATTCAATTCTCCCGAAGGAAACATGGATGCCGTTGGCGAGCAAGCTATTGGTATGTTATTGATGCTTTTCAATCAACTTAAAAAAGCAGATGCTGAAGTAAGAAATGGCATATGGGATCGGCAAGGAAATAGAGGCTTAGAAATTTCCGGGAAAACTGTCGCTATTATTGGTTACGGAAATATGGGGAGCGCCTTTGCTAAAAAGCTCTCAGGGTTCGATTGCAAGGTTATTGCATTTGATAAATACAAGGTTAACTACAGTTCTAAAATAATTGAAGAGCTTAAGTTAGAAGATATTTATAAGGCCGCAGATATAGTAAGTATTCATTTGCCGCTTTCTGAAGAAACACATCATTATGTAGATGCTGCGTTTTTAGCTAATTTTCAAAAACCTATTTATGTAATTAATACTGCAAGAGGGAATAATGTTTGTACGGCCGATATAGTAAGTGCTTTAAAATCAGCTAAAGTTTTAGGTGCATGTTTAGATGTGTTGGAATACGAAACAACATCTTTTGAAACAATAAATTCGAATAAATTGCCAGTTGATTTTCAATACTTAGTACAATCGGATAAAGTAATTTTAAGTCCTCATATTGCCGGGTGGACTAAAGAATCTTATGTTAAATTATCAAGTTTTTTAGCTGATAAAATTGAACTGTCATTCTCCGTTAAACTGGTAATTTGAAATCTTTAATAAAAAGGCTCTTCCCCTAGGCGAGTGGCTAGATTAGCCTAGAGGGCATGAGAGATAAAGAGCTGTACAGTAAAGTTAGGGATACAGGAAGCTGAGACATGAAAGTCAGCCCAACCCTGCCTTCATTCCTGGCCAGACCCGGAATCCAGTGATTTTATGACTTACTGGATACCGGCCTTCGCCGGTATGACGAGGATGAAGTTAACGGGGCAGCAGTGCATGGATTTAATTGTGTATTCTAGGGAATAAAACCAAAGCTGTTGCGTATATAGACTGAACCCGATGAAAAATGATGATATGAAACAGCAACTGGTACAGATGGGCAATGGTGCACACGCATTGGCTACGCAAATATTAGGTAACGCTGATGATGCTGCAGATGCAGTACATGATGCATTTGCCAAGGTACTGCGACGGCCGGAGGCTTACGATGCCTCCAACGGCCCGTTAAAGCCCTGGTTTTTCAGGATTGTCCGTAATCGCTGTATTGATCTGATTAGGCGTCGCCGACCCGCAGATGACACTGTTGACGAACTCATTGATGCTACTCCTGGGCCAGAAGGTCTGGCGGAAATCAGCCAGCGGGATGAGGCTCTGCAGCAAGCACTATCTGAATTGCCATCAGGACAACGCGAAATTATCGTTTTACGGGATTACTTGGACCTGAGTTATGTAGAAATTGCAGACATTCAGGAAATCGCCCAGGGCACTGTTATGTCACGATTGCACCGGGCGCGAATGGCTTTGAAAAAGGAACTAACCCGAGATGAGTGAGCATGAAAAAAGCGTAGACCAACATGTTGGTGAATTACTTTCCGGTATGGTTGATGGTGAGCTGACACAGCAACAAAGACAGCTGGTAAGCCTTCATTGTGAAACTTGTGATGAATGCCGCGAAAACTTAGAGAACTTGCGGGGTTTGCGTCAACGAATAGGCAATTCCCAGCTGAGCGAACTTGGTGAAGACCAATGGAGAGAGAATATGAATGATAAAAAAGTAACTACATCCCGTAGTATTGGCTGGCTAATGCTGGTTGGTGGTTTGCTGGCAATTGCTGGGATATTTTTGATCGCATTTATTCTTAGTGACGAGATTCATATAGGAATGAAACTAATTCTGATTGCGATATATGGTGGTCTGGCAACTTTGCTGTACTCAGTATTGCGGCAGAGACTGATCGAACAAAAAACAGACAAATACAAAGATGTGGAGATCTAAAATGTTAGTAGTAACTAGTGAAACTGTAGCAGCACATAAAATTGTAAAAACACTCGGACTGGTGCGCGGAAATACTATTCGCGCCCGGCATGTTGGCAAAGATATTCTCGCCGGGTTGCGTAATATTATTGGCGGTGAAATCCATGAATATACTAAATTAATGGCTGAAAGTCGCGAGCAGATCCTAGACCGAATGGTGGCTGAGGCTGAGGGCTTGGGTGCCAATGCGATAGTTACCACGCGGTTTACGACTTCAGTTATTGTGGGCGGAGCTGCGGAGTTGCTTGCCGTTGGTACGGCGGTAATAATAGAGGCTGAGTAAACCACCTTGTGTAAAAAAAGGGCTCTTCCCCTGATCGAGTGGGTAGATTACCCTATAGGACATGAGAGATAAAGAGCTGTACAGTAAGATACTAGGGATACAGGCACCCTGGAAAGTGATGGATATTGAACTGAACCTAAAGGCAGG
>JAKITK010000020.1 GCA_021648125.1 Lysobacterales bacterium
CTTCATGTGCGCCGGTAAAACTGCCTTTGGTATGTCCGAAAAATTCACTTTCCATTAAATCGGCGGGTATCGCCCCGCAATTTACAGGCACGAAGGGTCCTTCTGCGCGTGGCCCTAGCTGATGTATGAAGTGCGCAACCAGTTCCTTGCCGGTGCCGGAATCGCCGCTGATAAATATCGGTGCTTGGCTGCGGGCAAGTTTTATAGTCAAACGCCGGACTTTATCCATTGCTGGTGATTTTCCGATAAGACCTTTAAGTTTTTGTGCATGTGCCGATGAGATCGACTCTTGTTGTTTCTGGCTTCCTGGCGGGTGGAGTTTAAGCGCAACCTCTACAAGGCGGCGCAGGTCTTTAATGTTGACAGGTTTGGAAACAAAATCGAATGCGCCCAATTTTAGGGCGGTAACGGCATCCTCAATACTGCCATGGGCGGTGAGTACGGCTACCGGTAGGTCGGGGTATAGTTTGGATATTTCTTTAACTAGGTCTAGGCCATTGCCATCGGGAAGTTTCATATCTGTCAGGCAAAAATCGAAAGTTTGCTGTTCCAGTTTTTCTCGAGCTACGGTTAAATCCTCGGCAGTGGTAACGGCAAGCCCCATCCGCGAAAGGGTCATATCCAGTAGTGTAAGAATATCCGGCTCATCATCTATGACCAAAATTCGTTGTTTTATTGCTTTAGACATCATGCCCCAGTATTAGTGAATTTTTTTATTTTGACTTTTACAGTTTATCTTTTTATTCATTATAGCTTTGAATCAATCGAGTTACAGCCTGCTTATTGATTATGCGCCTGTTTCGCGAGTTTTTGTTCATGGCTGGCGCTTGGAATAACCAGGCGAAACAGTGCACCACTGTCAGAGGAGGAAATCACGCTAAGTTCCGTCTGATTAATATTGCAGAGTTGCTGGGTAATATATAAGCCCAGCCCGGATCCCTGCTGGTGACTAGAATAAAAGGGTTCAAATATTTTTGCCAGCATATTGGTTGATATACCCGGTCCGTTATCTTCGAAATCGAGAATGATATGCCCGGAACCGTGTTTTGTATCAAGCGAGATGGTGACTTCAGTTTCCTGGTCAGCCTGACTAGCATGGGTTAACGCATTTTCTAGTAGTTGATGAATCACTTGCTGAAATTGGCTACGATCAAACAACACATAGGCGGGTTGAGGGAGCAAATTCAGGGTGATTTTCAAACCGTTTTCAGGCATCATCTGACGATATTCAGACACCAGACTTTGTAGTTCGAGATTAAGTTGTATCACTTCGGGCCGGGAGCGTTTTTGGCGTGCGAGTTGCAGTATATTTTCGATAATATTGTTTATTCGTTCGCCTTGGTTAGTGATAATCGCTAAAAGCTGTTTATCCTCTGTACTAGTTTTCTCAGACTCTTGCATCAGTTCGCTGGCGTTAACCATTGCTGCCAATGGATTGCGAATTTCATGGGCGATACTCCCAGATAACTTAGCCAGGGTTTCGGTGGCGATGGTACTTGCCTGGCGGGATACTTTGCTGGTGTCCTGTAAAAACACCAGGGTCGCTTCGCTGTGGGTGCCGGGGATTGTAATAAACTGTGGAATCACCGGAGAATGCCCCGGAATCAGCGACTCGGGCTCATCAATGACTTTTTTACCTGTATGCCAACGGCCTAGCAGCTTCATTAATCGCGGAGCAACCGCCGATAAATTCGTATTAGAAGTGCTGGGAGATCCGAGTAAAAACCAGGCAGATTCATTCATCAAACGAATTTCACCCGCATGATCGACCACCACAACACCGGCTCTCATCCGGCGGATAACAATTTCGTTGATCTGCTCCATATTACGGAGATCAACAACATTTTGCTCTGCCAGTAGCTCGTATTGTTGGCTCCAGCGAGCCAGTGCGCTAAAAATCAGTGCACCGAAGAAGCAACTGGCCGCATAGATGCCCGCGCTGAGCAAGTCGTGGCTTGCGTTACCGAGAAGCAGGTCCCAAGCGGTAAAGGTGATTATGAAGATGCTCGAAAAAGCCGCGAGCGTGAAAGCGAAGCCGCGCGGCAGGATAACCGCAGCGGCACAGCACCAGAAAACCAGAAGCATGCCGGTACCTATGCTGAGACTATCGAGGGTATAAATTAAAACCATGGCGACAATAATGTCGACAATAAAAGCAAATCTCCCAAGCATGTGGGGCTGATCGGGGTTACGATTGAGAAGGGCGATCATTAACAGGCTGTCAGCAAAGTAGACAATCGCCGCAGATCTGGCGAGATTCAGTAACTCAGCCTGAACAATTTGAGTCGTGCTAGAGAACACCAAAAACAAAATTACGCCGGCGACAATAAAGCGAAAAATATTAAAGTAAACCATCACCCGCCGAGCCAGCGCTCTGGAACTAGGGTAGTTACTAACTTTCCAGTGGCGTTGTGTGCTGTCCTGCAGGCCTGGGGTCATTTTCCCATATCCCTCTAACCCGTATTAATCGATTCCCCTCGATCAATGGGCGTTCCTCCCTTATACGCTGGCCATGATGACAGCTTGGATGAAGTTATCAAAGACCTGTCAGGCCAATTGCAATATACCACAAGTGGCATTAGCAGCGCTTGTGCATTTTCTCAAGCGTGTGGTTATCACGACATTCATGAGTTTGTGCCCGACTGATGTTTTCAGGTTTTTTTATTGGAAGCTAAAGATTTATCAAGTCACTGTGTATTAAGCATATAAGTTGCAAGCGCCTTCTGGTTAATAGACTTGGCCGTAATCTCCAATATTGATCAGAATTATTTCTTGATCCTGAATGACAAACTCCAGAACGATGCGGTAGTGCATGTTAATCGATACAGAGGATAAATGTTTCAGACGCCCCTTAAGTTTATGTAAACGCAAAGATGGGTGGCGTGGGTTAAGTTCCAAAAGCTGAAGCGTTTTGCGATATTGCTTATGAATATCAGGGTGTTTGCGCAAGAATATTTTGGTTTTTTTAATATAAGTTTCGGGGTAAATAAGGGTGTATGTCATTAACTGCTTACACGCTTCATGTGGTCATCCACACTTTCTTGGTGAACACGACCTGCTGCTATATCCGCTTTTGCCTCAAGCACTGCAATTTCCAGTTCATACTCTCTGATTTTATTGTATTTTTCGAGATTGATAACGACAAATTTTTCCTTGCCTCGAACGGTAATAACCGCTTCGTCTGCATCAATAAGCGTATTTTCGAGTATGGAAACACCCTTGGTTTTTAATTCATTAGCCGTAATAGTGGGCATAGCTTGCTTCGTTAAAGTGTTATTAATCGTACTATTAATGATACACTAAAATACCCACTAAAGTAATTGCAGCATTACCCTTTGCTAACAAGTCGTTTTTAAGCGAAAATATCCCCTGATTTAATCGCTTTGTCTGCAATGCAGTTTTCTTGTTCAGATTTAGCCGCCCCCGGACTTCGCAGTTGACTGTCATAAGTTAGCTGACAATAGAGGTAAGACTATGAATTTCCATGAATATCAGTCAAAAGAACTGTTTGAGCGTTACGCCATACCCGTACCCGCAGGTGAAATTGCCAGAACTGCCGATGAGGCCGTTGAAGCTGCCAAGAAGGTGGGTGGTGAGATGTGGGTGGTAAAAGCGCAAGTACATGCAGGCGGTCGCGGTAAAGCGGGTGGGGTTAAGCTGGCGAATTCGTTGGAAGAAGTGCGGGACCTTGCTGAAAAAATGCTGGGAATGACCATCACTACTTATCAAACCGGCGGGCGGGCGTTGCCGGTAAATGAAGTGTTAATCGCTGAGGCCACAGATATTGCCGCTGAGTTATATCTATCGGTATTGGTCGATCGCGCCAATCGCTGCATTACCTTTATGGGCTCTGCCGCAGGTGGTATGGATATTGAACAGGTTGCTGAAACTGAGCCGGAAAAAATTATAACGGTGCAGGTTAATAATACCGCAGGCTTGATGCCTTACCAATGCCGGCAGATGGGTTTTGGTATGGGCTTGAATGCCTTGCAGGTTCGCCAGATGACCAAAATCATGATGGCTCTGTATCAGTTGTTTATTGATCTAGATTGCAGTCTGGTTGAAGTTAATCCATTGATTATAGATGGTGAGGGTAATCTTTGTGCCCTGGATGCCAAGATCAATTCTGATGATAACGCCATGTTCCGGCATCCAGACCTGGAAGCCATGCGTGATGATTCCCAAGAAGACTCTGTCGAAGTTGAAGCGATGAAACATGACCTCAACTATGTCACCCTCGAGGGTAATATTGCCTGCATGGTTAATGGTGCAGGCCTGGCGATGGCAACTATGGATGTGATCAAGCTCAACGGTGGCGAGCCGGCTAACTTTTTGGATGTAGGCGGTACTGCTGATGCTGAGCGGGTTGCCAATGCGTTCAAACTGATTTTATCAAGCGACACAGTCGATACCATTTTGGTCAATATTTTCGGCGGTATTGTTCGCTGTGACCTAATCGCCGAGGGTATTCTCCAGGCTATCAGGGATGTAGGTGTTGAAGTGCCGATCGTGGTGCGTCTGGAAGGCAATAATGCCAAAAAAGGCCTGCAGTTATTAGCAGATAGTGGTCAGGCGGTAATTACCGCATCAGATTTGAACGACGCGGCAGCAAAAGCTATCGCGGCAGCGGCATAGGGATTTCGGCATGAGTGTATTAATTAATAAAGACACCAAAGTGATTTGTCAGGGTTTTACCGGCAAACAGGGTACTTTCCATTCCGAGCAGGCCATTGCCTACGGTACGCAACTGGTTGGTGGTGTTACGCCGGGTAAAGGCGGCAGTACGCATCTGGAATTACCAGTATTTGATACCGTAAAAGACGCGGTTAGTGAAACCGGCGCCAATGCCACAGTCATTTATGTGCCACCACCGTTTGCAGCCGATGCCATCCTCGAAGCCGCTGATGCCGGTATTCGAGTCATTGTGGCGATTACCGAAGGTATACCGGTACTGGATATGATTCGTGCCAAAGCAGTGATTTCAGAAATGGAAGATACCTGGCTGATTGGCCCGAACTGCCCGGGTATTATTACCCCAGGTGAATGTAAAATCGGCATTATGCCCGGTGATATTCACATGAAAGGTAAGGTGGGTGTGGTCTCCCGTTCAGGTACTTTGACCTACGAAGCGGTTTACCAGACCACTGTTGTTGGTCTGGGTCAGACCACTTGTATTGGTATTGGTGGCGACCCGATTAACGGCATGAATTTTATCGATTGCCTGCGCTTATTCCAGGACGACCCAGAAACCGAAGGCATCATCATGGTTGGCGAAATCGGTGGCGATGCTGAAGAGCTGGCAGCTGAATTTATTTCTGATTATGTAACTAAACCAGTTGCCGCCTATGTGGCCGGTGTTACCGCACCTCCGGGTAAACGCATGGGTCATGCCGGCGCTATTATCGCCGGCGGTAAAGGTACCGCAGATGCTAAGTATGCGGCGCTGGAAGAAGCCAATGTTTCTACCGTGCGCTCACCAGCAGATCTAGGCCAGGCAATTCTCGAGCGCCTTTCCTAAGCATCCAGTGTGTTCGCAAGCTTAACGCACCCTAGCCAAATATTACTCGGTGGTAGGGCGCTGTTAGCCGTAGGCGTAACGCACCGGCGCTCGGGGGCTTTTAAATTTTTAACGGCCTCTGCGACTACTGCGCTCGCACTTAGGAGGCCGCTTATAATCCGTTCATCCATGTTTAAGTCGCCATTCGGGATTGCCTGGTGCCGCAGTAGGTATCATCCATGCACTCATAGTGGCAATTATCGCCATCGCCAAAACAATCAAGGGACCGGTGGGATAGTCAAACCCTATCGACAAGCTGATTCCAGCTATATACCCAATAAAACCAATCAGCCAGGCGACTGGCAACTGCCGTCTATAGCTGAGATTTCTTGTTGCAAGCGCGGGAATAATTAGGCTGGCAAATACCAAATACACACCAACAAGCTGTACGGATGCAGTTATGGCGATGGCAAAAATAAGGTAAAAAACGATGGGAGATAGGCGCTTTTGTAGCTTGAACCAAACACCTAGTAATATGCTATAAATAGCAGCGATAGGAAGTAGTTGCTGGTAATTAACCCACAAAATTTGTCCCACTAACAAGTTTTTTAACTGCTCCCCGCCATGCGGGTTATCTGCCAGTAGCAGAACGCTGGCGGAGGATGCCAGCACAAATAAAACCCCAATTAATGCTTCTTGAATATCCGGCCAGTGTTTTTCAGCCAGCTGTTGTTCCGCTTTTTGCAGTCGCATTTCGAGCGACTGGATCCGTTGTTCATACTGGTTTTTGATTTCATTGAGTTCAGCGCGGATAGCTGCAATGTTTTCATCGGCTATAGCAACCGGCGCAAATACAATGAGGCAGAGAGTTAGGGCATATTGTGTTATTTTCTAATGCCACTTATGTAGGTTACTAAGGAGTTTATAGGTACTGGTAATTTTCCTGTAACCGAACAAGACCAAGAACATAACTCAGGTTTAGAACTTATCCCGCCAACCTGAGGTAATCGGATAACGCCGGTCGCGACCGAATGCCCGGGCGGTAATCCGCACACCGGGTGCCGCCTGGCGGCGTTTATATTCATTCATTAATACCATCGCCGCTATCCGCTCAACTGTAGCTGGGTCAAAACCTTGGGCTACAATTTCTTTGACTGAGTGGTCTTGCTCTACATATTGCTCAAGGATCGCATCTAAAATAGGATACGGTGGCAGCGAATCTTCATCTTTCTGATCCGGTGCCAGCTCTGCTGATGGTGGTCTGTCGATAACCGCCTGCGGGATTGCCGGGCTGATAGTGTTGCGAAAGTTGCAGAGTTCTACCACCAAAGTTTTAGCACAATCTTTAATCGGTGCGAAGCCACCGGCCATATCGCCATAAATAGTTGAATAGCCCACCGCAAGTTCACTCTTATTACCGGTGCTTAAAGGCAGCCATCCAAATTTATTAGACATCGCCATAACAATAACCCCACGGCAGCGAGCCTGGATGTTTTCTTCGGTAGTATCTGCCGCGTGATCTGCAAAGGCCGAATCCAATGAATCCAGAAATGCACGGAAGGATGGTTCAATTGAAATCGTGCGGTGGTCGATGCCAAGCAAGTCCGCCTGTTCAATTGCAAGGTCTAGGCTAAGTTGGCTGGTATGTCGGGAAGGCATCATTATTGTATGCACATTGTCTGCACCTAGGGCATCGTAGGCGAGGATCAGCGTTAGCGCAGAATCTATACCTCCGGATAAACCCAGTACAACTTCACTAAAACCATTTTTGTGTACATAGTCGCGCAGACCGGTCACCAGTACCTGGTAAATTTCTTCTAACTCAGCTAGATCAGTCTGTGGCCAGTCGGCTTGTAGGTCAGATTTATCAAACTGACAATAGAGCAGTACATCTTCACATAAGGGGCCGCTTGCAATTAGCCCACCATCGGCACTGATTAACATACTGCGGCCGTCAAATACCAACTCGTCCTGCCCACCGGTCGTGTTGAGATAGATCATTGGGCAGTTAGTTTCTTGACAGCGCTGACCCATGTTATTAAGCCGGTGTGGGAATTTACCGCGTGCATAGGGCGAGGCATTCGCAACCAGCAATATTTCGGCACCGGCATCGACACAGGTGTTAACCACCTGCCTCGACCAACTGTCTTCACAAACCAGTAAGCCAAGTTTATGCCCCTTGATGTCGATGACCAAAGCGTGACTTCCCTGCTGGAAATAGCGGTGTTCATCAAACACCAAATAATTCGGCAGGCGTTGTTTTTGGTAGGTGGCGCGAATACTACCTGCAGATATCCAGCTGAGACAATTAAACCGTTGTCCTGAGCGGCTACTCGGGTGGCCGATAATGACATCAATAGTGTTTGTTTCTGCGGCAAGCTGTTTTAAGGCAGCTTCTGCAGCCTCAAGAAAACTCGGTCGTAGCAGCAGATCTTCCGGTGGGTAACCGCTTAGACTGAGTTCTGGGAAAAAGATCAAGTCAGCACCGTTTGCTGCGGCTTCAGCGATTAATTTCCGTGATAGCGCAAGGTTGTTGTCGATATCGCCAACCGCAAAATTGAATTGTGCCAGGGCAATTTTCAGCATATAAAATAAATGATTGAACCAAAGTTGAACTAAAGGTGGAATGATACCTCAAAACGATGAGCCTTTCTTTATCAACAACAGCTTCAAGACTTACAGTGATATGGCATGACCTTTTACCCTGTTTTTATTGCTGAAAGAGGCTACACTGAACTTGTTGAATAGACTCTGGTGACCTAACAAAAGAGGCAAACGCTATGATCCACGACTCAATATTAACAACAATTGGTAATACCCCGGTGGTTCGAATTAATCGGTTGGCTCCGGTGCATGTTGACTTGTTTGTCAAAATTGAAGCATTTAATCCAATGGCATCAGTCAAAGACCGCTTGGCCTTTGCAATTATTCAAGATGCTGAAAATCGCGGGCTATTACGCCCCGGGCAAACTGTAATTGAAGCCACCTCAGGAAATACCGGCATTGCCCTGGCAATGGTTTGTGCTGCAAAAGGCTATCAGTTTGTGGCGGTAATGGCTGAATCTTTTTCTGTGGAACGCCGTTCATTGATGCGTTTTATGGGTGCAAAAGTGGTCCTTACACCTGCCGCCGAGCGGGCGACAGGTATGTTGCGGGTGGCGGAGGAGTTAGCCGAAGCCAATGGTTGGTTTTTAGCCAACCAGTTTAACAATGAGGCTAATCCAGCCTATCATCGTAATACCACCGCCCCGGAAATACTGCGTGATTTTGCCAACCAACGGCTCGATTACTTTGTATCGGGTTGGGGTACCGGTGGCACCATGACCGGTACCGGCGGAGTACTTAAAGTGGCAAGGCCTGATATCAAGGTTATTACCTGTGACCCCACAGTTGCACCGGTGCTTTCCGGTGGTGATTGGCAGCCGCATAAAATCCAGGGCTGGACTCCAGACTTTGTCCCCTCGATTTTAAATAAAGATATTTGCGATGACACGGTATATATTGATGACGAGCTGGCTATCGCTACATCCCGTGAGTTGGCAACTGAAGAAGGAATATTCTGCGGAATTTCAGCTGGGGCCACACTGGCAGCGGCTATCAAGGTGGCAGAAACCGCTCCCAGTGGTTCCAGTATTCTAGCTATGCTTCCTGATACTGGCGAGCGTTACCTGAGCACACCGTTATTTGAAGGCATTCCGGAAGGCTCTGATGATGACCTACTCGAAACCCTGAACTCATAGGTTTTATTAGTAACTGTAGGGTGGACATAAATAAATGCCAATCCTACGGCTACAGTTTATCGCCTGTGTTGGTGGTTAATAATTCCTCGGGTAACTGGCGAATTAAGTCAGCTAGTTGTTCGAAGAAATCCGCCATGGCACTGCTGCGGCGCCAGCATAAAACCAGGGTTCGTTTGGGTTCGGGAGGATGAAATGGCCGCAGCGCCAAGTTTTCAGTTTTTGGTACCGGGGGTTTAACTGACAGTACGGGTAACAGGGTGATCCCGACATCGGCGGCGACCATCATACGCAGCGTTTCTAGGCTGGTTGCCTGAAGGTTGAGTTTTTCGGTAGCACCTACCATCGAGCAAACCTCAAGCGCGTGATCGCGCAGGCAATGGCCTTCTTCTAGTAGCAACAAATCCTGTCCTCGGAGGTCGTTTACATAAAGGTATTTCGAATCAGCCAGCGGGTGACTTACTGGCATTGCTGCTACAAAAGGTTCATCGAACAAAACTTTAAAATTTAATTGCTCCTCATCAATGGGTAATGCAAGAATGCCGGCATCGAGTTTGCCGCGCTTTAGCAATTGCAATACATCGGCGGTTTTTTCTTCAAACATCTGTAATTGTAACTTTGGGAATGCCTTGCGGATGCCGGGGACAATATGCGGCAGGAGGTAGGGTGCCAAAGTAGGGAAGATACCCAGTCGTAAAATTCCTGCGCCGGGATCTGTAGCCCGCCTAGCTATTGCTTTCAGTTGGTCGATATCGTGGATAATCTCGGATGCGCGTTCGGCGATATCGATACCCACCTCTGTTAGCATAATTTTTCGCGGTGTGCGCTCAATCAATTGCACACCCAATTCGTCTTCTAATTTCCGTATCTGGATACTGAGTGTTGGTTGAGTGACAAAGCAAGCCTCCGCCGCGCGGCTGAAATTGCGCAAGTCAGCGAGTGCGACGAAATATTGTAAAGCTCTAATATTCATTTCTTTAGTATAGCATCTATATAGATAATAGATATGGAGTTTGTGTTTGGTATAAATAATAACTATTTATGAGCTCGTGCTGAAAAATAACATCGCATTGTATGTAATTATAAGCACTTACAAATTGGATTGATTGAGGTCACAGATGCCTAAGCAAAGCATAGAAGCACTAAAACAAAATGCCATTACCAAGGTGACTAAACAGGTTTTCCCGTTTACCACTAACAATCGTCAAACCCTGTTTGGTGGAATTGCCATGCAATGGATGGATGAAGTAGGTTTTATAACGGCAACCCGCTTTACCCGCCAGAATATGGTCACTGTTTCAATGGATAAAATCGATTTTAAAGTACCCATACCATCGGGCTGTATTGTCGATTTGGTAGGCGAAGTAGAGCATGTTGGGCGTACCAGTGTAGGTATTCTGGTTACGGTAACCCGGGAAGATATGTATGCGGGTGGCCGGGTTGTAGCGATGACCGGAAAGCTATCGTTTGTTGCTGTTGATGATGATACCCGGCCTGTAATGCTATCGGTGCATACTGCGGAAAATTAGTTAGTCAAGCTCGGTCAATCTCAGAAAAATTCACCGATGTCCTGTATTATCTCCTGTATTACCAGTAGCCGTTATTATAAATGAAAAAACAAACCGTACTTACAGGCATTACCACCAGCGGCACTCCGCATCTTGGCAACTATGTCGGCGCGATTAAGCCGGCAATCGCTGTCAGCAAGGGTCCGGCCGTCAGCAGTTATTTTTTTCTTGCCGATTACCACTCGCTGATTAAGTCCGCAGATCCACAAAAGGTGAGGCAATCCACACTAGAAATCGCCGCAACTTGGTTGGCGTTGGGGCTGGATACTTCAGAAGCTGTTTTCTATAGACAGTCGGATATTCCTGAAATCCCGGAATTAACCTGGTTTTTGAGCTGTTCGACGGCCAAGGGTTTAATGAACAGATCACACGCATACAAAGCTGCAGTGCAAGACAACCAAACAGCCGGTGAGGATCTGGATCATGCTATCAACATGGGTCTGTTTAATTATCCGATATTAATGAGCGCAGATATTTTAATCTTCAATGCAAACAAAGTGCCGGTAGGTAAAGATCAACTGCAGCACTTGGAAATGGCGCGGGATATCGCTGCCCGTTTCAATCACAGCTATGGCAAAAACTTTACTTTACCTGAAGCGGTAATCGATGAAGATAGCAAATTGATCCCCGGCCAAGACGGCCGCAAAATGAGTAAGAGTTATAACAATACGATTCCATTATGGTTGCCGGAGAAGCAACTGCGCAAAGCTATTATGAAAATAAAGACCAATTCGTTGGAGCCCGGTGAACCTAAAGACCCGAAGGATTCTACCCTGCTGACCATCTATTCGGCCTTTGCGAATGCTGGGAAAAAGGCAGAAATGATACAGGCATATCACGATGGCATCGCCTGGGGCGCTGCTAAACAGATCGTTTTTGAACATATAAATACAGAGCTTGGTGAAGCGCGCGAGCGCTATGAAACCTTGATCGCCAACCCTGCTGAAATTGAAGCTGAGTTAATAAAAGGTGCAGAAAAAGCGCGTGAATATGCCACGCCCTTTATGCGCAAGCTGCGACATGCGGTGGGCATACGCGCGCTTGCCTGAGTTGTATTAATATGTTGGTTACCATCCTGCTAATGCTGCCGGTAGTTCTGATATTGCTGTTTGTATATCGGCTTATTGTGATCAAACTGCAGCAACGAAAACTTGATCGCGGTGATGGGATAGCGGTGGTGTTAGCTGTTACTTTAACGCTTATTTATATCTACTGGGTTTTAGCTCAGGACTGGTCTAGCAGCAGCCCTATCTGGCCGCATATTTTAGCTACGATGGGCGCTTATCATATATTTGCTTTTGGCCTTGCTGCCTATTTGTATTATCGAAAAATACGAGGAACATCAAATGTTCAAACTGGAGCATCCACAGCTAAAAACGACTGAAGGTAAATGGTTTCCTGTGCATCGTATTTATTGTGTGGCGAAAAACTACGCCGACCATGTGCGCGAAATGGGCTCGGAGCCTGAGCGTGACCCGCCGTTTTTCTTTTCTAAACCAGCCGATGCGGTAACCCAGTCGGACACAGTAAAATTTCCCCCGATGACGGACAACTTACACCACGAAGTCGAATTGGTACTGGCTTTGGGTGAACACGGCAGTATTTATGGTTACGCCGTAGGTGTAGACCTTACCCGCCGGGATTTACAGGCAGAAGCCAAACGCCGGGCGCGGCCCTGGGATATGGCCAAAGGCTTCGACCAGTCGGCACCGATTTCCGTGATTATTCCAGCAATCGTGCCTTTCGAGCAACTCGAAATCCACTTGCAGGTGAATTCCGAGACCCGACAGCAGGGCAATACCGCACAAATGATTTGGTCGACAGCTGAAATCCTTGAAACACTCGGAAAATATGTCGAACTAAAAGCGGGTGATCTGGTCTTTACCGGTACCCCTGCGGGTGTGTCAAAACTGCAGCGGGGTGATACCATTGAGATAAGCCTCGGAGATAATTTACGCCACGCTTTTAGTTTGGTTTAAGTAGTAATTAAATATGTCGATACTAACTGTTTATGGAATCAAACAATGTGACACTGTTCGCAAGGCACTGCGTTGGCTGGATGCCGAGGGTATCGAATATCAATTCCATGATTTCAGGCAGGCGGGTTTCTCTAGTGAAACTTTGGAACGCTGGCTGCAATCAACATCTATCGACCTATTGCTGAATCGCCGCAGCACAAGCTGGCGAAATTTATCCGCTGCGGATAAACAAAATACTGATCCTGAGCATTTAAAAGCCCTGTTGCTGGAAAATCCGACGCTGGTTAAACGCCCGGTTTTTATTGTTGACGGGACTGTTATCGGCCCCGGTTTTAATGCTGATGTGCAGGCTGCACTGGAGCAACGCAACTAATGTCAATGGTGCTGGATTTAACCCGTGATCTTATTCGCAGGCCTTCTATCACGCCAGCAGATGAAGGCTGTCAGGTATTAATAGCAGACTATTTGGCCGCTTTTGGATTCACTTGTGAGTGGTTTAATCGCGGCGATGTAAGCAATGTTCTGCTTAGCCATGGCACGCCGGAAAATGGACCAAGCATTTTAATGCTGGGCCATACCGATGTAGTTCCTGTTGGTGATGAGAACAGTTGGAAATACCCGCCATTTGCAGCGCGGGTAGATGAGGGTATACTCTACGGCCGCGGCAGCGCGGATATGAAAGGTGGAGTAGCTGCCATGGTGATTGCCTTGCAACGCCTAGTAGAGGAATTCCCCGATCATCCCGGCTGTGTGCAGTTGTTGCTTACATCCGATGAAGAGGGTCCGGCAACTGATGGAACCTGTGTCGTTGCCGATGCCCTAAAACAACAGGATAGAATCCCTGATTATTGTTTGGTTGGCGAACCCACAAGCTCCAAACGCCTGGGCGATATGGCCCGGGTTGGCAGGCGGGGCTCTATTAATGTAAGGCTGATCATTGAGGGCGAGCAGGGGCACACCGCTTTTGGTCACCTAATCGAAAACCCGGCGCATAAGCTAGCCGCTTTTTTAGCCGTGGTTACTAATCTTCGTTGGGATGAGGGCGATGCTCTTTTCCCGGCAACCAGTTTGCAGGTTTCCGCATTGCAGGCAGGTGGCATTGCCACGAATGTCACTCCTGCGATTGCGGAGACCCGCTTCAATTTACGCAATGGCCCGGTATCCCCGCAGTCTGATCTCAAACAGCGAATGGAGTCGATCCTGGCTGATTTGAATATCAACAACTATCAACTCGACTGGAATGTATCTGCCGAGCCTTTTTATACCCCTGCCGGTGCATTAACCGCTGTGGTTGAAGCGGCTGTTGCCGGCTTGCTAGGTTATTCCCCAGCAATGAACACTGGCGGCGGCACTTCCGATGGCCGTTTTATCGCACCACTAGGAACCCAGGTAGTTGAACTGGGCCTACTCAACCATTCGATCCACAAAATCGATGAGCATACCCCAGTCGCCGATTTGGATTTACTAATGGCAGTATATTTTGACATTCTTAGACGCTTGCTCAAGCTCTAGCCTGATAGTCCCGGTGCGTCCGCTGCGCTTGACACACCCTAGGGATATCTCGTTTTTTGTAGGCTGTGTTAAGCGCAGGCCTAAGGCACCGGAAAGCTTAGTATACTCCCCGGAAATTAATGCATCCATAGCCTGTGGATAACTTGAAAATTCCTTCCCAGCCCTCATATTAATACTATCGAAATCTATGTTTTAGGGGATTTATAGTATGAGAATGGATAAATTTACATCTAAATTTCAACTCGCTTTATCCGATGCACAATCGCTGGCGGTGGGGCTGGATAATGCCATGATTGAACCGGCCCACTTGCTACTTGCATTGTTGGATCAGGATGGCGGTAGTATCAGGAATTTACTCACCAAAGCCGGTATGCGGGTAAACAGTCTGCACTCGCGTTTGGGTGAAGTCATCGAGCAATTACCAAAAGTCGAAGGTGCCGCGGGTGAAGTGAGCCTTTCCAACGACACCATTAAACTTCTCAATGTAATGGATAAGCTGGCACAGAAGCGTGGTGACCACTATATTGCATCAGAAATATTTTTACTCGCCGTATTTGAGCGTAAAGCTGAACTGAGCCGTTTGTTAAAAGAATTTGGTGCTAATCAGGACGCCGTAGAAAAAGCTATTGAAGATATCCGTGGCGGCGAACAAGTGGTTGACCCGAATGCTGAGGAAAATCGTGAGGCATTGGAAAAATACACTGTAGACCTGACAGCCCAAGCGGAATCTTCCAAGCTGGATCCAATTATTGGTCGTGATGAAGAAATTCGTCGTTGTATTCAGGTGTTACAACGGCGGACTAAAAACAACCCGGTTTTGATTGGTGAGGCCGGCGTGGGTAAAACCGCCATCGTGGAAGGTTTGGCTCAGCGCATCGTCAATAACGAAGTGCCTGAGGGTATTCGCGGTAAGCGAGTGCTGTCCCTGGATATGGGTGCACTGATTGCCGGGGCAAAATATCGCGGTGAATTTGAAGAACGCCTGAAAGCGGTTTTGTCTGATCTTAAGAAACAAGATGGTCAGGTCATTCTGTTTATTGATGAAATTCATACCATGGTTGGTGCAGGCAAGGCTGATGGTGCTATGGATGCCGGTAATATGTTGAAACCCGCACTGGCGCGCGGTGAATTGCATTGTATTGGTGCTACCACCACCGATGAATATCGCCAGTACATCGAAAAAGATGCTGCTCTGGAACGCCGTTTTCAAAAAGTATTTGTGGGCGAGCCTACGGTTGAAGACACTATCGCCATTTTGCGCGGCTTACAAGAACGCTATGAAATCCATCACGGGGTTGATATTACCGATCCTGCACTGGTTGCAGCTGCAACTTTATCAGAACGATATATCAGCGATCGGCAGCTGCCGGATAAAGCCATCGACCTGATGGATGAAGCAGCTTCGCGCATTCGCATGGAAATAGACTCCAAACCCGAGTCATTGGACCGTTTGGAAAGACGCCTGATTTCACAAAAAATTCAACGGGAAGCCTTAAAGAAAGAAACCGATGATGCAACCCGTAAACGCCTAGGGCTATTAGAAGATGAAATAGCCGTGTTGGAAAAAGAGTTTGCTGATCTGAATGAAATCTGGAAATCAGAAAAAGCCGCAGTGCAGGGATCAACCCATATTAAAGAAGAACTGGAACGCAGCCGCGCAGAGTTTGAAAGCGCCCAACGGGCCGGTGACCTCGGGCGGATGTCGGAATTGCAATACGGCAGGATTCCGGCACTGGAAAAACAACTTGAAGAAGTTGAAGCGCATCAGCAAACGGACTTTACCCTGTTACGCAATAAGGTAACAGAAAACGAAATCGCCGAAGTGGTTGCCAACTGGACGGGTATTCCGGTGAGTAAAATGATGCAGGGCGAACGGGAAAGACTGTTAGGTATGGAAGATGACCTACACAACAGGGTTATAGGTCAGGATGAAGCGGTCACTGCGGTATCCAATGCCATTCGCAGGTCACGCGCGGGTTTGTCTGATCCCAATCGTCCAAATGGTTCCTTCCTGTTTTTAGGGCCAACCGGTGTTGGTAAAACGGAATTGTGCAAAGCCCTGGCAGATTTCCTGTTTGATACCACAGATGCCATGGTACGGATTGATATGTCTGAGTTTATGGAAAAGCACTCTGTAGCTCGCCTGATTGGTGCGCCGCCGGGGTATGTAGGCTATGAAGAGGGTGGTTATCTTACTGAGGCAATACGCCGCAGGCCGTATTCGGTAATTTTGTTAGATGAAGTAGAAAAAGCCCATCCCGATGTGTTTAATATTCTGCTACAAGTGCTTGATGATGGTCGCTTAACTGATGGCCAGGGGCGTACGGTTAACTTCCGTAATACCATCATTGTAATGACCTCTAATCTTGGTTCAGAGCAAATCCAGACAATGGTTGATGCCCCCTATGCGGAAATGAAGGCGGCAGTAATGGTAGAAGTCGATGAGCATTTCCGCCCCGAATTTATCAATCGGGTTGATGAAATTGTGGTTTTCCACAGCTTGAATAAATCGCAAATTCGTCAAATTGCTGGCTTACTGATTAGCACTCTGGAAAAACGGCTGATAGAGCGAGATTTGACTTTGCAGTTAAGCGATACCGCATTGGACTTTATCGGCAATATTGGTTTCGATCCGGTTTACGGTGCGCGGCCACTTAAACGCGCTATCCAGCAGTACCTGGAGAACCCACTAGCAGAGAAATTATTGGCTGGTGAGTATCAGGCTGGAGATGTGATTAAAGTAGATACGGCGGATGGTGAATTAACCTTTGCCAAGGCATAAAAACTCTACTTACCACGGTCGCTAGCGAAATCTCCCGATCTTTTCAAGCCCAATTGCCGTAGCCCTTGGCGAAAGTAGATATCGACTGGAATGTCAGCATCAGCTAAGCGGTCTAAGTCGGCTTGTCATTGGCTGCCAATCTTGCCGTTTTGTGCAATCAGTTTACTAGCCACCCGCGTAATCGCCATTGCCTTGCAGGGGTTAACAGGGTGTTAGATAAGGTCTTAATGGCTTTCTCAAAGTTTTCTACATTAACCCGATATTTGCCTGGTTGTTCCCAGGCGGCGAATTCCTCTTTAGTCATATCGGCCGGGGAGAAGTTTGCACCGGCAGGTTTGGGGCCAATTCCATCCACAAATGATTTATTGCCATCGAGTCGATCCCAGGGGCCGTAATTTAGTTTCGCAAAACGACGCGTGTGGTTGTCTGGTAAAGACTTCACAAACGGGCCGCGCTCACCATATGCCTGTAGCCAAAACAGGCGACCCATAACCTTTGCTGCTTTGATAAGCAGAGGGATCATTTTTTCTGATTTTCGCTCAAATGGCTTAAATCTGCAGAAAGATTAACTGCTGTATATATGCCAAAACGGGGGATGACTGCAGTGGGTGCTTGAGAGTTCAGAGCGGCTTTAGTTTCTTCTACCGTAGGCATTGGCTCAGTTATTATAGTTAGAGGTTTGTCAGCGGGTTCACAGCCAGCTAAGGTTGCGAGCAAAATAACAAATAAGGTAGCAAGTAGATAGCGGTGCAATTGCAACATGTTGGTTTCTCGTATTCCTTCAATTAATGCGCTTAGGATACCAGGTATACCAATATACTTGGAAAACTACTCCCGCGCCCGCACTTATAGTTCAAGCCAAATAATTCTAGAGCACAATATGCCAATTTATGAATATCAATGTAATGCCTGCGGGTATCGTTTCGAGAAATTACAAAAAATGTCTGACGATCCAATTCGCGACTGTCCTGAGTGTTCGCAAGCAGATGTTAAGAAGTTAGTTTCAGCTGCCGGGTTTCGGCTAAAAGGCAGCGGTTGGTACGAAACTGATTTTAAGACTGGGAATAAGAAAAACTTGGCTGATGCTCCGAAAGAAGTCAAGAAATCAGATAAGGCGGGTAAGAAAACCAGTAAAGAGTCAGTTAAATAGCGCTATCAATGATTACATATGTATTGCTATCAATGCTGCCAATATTCTTGACTTTTCGGCTACTGAAGCTCAGGTCTGGGGCAAATTGCGGGTTCCTCACCATCAAAATGCAATTGATAAGCTAATAGCAGCGACTGCTTTAACCTATGACCTTACCTTGGTTACTCGCAATACCCGAGATTTTCTTGCTACAGGCGCGCGATGGCTGGGGGCGCGAACAAAGCTTGCCGGCTTTTAGTTTTAGCGTTTTGCCGTCCTGGTATCTGAGCCCGTTGGCCTGGTTCATGTATGCCGTTGGCCTGGTTGTGGCTCTGTTGTTAGCCACCTGGCTGGATCAAAGGTTGCGGAGCGAACCCTTGAGGTGCAGTCGAAGGTACGCGAACTCAAGCAGACGCAGAAACTGAAAGACCGCTTCTTTGCTAATGTCTCGCATGAATTTAGAAAGCCCCGCTATGGTCGTTTAACTGTAGATGATCAAGCAGGTTTGCTCTATGTATCAGATTTCCCTGATTATGACAACGATGCCAGTACGCCTCGTCTGCCCAGAATCCAGTCCTTCAGCCTGGATACCGGTAATTTTAACAATGAAACCATGTCCGATGGACAACCGGGTAAACTACTGAGTTTCCTCGACCCTGGTGACTTCACCGCAGTCAATGATATGGCAGTATTTGGTGATACATTCTATGTCGCCGAAAATTTCAGCTGTTGATATAGTTGGTTCCGCAAAAAGGGGTTTTTTTGCAATACTAGTAAGGGTTTGAGTTAGGGATCGGGAGTATATCAAGGGGGGCGAGTTTGACTTGCGGACAGTGGCTTTAGAAGTGACAGGCAATGTTGCCGAGGGAACAAGTGAGCATTAAAATGAGCGTATCCATAGAAAGAGATGGCACGGGTATTTTTAGAAGCTAGCATTGAACGATTGGGTGTTCGCTTCGCAATAACTTATACTCAAGGGAAGACAGTTGACTGTGATTGAAGCAATATTCGGGATTTCCGCAGTAAATATTTGGGCTGTGTTGGGTTTGTTGATACTGCTGAGTGGGGTGCTGTACTGTACTGTACCAGGAAATACGTCGTAGAAGATAAAGCGTTTATTTGTATATAGTCGGGGAGCGGGGAATAAGGCGTACCAGGATGGTGCGCCTTTTCTATTTTCGGTATAATTTGCGCCTTAATCCAGCTTTTGTAATAAAGCTACATTGTGTTATTTCCGGAGTATCCCATGCGTAGTCATCTTTGCGGTGAAGTCACCGAACAACTTGCCGAACAAACTGTCACTTTATGTGGCTGGGTCGATCGTTCCCGCGACCTTGGCGGCCTAGTTTTTGTTAGCTTGCGGGATTACCGCGGCATTGTTCAGGTTGTTGTAGACCCTGATAATAAAGCCGCTTTTGCTGTGGCAACAAGCCTGCGCAATGAATTTTGTGTGCGTATTAGTGGTCAGGTCAGAATGCGCCCGGAACATCAGTGGAATAAGAATATGGCCACCGGTAAGGTAGAGATTCTCGCAGCTAGCGTAGAAATTTTAAATACTGCAGCCCCCATTCCGATGTTAATGAACGATGATGACGGTGAAGATATTCGCCTGAAGTACCGCTATTTGGATATGCGTCGCCCACGCATGCAGCATAATATGCGAATTCGCGCGGCGCTGTATAAGGCTATTCGTAAGCAACTGGATGACCAGGCTTTTTGTGAGCTTGAAACCCCGATTTTAACCAAGGCAACCCCAGAAGGCGCACGCGATTACCTAGTGCCAAGCCGGGTACATGACACCCAGTTTTATGCCTTACCGCAGTCGCCCCAGTTGTTTAAACAGCTGTTTATGATGGCCGGTATGGATCGCTACTACCAGATTGCCCGTTGTTTTCGTGATGAAGATTTGCGTGCTGATCGCCAGCCGGAATTCACTCAGTTGGATATGGAAATGTCCTTTGTTACTGAAGAAGAAGTTCAGGAAATCGCTGAAAATTTAATCCGGGATGTATTTAAACAGGTGCTGGATGTTGACCTTGGTGATGAATTTCCGCGCATGACTTTTCATGCTGCGATGGATAAATACGGCTCGGATAAACCCGACTTGCGTAACCCAATGCAGTTAATTAGCGTTGATGAAATTGTAAAAGAGGTCGAGTTTAAGGTTTTCTCTGGTCCGGCGAACGACTCCAGCGGTAGGGTAGCGGTATTGCGGGTGCCGGGCGGGGCGGTATTTTCGCGTAAACAGATCGATAATTACACCCAGTTAGTAGGTAAATACGGCGGTCGTGGTCTTGCCTGGATCAAAGTCAATGATATTAATGCCGGGCGTGAAGGTGTGCAGTCGCCGATTGCAAAATTTCTTGATGATCAGGCCCTGCAGGCAGTACTTGAGCAGTCATCAGCTTGCAGTGGCGATATTCTTTTCTTCGGTGCTGGCGAATGGTTAGTAGTTTCTGCCTTTATGGGGGCATTACGACTGGCTTGTGGTAACGACCTTGAGCTAGTAGAAGATAGCTGGAAGCCCCTATGGGTCACGGATTTCCCCATGTTTGAATGGGATGAAGAAGCCGGGCGTTACTTTGCCATGCATCACCCGTTCACCTCTGCTCGTACCGACAGTATTAAAGAGTTGAAAGAGGCTGCTGGTACGGCTATTTCCAGCGGTTATGACATGGTTCTAAATGGTGCTGAAATTGGTGGTGGCTCTATCCGTATTCATAAGCCAGAAATGCAGCAAGCGGTTTTTGAATTGTTAGGTATTGATGAGCAGGAAGCAGAAGATAAGTTTGGCTTCCTCTTGGAGGCATTAAAGTATGGTTGTCCACCACACGGCGGTATAGCCTTTGGGATTGACCGGATGGTGGCACTGATGACCGGGGAGCCCTCTATCCGCGATGTTATTGCCTACCCGAAAACCACTTCCGCACAGTGTTTGCTGACATCCGCACCCTCAAAAGTCAATGCCGAGCAACTTCAAGACCTGCATATACGGACGGTTGTTAAAGCCAAAGAGAAAGCCTCAGACTAGTTTAAAATATTGCCTATATAACGCTCATAAAAATGCGCTGATGATGTCTAGAATAAACTCACAAACTGGCCATGTTGTGCTGGTACACGGCCTGTTCCACAGGGGTGTCGCGATGTCGGTGCTCTCTCGGCGATTGCGCAATAAAGGTTTTACAAGCAGCGCTTATACCTACCCCAGCAGGCGTCACGGGCTTTCAGCTCAGGCACATATCCTGCGTGAATACATTGATACTCAAAAATTTTCCGATGCCAAAGCACTGCATTTTGTCGGTCACAGCTTAGGCGGGCTAGTGCTTATGACAATGTTGGAAAAGTACGCTCGTGATCTACCACCGGGTCGTTTGGTTCTATTGGGTTCCCCGGTTAGTGGCAGCGCCAGTGCTAAAGCTTTAAGCTTAAAGCCAATGGGGCGAATGTTGCTTGGTTCAGCCTGCCAAAGTCTACAGTCCGGTTGCGGGGTACCCATTGATCGTGAAATCGGCGTCATTGCCGGTACCGGCAGTATGGGCTTGGGTAGATTACTGAATAAATTATCTGGGCCGAACGATGGCACGGTAACTGTGACGGAAACCCGGCTTGATACAGCCGCTGATTCGGTGCAACTACAGGTAAGTCATTTTGGCATGTTGTTATCGCCTCTGGTGGCACAAAAATGCGTGACTTTTCTGCGACTCGGACGTTTCAATACTACCGCACAGTCTGCGGCTGAGTCTTAGGCTATGCTAAAATAAATACCATAACAAATACCATAACATTGGGTAACTGATAGGAAGAAACTGCATGGCAGGTCATAGTAAATGGGCAAATATCCAGCATCGAAAAAAAGCTCAGGATCAAAAACGCGGTAAAGTTTTTACCCGCTGCATTCGAGAAATCAGTGTAGCGGCCCGTGAAGCTGGCGGTGACCCTGATTCCAATCCGCGTCTGCGCCTGGCGATTGATAAAGCCTTTGCGGCCAATATGCCAAAAGATACTGTAGAACGCGCGATTCAGAAAGCCACGGGTACTCTTGAAGGTGTGGTTTATGAAGAACTGGTTTACGAAGGGTATGCCCCGGGTGGGGTTGCTGTGTTGGTTGAATGCTTGACTGATAACCGCAATCGCACCGTTGCTGAAGTCCGGCATGCATTTACAAAGTACGGCGGTAATCTTGGAACGGATGGTTCAGTTGCTTATCTGTTTGCAAAAATTGGTGTGCTCAATTATCCGCCGGGTGCAGATGAGGACAGCATTATGGAAGCCGCCCTAGATGCAGGGGCAGAAGATGTGGTATCTGCAGATGATGGCTCGGTGGAGGTGATTACCGATCCGGCGAGCTTTGCCAGTGTCGTGCAGGCGATGAAAGATGCAGGACAGGCAGCAGATAATGCCGAGGTTATTATGCGTGCCTCCCTGGAGGTAGAAATGGATGTGGACACCGGGCGCAAAGTTCTTAATTTCCTCAATGCTCTGGAAGATCTGGATGATACCCAAGAGGTGTACTCCAACGCAGATATCCCCGCAGAAGCATACGAATAAGCATGAGGGTATTTCAGGCAGTATATTCAGGGAGTAAACTAAAAAATGCGTATCCTTGGTATTGATCCCGGCTCAGTAAAAACCGGTTTTGGCCTAATCGAGTGCCGGGGCCAGCAGGTACGCGCCATTCATTATGGTGTGATTAAAACTGGCAGCGGGGATTTCCCCAGTCGCTTAAAAGTTATTTTTCAGTCCATCAGCGAAGTGATCACTGAGTACCAACCGAATGAGTTTGCGATTGAGAGTGTTTTTGTGAGTAATAATGCAAGCTCCGCCCTCAAGTTAGGGCAGGCACGGGGTGCGGCAATATGTGCTGCGGTGGTCGCTGATTTACCGGTCGGGGAGTATGCCCCGCGAGAGATTAAACAAGCTTTAGTAGGCAAAGGCAGCGCGGAAAAATCTCAGGTAGCCCATATGGTCGGTTTACTGCTGGGAATCAGCGAGAAGATTCCGGAAGATGCGGCCGATGCGCTGGCTATTGCCCTTTGCCACCAGCACTCTGCCAGTGGTCAGGATCGCCTCGCGGCGGCAATCGGTAAACAGCACCCAGAAATTAATTTACGCAAAATCGGGAGAAGACGGCGATGATAGGTCGTATTTCAGGCACACTTATAAGTAAAAATCCGCCACTCATAATGGTTGATGTTAATGGTATCGGCTATGAAATAGAAGCGCCTATGTCGGTATTCTATAACTTACCCGCAGTGGGCGAGAAAGTAGCTATAGTTACCCACCTGCAAATCAAAGACGATGCCCATACCTTAATTGGGTTTGCTACTGAGTCCGAGCGAGTTTTATTCCGGCAATTATTAAAAATCTCCGGCATTGGCGCCAAAATCGCCCTCAATATTCTCTCCGGTATTTCGGTTGAGGAGCTATCAGTATTGGTTGCAGATAACGATGCCATCGCACTAACGCGTCTGCCCGGAATCGGCAAGAAAACCGCCGAACGGTTAATCATTGAGTTACGCGACAAACTCAGCGCAATCCCCAGCTCTACCAGTACAACCCCAGACGCAACCAGCAGCAGCCAAAACCCACAGGCAGAAGCTAGCCAGGCACTAATCTCACTGGGCTACAAACCCGCCGATGTTAGCGTAATGGTAAGGCGGGTAAGCCAGCCTGATATGAGCGTGGAAGATATTATTCGTTTGGCTCTGCAAGCGCGGTTGAATCGGTCGTAGTGGTTGGGGTTGGAGCATTGTTCGTCGACAGCTTATAGAAACAGCTTATAGGACACCAGCTTATAGGACACCAGCTTATAGGACACCAGCTTATAGGACACCAGCTTATAGGACACCAGCTTATAGGACACCAGCTTATAGCAGCTTATCAGCTTATAGCAGCTTATAGGACAGGCGCTCACTAAAAAATAGCAGCTTACTACATGTCAGTTCCATCTTGTGGAAGGAACAAGTATAAATAAAAGAGGAATTATTACCCAGCGCGGATTTTGTTGGCTAAGTTGCACCACTCACTTTTTTGTCATCTCGAAAATGTATGCAGACCCAGCGTTCTCTCCTTTGTCGCCGTCTCTATTAGCAGATACCACCGCGGTATAAGATGGTTTGGGACAGCCACATGCTTTTTTTGCAAATCACAACTTCGCGCTGCTGCTCGTAGTCGTCGTTATAGTGTAACCGACCAAGGCCTATCTGCAAATCACAGTTATCGGCTGGCAATTACGGTGCTGGCGTGCGGAGGTCGGAAAGAAACAATGTAATGTACAGCGTAGACAAGCGAGTTAAGAAGCGCGCGTACTTTTATGTTACCGCGAACGCTAGTTCTAATAACCGCTTGGGCTTCATATGCAAATAAAAGGATGCCGGCATTAATCCCGGACTTTTCTGGGGGAAAAATTGCAGTGCTTGATTGAGTTTCAGAGAACCCAGCCCGTCTATTGCGCACCAATCAAACCCATTCTTGGGTCCAGATCAAACTCGACCTGTTTGAATTGGATGCGTTTAAACTCATGGTGGTTAGGGTTAATTAGATAGTTGTGATCTACAGGGATAACTGCGCTTGGTGTGCGCAACGCCAGGCTTGATTGAGATTGCAGCCACTCGGTACCAACAGACCGAATGGCGTGGGGTGCGGGAACATCGCGCCAGCGTGCCGGCAGGCTTTTAGTGTTTAGAGTTTGAATGTCAGCTGTGTTTATCGCCGCCTGGTATAAAACATAATTTTTAAGTTGCCGCGCGTTCAGTATGTGAACCAAGACTTCCAGAAAAGAAAGAGCGGCGGTGCCAGCGCAGTAAACACAGGCCTGCCCTTTGTGGTTCCAGCGCCCACCAAGCCGTTTAGCCGCGCTCCCGTCAAAAGACTGATCAAGGTGCTTGCTTTTAATGAGCCTATAAATCGTTGTAGTCAAACAAGCACACCATATTCGAGCTGCCCAATAAGGTTGAGTACCATTTCGTGTCCGGCGGTAGAAGATATGAGGTCAATAGGGCGTTTACCTCCCAGCCCCTCAATCGACGCCATTATTCTGTGTTGTCGGCACAACAGCATCAGACAAGATAAGACTCAACGGCTTGGCTATTTTCTGGAAACTCCCGAAGAATCTTTTTGTCGGTTGTAATAAGAGGGGCATCAAGGTGCTGTGCTAAGGCAATAAACTCACAGTCATACGCCGAGCACTGGCTGTTTTGGACTAGCTGCATTATTGAATTGGTTTGTTTCAAGAGAAACCAAGCATTTCTATAACAACATGTTAAAATATCAAGGTTCACGATAAAACAACGGCATGTTATGAGAAAAAAGGAACAAGATAAATTAGATAGATGGCTGCGTAGCGACGATCGTAAGCCTTTGGTTTTGCGCGGTGCCAGGCAGGTTGGGAAAACCTGGTTGGTGAGAGATTTGGCAGCACGGCATAAACTCGACCTAGTTGAGCTCAATTTAGAGCGCAACCCTCGTTTGGCGCAACATTTCGAATCGAATGACCCTCGGCAGATTCTGGAAAATCTTGAGGCGGAGTTTAGCCGCAGGTTTTCGTCTTCGCGCAGCTTGCTTTTTCTTGATGAAATTCAAGCGACGCCGGAACTTTTGGGCACTCTCCGTTGGTTTATGGAGGAGCTACCCAGCTTGGCAGTGATAGCCGCCGGGTCGCTCTTGGACTTCGCTCTGCAGAAGCATGAATTCAGTATGCCGGTTGGCCGGATTACCTATGCCTATATTGAGCCGGTCTCCTTTCTGGGGTTTTTGCAAGCAAGTGGCAATACACCGTTATACGAACACCTCAGCAACGCTACTATGGATAACCCTCCCGCCACTTCACTGCATGACAAATGCCTGCAATTTTACTTTGAATACTCTCTTGTTGGTGGAATGCCGGCTGTCGTTGCCAAGTGGTTCACCACTAGAGATTTCAGTGAATGTCTGAAGTTACAACAGGACTTGCTTACCACCTATCAGGATGATTTCAGCAAGTACTCTAAAAAGGCTGATGTTCGCCTGCTTGTAAAAATCATCGATTCGGCAGCTAGGCAGCTGGGCAATAAGTTTGTTGCCTCCAGAGTGGAGGCAGGTGTCAGAGCAGCCGAAATAAAAAGCGCTCTTTCCCTGCTTGCTAGCGCCAGGGTTTTAAGTTTCGTTAGGCACACAAGCGGAAACGGTATTCCAATGGGCGCTGAGTCCAATGATAAGTTTTATAAAATCTTATTTCTGGATACTGGCCTGGTATCCGCCTTGCTGCATCTTTCTCAGCTCAATATCAATGAGGTTAAAGCTCAGCTGTTCAAAAGCAAGGGGCCGTTGGCCGAACAATTCGTTGGTCAGCAATTACGCGCCGCGCTTTCGCAACTGGAAGATCCGGCGCTGTTTTATTGGCAGAGAACAGATGGGCGACAGGGAGAAATTGACTATCTTATTCAGCATGGGAACAAAATTGTTCCCATTGAAGTAAAGTCAGGAGCATCTGGTGCGATGAAATCCCTGCACCAATTTATGCATGATAAGAACCTTGACCTTGCCATTCGCTGCGACCTTAACCCTATGAGTATCAGTAATATAAAAGTCAAAACCACAACAGGTAAGGCAGTGTGTTACAAACTGTTTTCTGTGCCTTTGTATCTGGCTGAAAGAATTCCGGATATTTTGCAACGGGCTATCCTTAAATAGTGCCTGACCGAGAAAGGAATCGTAGCGAGGGAAAGGCTGGTTTGAAGCAAAATATTTCATTATTTGAGGAGAATAGCTGGCTATTTGACGAGAATAATGGAAAATTTTGGTCAAATCCAGCCTTTCCGCAGTAGATTACTTCTTTCTCGGTCAGGCACTAAATAGGTATTCGGGATAATTCACATGGACACCCAAAGCCACAGCCATGCAAACTCAACCGATGGCCCTACATGGTTTATGTATCTGTCTTATAATGATTTGCCATGAGCAACGATACAAATATTCCATCTGCCACCACCGATAATCGGGTAATCAGCCCGCTGGAATCTGTGGATGAATCCAGTGTTGATAAAAGCCTCAGGCCCACCACTCTAGATGAATATGTGGGCCAGGAGGTAATGAAAGAAAAGCTTTCTATTTACATTGAAGCTGCTCGCAGGCGCGCAGAATCTCTGGATCATGTGCTTATTTTTGGGCCTCCGGGCTTGGGTAAAACTACCATCGCGCATGTGATTGCCAATGAAATGGGGGTTAATTTGCGCTCAACTTCAGGCCCGGTACTGGAGCGGGCCGGAGATTTGGCGGCATTACTTACCAACCTTGAAGCCGGTGATGTCTTGTTCATCGATGAAATTCATCGCCTCTCGCCGGTAGTAGAGGAAGTGCTTTACCCGGCAATGGAAGACTACCAGTTAGATATTATGATTGGTGAAGGCCCGGCGGCACGCTCAATTAAACTTGATTTGCCCCATTTCACCTTAATCGGTGCTACTACCAGGGCAGGTTTATTAACTTCACCATTACGCGACCGTTTTGGCATTGTTGAGCGACTGGAGTTTTACAACGATGATGAATTGGCAACTATTGTAGGTCGTTCTGCCAGAATACTCGAAATTCCCTCCAATGATGCAGGCGCTTTTGAAATTGCCCGGCGTTCGCGCGGAACCCCACGCATCGCTAATCGGCTATTGCGCCGGGTTAGAGATTACGCGGAAGTTCGCGGTGATGGTCATATCGACCTTGAAATTGCCGCCGCCGCCATGGAAATGCTAAAAGTAGATGACCAGGGCTTTGATACTATGGATCGGCGTTTATTACAGATTATTATCAAGAATTTTGATGGCGGCCCAGTGGGAGTAGATTCACTGGCGGCTGCACTGAGTGAAGAACGCGGTACGGTAGAAGATGTTCTAGAGCCTTACCTGATCCAGCAGGGTTATATTATGCGCACTTCTCGCGGGCGTATGGCAACGGCAAATGCCTGGCGTCATTTAGGTCTAGTGCCCCCGCAGTCGGTTAGCACGGCCGCAGATGATTTATTCAATTCGTGATTGATCAGAAAAATGCCACAATGAGGCCGTATTATGTCTGATTTTTCCTGGAAAATTCGTGTCTACTATGAAGATACCGATGCCGGCGGGGTGGTTTATCATAGCCAATATTTGAACTTTTTTGAGCGCGCGCGGACGGAATGGTTACGGGCCCGAAAAATCGATCAGTCGAGTTTGTCTGAGAATGAAGGCATAGTTTTTGTTGTACGCAATATGGATATAGAGTTTATTAAACCCGCAAAGCTTGATAATGAAGTCCTGGTGAGTGTCAGTCTCAAGCACACTGGGGCGGCATCTTTGCAGTTAGCACAAACAATGATTCGGGATTCTGACCAGCAACTGCTGGCAAAGGCAGAGGTTCGCGTAGCCTGTTTGACTGCGGTAGAATTTAAGCCCACCCGAATTCCAAAAAACCTGAGGAAGGAAGTTCTCCAATGAATATAGATATATCCCTGTGGCACTTAGTGATGGAAGCCGGCCTGTTGGTCAAAATGGTCATGCTCTCACTGCTGGTAGCCTCGATTGCTTCCTGGATGATAATTTTCCAGAAACGCCAGATGTTGCGCACAGCTAGGCTGCAAGCCGATCGTTTTGAAGAACACTTTTGGTCAGGTGCAGATCTAGCGCGCTTGTTTGAAGGCATCTCCAAAGGCGAACAACAGGCTCAGGGTATGGAACGGATATTTGAAGCCGGTTTTCGCGAATTTATGCGGATGTCGCAGCAAGGCGGCATGTCTGCCAGTGAAATGGTAGATGGTGCGCACCGGGCAATGCGGATTGCCTTAACCCGGGAAATGGATAAAATCGACAACCACCTGACTTTTCTTGCCACAGTAGGCTCTATTAGCCCGTATGTGGGTTTATTTGGTACAGTCTGGGGGATTATGAACGCTATGCGGGGACTGGCTACAGCTACTCAGGCGACCATTCAATCGGTTGCCCCCGGAATTTCTGAAGCCTTGATCGCAACTGCGATGGGTTTATTTGCAGCGATCCCAGCAGTAATAGCTTATAACCGTTATTCCAACCAGGCAGAACGGCTGGAGCTTCGCTATGATAATTTCAAGGAAGAGCTCTCCACCATCCTCCAGCGTCAGGCACATAGCCTGGCTAAAAGCGATCTAGCAGGTTCTGGCGAATTCTAATGGCAACTCAGTATGATATTCGCAAACGCCGGCGGCCTATGGCTGAAATCAATGTTGTGCCCTATATTGATGTCATGCTGGTGTTGCTAATTATATTCATGGCAACAGCACCGTTATTAAACCTTGGTGTCCAGGTCGATTTGCCTTCAGCTGATGCTGAAGCGATGCAAATTGATGAAGACAATATCCCCATAATTATTACCGTCATGCAAACTGGCGATCTGTATTTAAATGCCGCCGGTGATGATACCGGCCTGGTGACTGCTGAGGAATTAATCAGACAGGTCTCGGTGTTTGTGCGTAGAAACCCACAAATCGAAGTGCTGGTTGCTGGAGATGAAAACACCGGATACGGCAAGATATACGAGACCATGGTGCTGTTACAGCAGGCGGGTGTAAGCAAGGTAGGGCTGATGGGCGATCCGGTCAATAAAAACTAGCATGCAGGAGTTTGGCAAACCCTTACTGCTAGCAGTATTGATTCATCTGGGTCTACTGGCAGCAATGTTTATCGGTACCTGGAACAGCAACAAGTTCGAGAAACCCCGGCTGGCGGGTTTAAATATTGAAGCGGTGGTTATTGATGCCAGTGACCTTAATAAACAGATTGATAAAGTAAAGAAACAGGCCAAAACCCGGAAGCAACGAGATGATGCTATCGCCAAACGCCAGCAACAACTGGCTGCTCAGAAACAACGCGAACAGCAACAGGCTAAGGATGCAGATAAACGCCAGCAGGTGCTGGCAGAACAGCGTCGCCGAGCCAACTTGAAAAAGCAACAGCAGACTGAGGCAGATAAAAAACGCCGGGAAGATTTAGACCGACAGCGCAAAGCTCAGCAAGAGTTAGTTGAAAAACAGCAGGCTGAACTGGCAGAGATTACTAAGCAACGGGAAGAACAGCAGCGGAAAATTGAGGCTGAAAGTGCAAAACTAAGGAAGTTGGCCGAAGCGCGTAAAGCTCGCGAAAAAATGGCAGCAGATAAGCGCATGCGTGACCAAATGAATGCTGAAGCCAATGCGTTGGCGCAGGCACAGGTGCTGGGAACCCTGGCGGATCAGTATGTACTGGAGATTACCAACTCGGTAACTCGCAACTGGTATCGACCACCGACGGCTCAGGAAGGCTTGCGTTGTAGAATATCAGTAGAGCAAATCCCGGGCGGCGAAGTTATCAGTGCAACCGTGGTGAAATCCCAATGTAATGCGGATGAAGCCACCCGTCGCTCTATTCAGGCAGCAGTAATGCGTGCGGGTGTGCTCCCATACCGAGGGTTTGAGAAAGTATTTGTACGCGAGATTGAATTTGAATTTAAATATGACGGTGAATAAATGAATAAGCAGTTGATTTACAAGCGTAGTAAAATCTCCCATCTATTAGCAAGCTTTAGCCTTGGCGTGATGGGCCTATTGTTTTTGGTTCAAAATAGTTATGCAAAGCTGGAAATTGAAATTCTCGAAGGGGTTTCCGGTGCTATTCCTATAGCTATCGTGCCACTGAAATGGGAGGCAACCACCCCGCCGCCATTAACTTTGCCCAACACCGTGGTTGCCGCTGATCTGTATCGGTCGGGCTTGTTTAATCCCTTGCCGGCTGAAGATATTATTGCTACCCCTGCCAGTGGTGATGAAATTCGCTTTGCCGCCTGGCAGGCGCTAAAGAACGATTATATTGTGGTCGGTAAAATCAGCGGTGATGTGGTTGATGGTTATGAAGTTAGTTTTGAGCTGTTTGATATTCATACCCAACAACGCCTGTTGGCACGAGTTTTACCAGTAAAGCCCGGAGATCTGCGCTATGCAGCACACCGGATAGCCGATGCTGTGTATGAACGCATCATCGGTGTACCGGGAGCCTTTGCTACCCGGATCGCCTATATTACCGCTACCGGCACAGGCAATAATATCGAGTTCCAATTAATGGTTGCCGATGCTGACGGGTTTTCACCACAGGCAATTGCCACATCGCCAGAACCACTGATGTCGCCGGCGTGGTCACCTGATGGTAATCAAGTTGCCTATGTATCATTCGAAAAAGGTAATTCTGCAATTTATATTCAGAATATTCTTACCGGTTCGCGGCAGTTGATTTCATCCTTCAAGGGAATCAATGGGGCGCCCTCCTTTTCACCAGATGGTCGCCGCTTGGCAGTCTCATTGTCAAAATCAGGCAACTCGGAAATTTATTTACACACCCTCGGTAGTAGCGACTTTACCCGCTTGACCAATCACTGGAGTATAGATACAGAACCTGTTTGGGATTCGAACGGACGCTATATTTACTTTACCTCTGACCGTGCCGGTCGCCCGCAAATTTATCGCATCAAGGTGACTGGTGGCAGCCCGGAACGCATCAGCTGGGAAGGGGAATATAATGCCCGCGCCAGCATTTCGCCTAGGAACAACAAAATTGCGATGGTACAGGGGTCGAAAAACCGTTACCGCATAGCGATCCAGGATCTGGAAAACAACCGGCTTATCGTCGTTTCCAATGGAATTTTGGATGAATCACCAAGTTTTGCCCCTAACGGTAGCATGATACTGTATGCTTCAAAGGAGAATGGCAAAGGTGTGTTGTCTGCAGTATCTGTTGATGGCAGGGTAAAGCAGCGCCTGATTCTTTCTGAAGGCGATGTGCGTGAGCCTGCGTGGTCACCCATTATTCAATAAACTTGTTTCATAATTTATGAAAAACAATTTAAATATCACTACAATTACAAGCTTAATTTAAAAGGAATTTTAGTATGAATAGCATAACAAAATTACTACTCGCACTGATGTTAGTTATGGGTTTGACGGCCTGTAAAAAAGATGAGATCAAGGATGATACCGACTCAGCAGTCATTGTGGATGATTCGACAACTCAGGATGTTACCACCAATGCAATTGACCCGCGCAATCATACCGATGCCCGCAATCTCGATAACCCCGAAAGCTTGCTCTCAAAGCGGGTTATTTATTTTGATTATGACCAATCTACCGTGCGCGCGGAGTTTCGTCCGGTAGTAGAGGCGCATGCAGCGTTTGTTGCTGCAAACTCAAGTGCCAGTGTAACCCTTGAGGGTCATGCCGATGAGCGCGGCAGTCGTGAGTACAATTTAGCCCTGGGCGAGCGCCGCGGTAATTCCGTCAGCGGGTTGTTTTCTGCCCAAGGCGTGCGTGGTTCACAGATGAGCGTTGTCAGTTATGGCGAAGAACGCCCTATTTGTCGTGAAACCAGTGATTCTTGCTGGGGAAGTAATCGCCGGGTAGAAATTGTTTATACCGCACGCTAAGGGAAAATTCAGCTGTGCCCGGGGAATCCCCGGGCCTGTTTGACCAAAGAATTTAGCAAAACTTCGGATGAACAGTCCGGCTTGTCGTGTATCGGGAACTGATTCCAGTTTCTGTGATCGAATCAACAATAGCAATCAATGAGTAACTGCCGTCGATGAAATATTTCCAAACCATGATTTTAGTTTTTAGCCTGTTTTTTAGCAGTGCTAGTTTTGCACAGGCTGACCAGTCGTTTGTTGCTGATCTGGTTTATCAGGTGCAGCAGTTACAGGAAGAAGTCAGGCAATTGCGCGGGCAGGTAGAGCAGCAATCGCATGAATTGAAAAACTTAAAGTCGCGCCAACGGGACCAATATCTGGATCTGGACACCCGCCTTGGTGAACTGCAGAAACCAGTAACTCAGATCGCAGCGCCAATTCCTGCGGTTGCAGTTAAGCCAGTGACTGAAAATAGTAACGGCGTAGTTGCAGACGCTGGTACGGATGCCCCGGCGTTATATTCTGCACCAAATTCGAGGGCCTCAATCCCGCAGCCAGAACCAGCCGTTGATGATAAGACCGCCTACCAGATGGCTTTCACCCATCTGAAAGAATTGCGTTACACCGAGGCTGCTGAGAGTTTTGATAATTTTCTTGAAACCTACCCGCAAAGCCCGCTAGCCGGTAACGCAGAATACTGGCTGGGAGAGTCCTATTATGTCACCCGAAATTACGATTATGCGCTTGAGTCATTCCAACGCTTGCTGGAAAAATACCCAGAGAGTAAGAAAGTCCCGGATGCTTGGTTGAAAATTGGTTATACCTACTACGAAATGGATAATCACCAAAAAGCCGCTGACATTCTGCAAAGGGTCAAGCAACAGTACCCTGGTACGACGCTGGAAAAACTGGCAGATAGTCGATTGAAAACCATGCAACTGGAAAGCACCACAGGTCAGTAGGCGGGGCTTAACTTGATGATAGCTCGTGGGCATTTATGCCCACGCGTCAGATTTTAAAAACTCTTTATTTAGATTTTAAGCAATGAATAAAACTGCGAATCCCAACATAATCCAAACCCCGGAAAATCGCGATGGTTATCTGAAAATCACCGAGATATTTCTGTCTCTCCAGGGTGAAGCCCGCGATAGTGGTCGCCCTACAACTTTTATACGCCTCACTGGTTGTCCTTTACGCTGTAGCTACTGTGACAGCGAGTATGCCTTCTTTGGCGGTGAATGGTATAGCTTTGATGCAATCCTCGCCGCAGTCGAGGCTAATGGGGTCAAGTATGTCTGTGTTACCGGTGGCGAACCCTTAGCGCAAAAGCGTTGTGTGAAATTATTAGAGCTACTTTGCGATGCTGGATTAGATGTGTCACTGGAAACCTCAGGCGCAATAGACATCAGTAATGTAGACACTAGGGTGAGTAAGGTAGTTGATTTAAAAACTCCCGACTCTGGTGAATCCCAGCGCAATCTTTGGTCAAATCTTGAGCATATAAAGGCTAATGATCAGATTAAGTTTGTTCTCAATTCACGCGCTGATTATGACTGGGCTGTAACCCAACTGCATGAATATTCTTTGCCAGATTTAGCCGAGGTATTGTTTTCCCCCGTTTGGTCTGCGTTAAAACCTGTAGAGCTGGCAGACTGGATTATTGCGGATCGTTTGCCGGTTCGCTTTCAACTGCAACTCCATAAAATTCTCTGGAATGACGAACCCGGTCGATAAAACTTGGAGACTCCGAAGTTTTTATGCATACTAAAATCAAAGCAAAAGCCGTTATTCTACTCTCAGGGGGGCTAGACTCTGCAACCTGCCTAGCCATTGCTGTAGCGGCAGGCTATGACTGTTATTGCCTTTCAGTTGATTATGGTCAACGGCATAGCGCGGAGTTGAATGCGGCTAAAAAAGTCGCCAAAAATTTATCGGCAAGTAGCTTTAAAGTAGTCCAGATGGATCTTAGAACCATCGGTGGCTCGGCCTTAACCGATGACACTATCGCAGTTCCTGTAGAGGCAGAAGAGGGGATACCTTCAACCTATGTACCGGCGCGTAATACCATCATGTTGTCAGTAGCACTTGGCTGGGCTGAAGTGCTGGGTGCGGAGGCCATATACGCCGGTGTTAATGCGGTAGATTACTCAGGGTATCCCGATTGCCGCCCCGAATTTATAGCGGCTTTCCAACAATTGGCAAATCTTGCCACAAAAGCGGCAGTAGAAGGTCATTGTATTAGCCTAAAAACGCCATTGATCAAACTGACAAAAGCAGAAA
This sequence comes from Lysobacterales bacterium, assembly GCA_021648125.1. Classification (GTDB taxonomy): domain Bacteria; phylum Pseudomonadota; class Gammaproteobacteria; order Xanthomonadales; family SZUA-36; genus SZUA-51. The sequence goes on from JAKITK010000020.1 coordinate 34,885, forward strand.
TTATTGCCTGTGGAAGTGAGCTTGGTGTGGATTATTCGCTCACCGTATCCTGTTATCAGGCAGATGACCGGGGCAGGGCTTGCGGCTTATGTGATTCCTGTCGCATTCGTGCACAGGGCTTTAGCGATGCTGGGTTGCCTGACCCTACAGCTTATTTTTAGAAAGCTCTTCGACCTGTTGTTTTAGTTCTCGAACTTCCTCTTCGAGAATGGTGAGCTTTTGTGCAATTTTTCTTTTTTTCAATTCATTGGTTGAGCCATTGATGCTCAATTGTAGTATCAGCAGATAGGCCACTACGATAGAAGTTAGAAACATCGCGTTCACTGGAAGTTCTATGCCCATTAGTTGCGTCAGGAACAGGGCGGCTCCCGGAGACAGCGCAAAAACCATATTAATCAGGCCGAGGAACAACCAGAGCAAGGCGTGTTTAAGCTGCAGCTTGCCGGAGCGAATGCCACGAATAACGAAAAAAAGCAATAAAATGGCAGCCAAAAAAACGGTGATTTGCAGTTTCAAAGTAATCATATATCCCTCTCGTGACACTTGCGACCATGAAACATGATGAGTGCTAGGCTGACTTTGATAAAGTAGTAAAAACTATCGGTTGTGGATATTTTACTCTTACCGGCGAGCCGTTTGCGCATGGATGTCGGAATTTCGAGGATTCGCCCGTCACATTGTTTTACTCGCTGGATAGCTTCCGGCTCCGGGTAGTCATAGGGGTAGTATTCAGCAAACCAGCGAATAACTTTTCGATTACAGCTGATAAAACCGGAAGTCGGATCAAATATTCGTTGCCCGGTCAGCAATTTTAATAAGTGACGCAAGTAATATATCCCAAGGCGTCGTGGCAATGTGGATTGATAGCCGATGTTATGGGCTTTGAGAAAACGCGAGCCGATAATCATATCCGCCTGGTCTTGCTCTAAGGCCTTTAAATGCGCCGGAATATCCGCAGGCGGATGCTGACCATCGCCATCGAGGCGGATCACGGCATCGTAATCATTCTTCAGTGCCCATTGAAAGCCTGTTTGAACGGTGGCGCCGATACCGGTGTTGTAGGGCAGATTGAGCACTTTTACATGCGCGCGTTGACGGATCACATCTAGAGAATTATCGGTTGAACCATCATTGATTACTAGCACATCGAGATGCTTGTGCAAATCTTTTATTTCATCCAGCAGATGACCAATGCTTTCTGATTCATTGTGACAGGGGATGAGAATAAGTACGCGCATATTCAAGTTATTTATCGTTGGATGAGATAGATAGCGTACAGCTTAGAATCAGACACCTGTTGAATCAGGCCTTCTTCTTTGAGTTTTTGCAGATTCGGATAACCACCGCCATCCGGGAGTTTTTTCACCAACAGGACGCTGGCGCTGGAGTTTGCGAGTTTGTGTTTAAGCCGTTTATATTTCCCACCGAAGAGGTCGGCTTCGATACGCCCGGCTAAACTAGGCGCCCAACCCAGTGGTAAAACATTGGTCATTACCCCATAGTCAGCGGCTAATCCTGGAGGGGGTTTATTAAACATCATCCGTAAAGCTGGAGGAATAACTTCATTTTTGGCACTTATATTGAGTTCCTGCAAGCGGCTATCTCCGCTAAGAAACACCGGCACCAATAGGAGTAATGGCAGACTGACCAATAACACCCTGACCCAGTTACTATGGGGGTATTGCTCTTGCGCTTCTGGTTTTTCTGTGTTGTTGCCAGCAAATTTTTTCTGTTTGAAAAAACTCACGATTTTATGCACGATAACATCCAACCCTATGCTGGCGGAAAAAATAACCAGGATGAGAGACCAGTATAAATTCCTTATGTCGTAGGAAGAAATAAACATCCAAATCAGAGCACCAATCATCGCTATCAACAAACTAAAGATTGATAAATAGCGCATTTTAGGTGTTGAAAAGTAGATTCCCAGCAGAAAAAACAAAGAGATAGGTAAAATAATTTTTAAAGGGAAATATGCGTACGCGATACTGAGTGCATGCGGTATTAACTCACTTCCGTTGGCCGCGTTTTCGGCGACTCGTTTAAGTCCGTGAAAGGAACCGGGGATTTGTTGAAAATCGTTGTATAGAAGAAAAAACGCAAGAAAGCTTAATGGTAATGACAGTCCTAAAAGAACCGCTTTCCAATGGTTTCGCATAAATTTCTTGAGGCCGCGGGCTTCAACCAATTTCATCAATATTGCGAGTAGCAGGAAAGCCAGGCCTGCCTGCTTTATCATGCTGGCTACCCCGCCTGAGAGCAGTGACAAACTGCCGGATTTTTCCTCTGTGGATTCTTTCCACAGCAGCAGGCAGGACAACATACCAATAATAACAACGGCAATGTCCATCATCCCAGAGAGAAAGTAAGGTGTACGGAAAATAATCAAACCCGTACAGCTAATGATAAACACTACAGGGAATAGGGAGCGGCGTTCGAGTGAGAGCGAAATAGTGTATATAAATAGGCTAAGAGGTGCTGCGACCAATGTGGCTTTGCTGATTAGCCAAAGAGTAGAATCATCCTGTAAACGATAGATGACTGACCAGAGCCCGGGATATAAAATGGGGTAGGCGGCACCACCAACGGTATATTTGCCTTCCTGTAGTTCGATAGCCCAGCGGTTGTAGGAGGCTACAGAGTCCCAGAAAGTGAATACTGGCATGTAGAATTTTTGTACATACAGGTAAGTGAAATATACTAAAACTGCGCCCAATAGTAATATTAGTAGGCTAAGAATCAGGTTTTTGCCGCGAAATGCCCCGGTGGAAACTATCGCCGTTTTGTTCCCAAGCCAGTAGCAGCCAGCCGTTACGCCAATAATTAGGGCGGCAAGAGAGCCCATAGACAGGTTAAAAAAGTAGGCGCAGAGGAAAACCAGCCAGGAAATCAACATGGAATACAGGAATGAACTGGCAATCATTTCGCTGATGGTGTTACAGTTTCGACCACGCAGAGCGTAGCCGCTGTAAAACACTAGTAATAAAGTCAAAAAAGCAGTTGCCACTATTGGCATTAGTATTCTCCCCCCCTTACATCCATGTTATATCGTTATTTCCTAGCTTCAGATACAATACATCCAGTTAGGGTGAGTTGGCACTAGCGGAATCACAATATGATTCAGTGAATTATAGCAGATGCCTTAAGTTTAATCCGGGCGGGACAGAGTAATACGGTCACTATTAGCATGAAGTTCATATGAAAATCCTCCATATAGGAAAATATTTCCTGCCTTTCACTGGGGGAATAGAGTATTTCATGGGTGGTCTGATAGCCGAGCAGTGTAAGCAAGGCCATCTGGTGGCAGCCATAGTACATCATCATGGGCAAGCTGCCGACTCACAGATCAGTTATGAGGGCGCGGATATTCACTTGATGAAAACTTTTGGGCATATTCCTTTTGTCCCGATGAGCTGGGGTTTTCCAAGCAAACTCAAGCAGTTAGTGCAGGAGTTCAAGCCTGATATTATTCATCTTCACTGCCCGAATGTTGCCGCCTTTTGGGGCTTGTTCTCACCAGCAGTACGCAAAATCCCCTGGGTTGTACACTGGCATTCAGACGTGCTGGATCATTCATCACCGCGGTTTATCAAATTGTTGTATCCCTTTTACCGAAAGTTTCAGGACGCTGTCCTGCGGCAGGCTAAAATTATTATCGCCACTTCACCACCTTATGCGGTATCCAGTGTGCCACTGAAAAAATACGCGAAAAAACTTGAAGTGGTGCCCTTAGGCCTCGATTTTAAGCCTTTTTCACCTTCATCGAAGCATAAAAGTGATACCCTAAAGCTACTCTGTATTGGACGCCTGACCTACTACAAGGGCTATAGCCAATTGTTACAGGCGGTATCCTCAGTGGTTCAACAAGGGCTTGATATACAACTGGATATCATCGGCAGCGGAGACTTGCATGACACCCTGTCAGCGCAGGTCGACCACCTTGGTCTTAGCGATCGGGTAGAGTTGTCAGGACAAGTTACCGATGCCTTTCGGGATGAAAAACTGCGTCAGTGCGATATTTTATGCCTACCCTCCATAGAACGCACAGAGGCTTTTGGTCTAGTGTTGCTCGAAGCCATGAGTGCGGGGAAACCCTGCCTTGTCAGCGATGTAAAGGGCTCTGGTATGAGTTGGGTGGTGCTTGAAGATGTTACTGGCTTTGTATACCAGGCAGGTAACAGCCAGGCTTTGACCCGGAAACTGAATGAAATATCTGAGAAAATCGAGCAACTACCAGCCATGGGTCTGGCAGGGCGACAGCGCTTCGAGGCGTTGTTCCAGATAACGGTTATAGAAAATAAAATCTCCAGGCTGTATCGGCAAATTTTAACCAAGCCAATCGACCGGTAAGCGGTTTGGACGTTGACTGAATATAATCAAAATTCCTGCCGCTGAATTCCCAATTAGATTAAAAATGGCTTGAGAAACTAGCCCGCTTCAGGTATCCTTTCGTGCCCTCAAAGGGTCGTTAGCTCAGTTGGTAGAGCACTGGACTTTTAATCCATTGGTCATAGGTTCGAATCCTATACGACCCACCATTTATTTGAATGAAACCAGCTACTTATAAAGGGCTGGTTTTTTCATTTCTGCAGATGTGAAAGCTTTTTCATTAATCGGGACCACACTCTCCGAATCTCATTTAAAATAGGCAAATGACCGTGCCCAAATTTTACTACGATGAGCTGTTACCTATCAGTTCTCACCGGTTGGAGATTGTAGAGTCTCTGGCGGCCAATCAAGTGGTGGTAATTGCTGGTGAAACCGGTTCGGGTAAAACCACTCAATTACCCAAAATGTGCCTGCAAGCAGGATTGGCTGAGAATGGTCTGATTGGCTGTACCCAGCCACGCCGGATTGCTGCCCGCAGTGTGGCCGAGCGTGTGGCTGAAGAGATGCTGGTGCCGGTTGGCGGGTTGGTAGGGTATCAGGTGCGCTTTGCGGAGCGATTGGGAGCGCAGACTCGGGTTAAGTTTATGACTGATGGTATTTTGCTAGCTGAAACCCACCACGATCCCCTGTTGCGCAAATACAGCTGCCTGATTATCGATGAAGCGCATGAGCGCAGCTTGAATATTGATTTCCTGCTGGGTTACCTGCGCCGCCTATTACCTCGACGACCTGATCTCAAGCTGATTATCACTTCAGCCACCATTGATACTGGGAAATTTGCCCGACATTTTAATCTGCAGAAAAAGCCAGCACCTGTTATTGAGGTTTCTGGGCGAGGTTATCCGGTAGAGCTGCGCTACCGACCACTGGAGCGCGAAGACGGCAAGATGCTTGAGTTAAATCAGGCGATCTATGCGGCGATCACAGAACTTGACCGAACTTCAACTGGCGGCGGTACAAGCGGTATACCTGGAGATGTACTGGTATTCCTCAGTGGTGAGCGGGATATTCGCGAAGCAGGGAAATTTCTTGGCAAAAGTAACTTGCGCGAAACGGAAATATTACCCTTACTGGCTCGATTATCTGCCGCTGAACAACAAAAAATCTTTCACCCGGGTAAAAAACGGCGGATTATTCTAGCAACCAATATTGCTGAGACATCCCTAACTGTACCCAGAATTAATGCAGTCATTGACTCAGGCCTAGCAAGGATTTCTCGTTACAGCACCCGCAGCCGGGTATTACGCCTGCCAGTAGAACCTATATCGCAGGCTTCTGCTAACCAGCGGTCAGGGCGTTGTGGGCGCCTCGGGCCCGGGGTATGTATTCGATTGTTTGCAGAAGATGATTTTAATCTGCGCGAAGAATTCACCCAGCCTGAAATCTTACGCACCTCTTTAGCGTCCGTAATTTTAAGAATGACAGCGATGGAGTTGGGCACGATTGAAGATTTTCCTTTTGTGGATCAACCCTTGCCGCGGTCGATTAATGATGCCTGGAATCTATTACGCGAACTGGCCGCCGTTGATCCGCAACGTAAAATAACAAAGCTGGGGAAACGCCTGGCCCATTGGCCGGTTGATGTGCGCATTGGGCGTATGTTATTAGCGGCTGGTAACGAAGGCTGTGTGAATGAAATGCTAACACTGGCAGCAGTGCTCTCCATTCAGGACCCGCGTGAACGACCACTGGAATTACAGCAGGCGGCAGATGAAAAGCACGCGCAATTTAAAGATAACAACTCCGATTTTGTCAGCCTGTTGAATCTCTGGGGATGGTTGCAGGCGGAGCGCAAAACACTAAGCAATTCACAGTTCAGAAAATCTTGTCAGCGCAATTTTCTTGCTTGGCACAGAGTACGCGAATGGATGGATTTGCGCCGACAACTGGCAGATCTTACCAAGGGTGCGAAGTTAACCGAAAACCAAAGCCCGGCGGACTACGCGGCAATTCATAAAGCCTTACTGGCAGGATTGTTAAGCCATATTGGTTTAAAAGATGAAAACCACCAGTTTCAGGGTGCCCGTGGCACGCGTTTTATGTTGTTTCCGGGCTCAGCCCTGTTTAAAAAACCACCGCAGTGGGTGATGGCCGCAGAACTAGTGGAAACCAGTCGCCTGTTTGCCCGGGTTAATGCCGGCATTGACCCGCAGTGGTTGGAACAAGTAGGTAAGCACCTGTTGAAATCTCATGAGTTTGATCCCCACTGGTCGCGGCGGCAGGGTCGGGTGATAGCCTGGCAGCAGGTCAGTCTGTACGGTCTGGTGATTGTCGAAAAGCGCCGGGTGAATTTTGCCCTGAGGGATCCGCAGCAGGCGCGGGAAATATTTCTGCGCGATGGTCTGGTTGCTAACGACATTAATACTCGCGCAGGTTTTCAGCAATCCAACCAGCTGTTAATAGCTGAAGTTAGTAGCCATGAAGACAAACGCCGCAGTCACGATGTGCTGGTGGATGAAAAAGTGCTTTTTGATTTCTTTGATGCACGCTTGCCGGAATCGGTCAATAGCGTAAAAACGCTCGAAAATTGGCTGCAAGGCCTAGGGTCAAAGGGGCGTGATTTATTGGTCTATTCCCGTGAGCTATTGGTGCAGGAAAACGCAGGTTTGGCTGCAGAAGATGAATTTCCGAAGTTTTTGTCACTTGCCGGTCAGCAATATGAGCTTAGCTATTGTTTTGACCCCCGCGATGCCCGTGATGGTGTTAGTTTCGAGATACCCCTGCACCAGCTAAATACCATTAATGAAGCACAGTTGCAGTGGCTAGTGCCGGGTTTGTTACGGGAAAAGGTGATTGCTCTAATTAAAACGCTGGCGAAACCATTACGCCGGGGCTTAACCCCGGCACCGCAATTTTCAGATGCATTTCTGCAACGCGCCGGCTACCAATCTAAGCAGGCTTTATTGAGTGTGCTCAGTGATGAGTTTTCCGCGATTAGCGGCCTAGAAATTGTGGCAACTGACTGGGATGAAGCCCGGCTTGATAAACATTTGCGCTTTAATATTCAACTAACCGATAAATCTGGGGTAATTGAAGAGTCCCGCAGCCTGGCAGAATTAAAACAACAGTTTGGTATTCAGGCGCGGCAGAAATTTATGCATCGTGAAGGCCGTGAATGGCATCGTGATGGCCTCAAAGAGTGGAGTTTCGGGGATGTACCCGGCACAGTCCAAACCCCTGGGGGTTCAAAGGCCTGGCCGGCATTAGTCGATCAGCAAAACGCTGTCGGTTTACGCCTGTTCGATAATCCGGCAGAGGCTAAAACCACGCAACAGGCAGGGATTACCCGTCTATTGTTATTGAAATTAACCGATAAATTGAAGTATCTACGAAAAAACAGCGGGCTTAGCCAGTCTGCTGAAATGATTTATCTGGCGCTTTCCGAAGACACAGTTACCGAGCCACGGGAGGATTTGTTACTAAGTGTGCTAAATGATCTGGTAAGTGATTTTGGCCGTGTCAGCAACGCGTCACAATTCGACCAGCTCGCGGCGTTGATAGGCAAACAATGGGTGCCGGAATGTAACAAATTGGCACAGGTGTTTAACCAGGTCATGCGGGCTTACCAACAGGCTAGCTTGCAAGTGGATGCGCTACTGGCGGAAAAATTTCCGGCGGTTTGGGAAGATGTCAACGCACAACTCGATGATATGGTTTATGCCGGTTTTTTAGAGGATGTCGATGCGGCGGTATTGCGTCACTATCCACGATATTTAGAGGCTATTGCCATTCGTTTGCAACGCCTGCAGCATGACCCCGCCAAAGATGCTCAGCGAATGCAACAAATCACGCCTTTCTGGCAGCGTTATCTGCAATGGTTGGAAGAGGAGGGGACATATACCCCGGAACTGGATAATTATCGCTGGTTGCTGGAAGAGTTTCGGGTTTCCCTATTTGCGCAGGAACTTGGTACCCAGCAAAAGGTCTCAATACAGCGCTTGGAAAAAGCCTGGGCCCTAGTTTGACCCTAGGTTAATATGACCAGTACAGAACGAGAATTTAATGACAAGCCCTAACCAGAAAAAACTCTATCAATTAATTCAAGATTACCAGCAATCTGCCGGTGCTGATGCAGTCAATTGCCTGCCGGTTGCAGAACAACTGGTATTGGATTGCAAAGGTGAACCTGAAACACTTGCGGCTGCGGTAGAGCTACTTGAAATCTTAGTGCCTTTATCGCCAGACCCAGATACCCTTGGTAGTGCGATGGCAATTGTGCCGCAGGTCATGCTTGGGCGGGCAGTTAACCCCAATTTGCCCGCTGGGGTGCTGGCGCAAGTTAAAGAATTACAAAAACTGTTTCAGTTGGAAGCTGAGCACCTGGGCAGCTCCCAGACACCGGACAAACATCGTGCTGAAGGTCTTAGACGCTTGTTATTGGCACTGGTAGAAGATGTTCGAGTGGTGCTAGTTACGCTTTCATGGCGGCTTGTGCAACTGCGCAATGCGACTAAAAAATCAGTGGTGATTCAAAAGACCCTCGGCGAAGAAACGCTACTTATCCATGCGCCGCTGGCGAATCGCCTAGGTGTGTGGCAGCTTAAATGGGAGCTTGAAGATTATGCTTTCCGCTACACGCAGACCAAAGAGTATAAGCGAATTTCTAAATTGGTTGCCGAACGCCGGATAGACAGGGAAGAATTTATCAGTGGTTTTCTTAGCCGCTTGAATGGCGTGCTTAGCGAGGCCGAAATTACGGCGGATGTACGCGGGCGACCAAAACATATTTACAGTATTTGGCGAAAAATGCAGCAGAAGGGGCTGGATTTTCACGAATTGTTTGATGTGCGTGCAGTGCGCGTGCTGGTGGATGAAATACCCGATTGTTATAGCGTTCTGGGACTGGTTCACACCCATTGGCAGCCTATTCCGGGTGAGTTTGATGACTATATCACCCTACCGAAAGGTAATATGTATCAGTCCCTGCATACAGCAGTGGTAGATAAAAAAGGCCGGGCGGTGGAAGTGCAAATACGCACTTGTAAAATGCATGATCATGCAGAATTGGGTGTGGCAGCGCATTGGCGTTACAAAGAAGGCGGGCCTCAAGACCCGGGTTTTGACCGTAAAATTGCCGCCATGCGCCAATTAATGGAAGGCGTTGATGTTGCCAATGATGATGCTAGTTTATTGGACAGCTTTACATCGGTTACCTCTGAAGAACGCATTTATGCACTCACACCGAATGGCGATGTAGTTGATTTAGTCGCCGGTGGTACGGTGTTAGATTTTGCCTATCATGTGCACACAGAAGTTGGTCACCGTTGTCGCGGCGCAAAAATAGGCGGGCGCATAGTGCCGTTAACAACGGTGGTTAAAACCGGGCAGCGAGTAGAAATATTGACCGGCAGTGAAGCCCGTCCTTCGCGAGACTGGCTAAACCCCCGTCTGGGTTATATCCGTGGAGGTCGCGCTCGCGCCAAGGTGCGGCAATGGTATAAAAAAGTTAATTATGAAACCAATCTAGTGGATGGTCGTGATTTGCTGGAGGCAGCCTTAAGTCGCTTGTCTTGGAGCAGTCGAGACTTAAAACCTATGGTTGAGCGATTTTCACTGGGGAAACTGGACGACCTTTATGTTGCCATAGGTGCAGGTGACCTAACCGTTGCTCAGGTAGTCAATGCTCTGGAAAGAGAAAATAAAAGCGAAGATATTCCGCTGGGCTTGCCTAAGCGAAACCGCTCGCGGGAAACCCTAAAACACGCCCCCGATGAAATTGTTATCGAGGGTGTAGGCAATTTAATGATCAATATTGCCAAATGCTGCCACCCGGTACCCGGTGATCCGATTATGGGTTTTATCACCCGCGGAAGAGGTGTCAGTATTCATCGGCTGGGTTGCCCGCATATCCTCAATTTGTGCAAGACTGAACCACAGAGGGTTATTCAGGTCAACTGGGGACAGGCGGTTTCTGAGTACGAGGTTGATATCAATTTGATTGCTTTCGACCGGCGTGAATTACTTAAAGATATCTCCACAGTGTTGGCATCTGAAAATGTAAATGTAATGGATATGTCGAGTCGAGTAGATCAAAAAACGGATCAGTTTTACCTCAAGCTGAGTGTTCGAATTAAAGATTATGAACAGTTAAATGGCTTATTGAATCGCCTGAACATGATTCCTAATGTGATGGATGTTAGGCGCACCAGTTGATGCTGAATTACTCTCAAACCGCCAAGGAATAAACCATGAGCTATGTTAAAAATCTACGCTGCACCTACTGTGGTACGGAGTATTCAAGTGAGCAATTGATGAACCTTTGTCCCGAGGATAATCGCCCGCTGGAATTGATTATCGATATAGATCGAATAAGCGAGGATAAGCCTGGTTTTTCATGGTATCGGCCTGAAATAAAGTCCTTATGGCGTTTTGGCTCACTCCTAGGTTTAGATATTAATGATGCCGCTGATCAAAAAAATATTGTCTCATTGGGAGAAGGTTATACCCCGGAGATTCATTTGCAGAACCACCCTATAGCCAGCAAATATAATTTTAATCTTTACCTCAAAGATGAAGGCCAGCCGCATAAAGGCTGGGGTGCAAATCCTACCGGCAGCTTCAAAGACCGTGGCATGACCATGGCAATATCCATGGCAAAGCATTTTGGTGTATCTAAGGTCGTGGTGCCAACCCAGGGAAATGCCGGTGATTCATTACTTGAATATGCGATGAAAGCAGGTATAGAGTCCGTGGTTATCATGCCTGATGATACCCCAATGCCAATATTAGGCCGGGTTTCGGCCTTGGCAAAAATGCGCGATGATGTAACCATTGAACTAGTTAAGGGAACAATTCGGGAAGCCGCAGCCTTAATGAAAGAAAAGTACCTGCCACAGGGGTATTTTAATATGGCAACCTTTCAGGAGCCTGGTTGGCGAATTGATGGCAAGAAAACCCTCGGCTATGAGCTAGCAGAGCCCGAAGATGGACTCACACAAGCCTGGCGTGTTCCCGATGTCATCTTATATCCAACGGGTGGTGGAACCGGCATATTGGGCATGTGGAAAGCCTTTGATGAATTAGAAGCACTGGGGTTAATTGATGCTAAACGGCCAAAAATCATCTCTGTGCAGGCTAAAAACACAGCACCCGTAGTCGATGCCTTCAACAGGGGTGATGCTGACACCACAGCGGTAGCAGCTGGTGAAACTCTAGCTGTTGGCTTAAATGTACCCGGTGGCGTGGGGCATTTTAAGGTTCTTGATATCCTCAGGCAAAGTGCTGGTATGGCCATCGCGGTAGATGAGGAAGCGATCAGTCGTAACCTGACCGACATCTATAAAACCTATGGGATCTGGGTTTGCCCTGAAGGTGCTGCCACGATTGCCGCCTTGCAAGCTGTCATCGATCAAGGTCTGATTGCTGAAGGTGACAAAGTCGTTGCCTTTAACACCGGCTCTTTCGAGAAATATTTACCTAATGTTAGAGACTTAATTTTTTAGTTGAAGGCTACTACAAGCCCTCACAAAGCCATATCCCCTGGCAGGCCCCGGGTTCTTGTTGGGTGCCGTGCTATTCATCTGGAGACCTCGGCTCGAGGGTCGGGAAGATAGTTTGTTTGGATTCGGGATAATCCGGTAGTTTTTAACTTTTATCTTGATATGAACTCTCAATACTAACAATTTGCATTGCCCGCTCAAGTGATTGTCATAATTTAATTGCAGGTCTATTTATTTAGGTTGGCTCCAAATGTTATTTCCCAAACTCCAACCATAAGATACAGCACTTTCTAACCAATTTACAGTCGTAATTCCTTTGAGTACTTATAACGGTAATTTTGTAAAGTAAATTTCCGCATGCAAATTCTACTTGCTGATTTTCTCAAATATTGTTACATAGTCAGAATGCAGCGATTTTTTACCGACTTTGAATCAATTGACAAGTTTACCCTTTCTCTCGATTTCCATCAAAACAAATTAGAATGCAGCCATTGCTTAAAAAATGACCAGTTCATTTCTCATGGAATCATCTACAAACAACGCTCTATCCACCAGCTTGAGAAGGTTGGTAAACGAATCTTTTGCTCTAATCGCTATGGACATCGGGGCTGTGGCCGAACCTTTCAGTTATATGTATCCAAACAATTTCCGTCTTTTCGCTACCATGCCGCTCATTTGTTGGTTTTTATTTCTTCGCTTTTAAATCAACTGCCAGTAAAAAGAGCCTATTTTGCTGCAACTGGCCAGTCATCTTCACGCAATGCCTGGCGCTGGCTTAATC
>JAKITK010000002.1 GCA_021648125.1 Lysobacterales bacterium
ATTGGACGAGATTGTTCAAAAATCAAACAAGTTCTTTTTGTGTTGTAATTGTTCGGGAGAAATAATGATACGGTTAAAAATTTTAAGGAGTTGTTTTTGAAAATACTGTGTTTTCGGTCTGGCACTAACTAACAAACCGTGGTGTGGCGCTGGGATAGCAGGGCGTTTGGCAACAGCACCCCCAATGAAGACCCGGATGGGGATAGTCAGAGTTTTAATCCGAATCAGCGTTTTCCGAGGCAGTATTTCGATACTGCCCAAAATACCCAGATTGGAAAGATAGCCCCTCAGCTACAGCAGAAACATTTTCCGGACTGACTATCGGCAAAACATTGGGGCTCTATCGGGCGCCTGCTCTTAAAATTATCCTCAAAACTCATCTCCTTAAAGCTTCCTCAAGCCTACTAAACACCATGCCTTAAGGTTCGAACCCGTCAGCAAACACCAACTCTTGTGGAACCCCTAGCGCGGTATACTCAATAGCATCACAAGTACCAACGTATGGGATTCCAGTGCTGCCCTGCGCATAAGTTATCAAGCCGATGTAGACAGTATTTGCATACACAGGCGCTGTACCTGGCAACTCTCCATCACCTCGATATAATTGCCATGAGTCGGCGACTATACCGGGAGACAGGTTTGGTTGTTGCCAGTAAATTGTAAGAGTGTTGTCGGCATTGCCAAGCACTCTTATATCAGCACGCCCGAGAGGTGAGGCATTAGGGCCTTCATCGCTCACACTTGAGCTGCCGTCGACTGTATTTTTTCCTTCAACAGTTAATTCCGTGCCACCGCGATGGCCAACCACTATATGCGATGAATTTCTTAATTCAAGGTCAAGATCATGAACCTGGATGCCAGCAAATATGTAAGGATTATTGGCATAGGACGGAAATGCCTGACTATCCGCTTGTGTACCAATACCAATATTCCTGGCGATATAGTCAAAGGGGAATGTAACTTCCTTGGCATCAAGCCTTCCTTGGCGTTGATTGAAATGTAGGGTAATATTCCCCGCATTATTGACCAGATCAGCTCTGTATCGGCCATTAACCCTGGCTACATCGGGCAGACTTAGTGGATTGTTTGTGGTGTAGTTCAACAACGCCCCATTACCCGCGAAGTCATCATCAACCTGCGCCAAAGAGGTGCCTGGATAGATTATTAATATTGCGCCTAACAGTAAAGCTGATTTCATTAAATCTCCTCTCAAGTCACTTCGTTGTAGTTAATGATTGTGGCTAAAGTGTAATCTGTATAAACCAAGCTGGAAAGCCACACATCCCTGAATTGATGCCGCCTGGAGATTCATATATTCAGGAGCTTCCGGAATTACAGATTGGGAGTTGCGGCGTTAGTTGACAATCGGGGACAATCGGGTGCCTGTCCTCAGCAATCTCTCAGAATCTCAGCAATCTCGTTTCAACAAATGATGTCTCTTTCGGTACTGATTCGGCGTACAATTATAGAGTGATACAAATCTACGACTGAAGTGACTGAGTGCTTTAAAACCAACTTCAAAACAAGCCTGAGTCACCGTTTTTCCTTCTTCTAACAATATTGCAGCCTTCTTTAAGCGCAATTGGTGTAGATATTCATTAGGTGAGCGGCCTAATTGCTTTTTAAATTCCGTATAGAGCTTACTTCGGCTCAGGCAAGCTGTTTTACAAAGGGTTTCGATGGTTAAAGATTGGGCAGAGTTTTTTTCTAAGTAATCTATTACCGCTGTTATTCCCGTTGCATCGGGATTTTTCTTAGCATAACTTAATAATACCTCGCTACCTTGTTGACGCAGCAGCCGGACAATTAATTCTGACACACCTAAACCAATCATCATTTCTCTATCAGAATGATCAAGGGTGTATAAATGGACTAACTTTTCAATCAGAAATTGGGTCGCTGATGAGTGATGAGTGTGAATAACATGCGGCTGGTACTGCCAATCATAGTCGATCCCTTCAAAAGGAACCAAATCATTCATTTGTTCAGAAATAGTCTCAATGCGTTCTTTTGGGATTTCGATTGTGAGACATGTGGTGGGTTGTAGCTCAGAGGTATCTGGAAAATCAATCTCAACATATTCTCCGGGTGGAATTACAAATGATTCGTTAGGCAAAAATATTTTTGCTTGACTCTTTTTTTCATTTTTGAAATGGCTATGCATTATTTTTCGGCCAGTCACCATGCCGCAATAGGTTAGTTGATCTGCATTAAGCCTGACTCGCTTTGCGCTTCGGTAGGTATCGTAAATACTTAGCTCAGATTTCGGCCCAAAAAATGATACTTTGTTTTCGATAAGGCGTTTTCTTTTATTTAATCGCAGTGCATTGTTAACAACACTTGATTTATCAAGGTAACTGGAAGGAGGTTTAGATCTTAAATTAGGATTCTCAGTCAAGCTCTTTGGACTCTCAGTCATGCAATTAAGTTAGTTATCAATGTACTATAAAAAATCATTTTACACCCCAATGGAGAAAATACCATGATATACGCTATTCCGGGAACCGAAAGTTCCGTTGTTTCATTCAAAGAATGTTATGGAAATTACATTAATGGCGGTTGGGTTGCTCCAATTAAAGGGGAATACTTCCAAAACATCTCGCCGGTTAACGGTGAAGTGATTTGTGAAATACCTCGTTCATCATCCGAAGATATCAACTTTGCGCTAGATGCTGCACACGCGGCTAAAAGTGCGTGGGGGAAAACCTCTGTCGCCGAACGTTCTAATTTAATGTTAAAAATAGCGGACAGAATGGAGCAAAATATTGAAATGTTAGCCGTTGCTGACACTTGGGACAATGGTAAAGCCGTCCGTGAAACTTTAGCGGCCGATGTGCCGCTTTGTATCGACCATTTCCGATACTATGCTGGGTGTATTCGTGCGCAGGAAGGTACTATGGGTGAATTGGATGAAAACACGGTTTCCTACCAATTTCATGAGCCGTTAGGTGTCGTCGGCCAAATTATTCCATGGAACTTCCCTTTACTCATGGCGGTGTGGAAAATTGCTCCTGCACTTGCGACTGGAAACTGTATTGTCTTAAAGCCTGCAGAACAAACTCCCGCTTCAATCTTGGTTTTCATGGAGTTAATAGGTGATTTATTGCCTCCTGGTGTGTTGAATATTGTTAATGGTTATGGAAATGAAGCGGGTCAAGCATTGGCGAGTAGTAAGCGCATTGCAAAAATTGCATTTACAGGCTCAACCCCAGTTGGTTCTAAAATATTGCATTGTGCGGCTGAAAACATTATTCCATCAACCGTAGAGTTAGGTGGGAAATCACCGAACATCTTTTTTGAAGACATAATGTCACAAGAAGATGATTATCTTAATAAGTGTGCTGAGGGTCTTGTGTTAGCCTTTTTCAATCAAGGAGAAATCTGTAGTTGCCCATCTCGGGCATTAATCCAAGAGAGTATTTATGATGAATTTATTTCAATAGTGATTGAACGCGCAAAAAAAATCACGCGCGGAAATCCCCTAGATACAGAAACTATGGTCGGTGCACAAGCATCTAAGCAGCAGTTTGATAAGATTCTTGGTTATTTTGACATAGCGAAACAAGAAGGCGCTCAACTTTTATTAGGCGGTAAAGTTGCAAAACTTTCTGAGGATTTCGATAGCGGTTTTTATATTGAGCCTACCTTATTGAAGGGTGATAACTCTATGCGAATATTTCAAGAGGAAATCTTTGGTCCCGTGGTGTCGGTAACAACTTTCAAAGATGAGGCAGAAGCCTTAGCTATTGCAAATGATTCTGAATTTGGATTAGCAGCAGGATTGTGGACTCGAGATATGAACAGGGCTTACCGAATGGGGAGAGGCATTGAGGCAGGACGCGTATGGACCAATTGCTATCATTTATATCCAGCACATGCTGCATTTGGTGGTTATAAAAAATCAGGTGTTGGCCGAGAAACCCATAAAATGATGTTAGATCATTATCAACAAACCAAAAATCTATTAGTCAGTTATAGTACAAGTCCTCTTGGCTTTTTCTGATTAGCTGGATTAAATTCCATGCTCTTGATTGGCTGGAGCATGGTTTTTTTGTAAAGTTTAATCCAATAAAAAAAATTGGAGTTTTTCCAGCCTCGTTAGCCTTCTTGGAAGTTTATGCATAATATCCTAGAGTCGTATGCATGCGCTGTGAAGAAAAACATGAGAACGACAACGACCTTAGATTTCCCCGAGAACAATCGGGTGCCTGTCCTCAGCAATCCTCAGAATTTATCAGAATTTACTATCTGGGGATTTGGGGTTTTAACAAGACTGTACTTTCAATTTAGGAATGACTAGAATTAGCGATATGCAATATATTTACGCTATTTTTTTATTATTGTTTTCCACCTTGCAAAGTTTAAGTGCAGCCACAGTCATTAATAAACCAACAGGCCTTCTATCTCCACAAAATCATAAACCCGGTCCACCAGGAACGAAAGCTATTAATTATCAAATTAAAATTTATGACTCCGCTAAGGGAAAGAAGCTTCTAGGTGATTGCAAGGCCGATTCATATTTTAAAGTGCCAACGGGAAACTATAAAAACAGAGGCAAAGCATTCGCAATAAAATGCCTCGTCGACTATCCCTTTACTCGTATTCAAACGGATTATGAGTTTTATGAATTGGTTAGTTGGGGCGAAAAAAATAATCGATATAAAGTCAAGCTCTCTCAACATCTATCAAGTTCTACAGTCGAATATCTTTGGGTCGAAATAGAACCTCGATTAAATTTCTCTAACTATGAGCAAAGAATCACAAAAGATGCTGACGCTTTTACTAAAGAGTGGGATCAAATTCTTTTTTCAGCTCCTGACAGCAAAAAACAAATAAAAATAAAATTTTCTAAAAACTTAGAAAGCTTTAATTTTGATATAAAAAAAACTATTGAAATCGATGATAAAGTTTGGATACAAATAGAGAAAATCTATGACTATGAGTCCGAATGTGAAGGAGAAAGGTCAAAGCCTTTGCTACATCGAAACTTATGGGTGCCACTGTTTAATAAGCAGGGGCAATATAATATTACAGGCTTCTCAAACCCAAGAGGCTGTTAATAGAGGTACACGAGTCCTTTTTACAAAAACAACAACTTAGATCACACAGATTCTACTTTGAATGTGATGGCATATGCTATCGCAGTCGCGCGCGCCTTGACCTTAGTTGTTCTTCATCCCTATATGACTGAAAGAGTGCCATTCGGGACAGACTGGAATGGCACGGGACAGACTGGAATGGCACTCTCAAGTCACTTCGTTGTAGTTATTGATTGTGACTAAAGTGTAATCTGTATAAATCAAGCTGGAAAGCCGCCTGTCCTTGAATTGCTTGAATTGATGTTAGTTTTTGGAAAAATTGGGGCCTGCTCCCGGTTGTCGTGATATTAGCCGAAATGTTTTTGACTACTAATGTGAGCTTTTAAATTTTTCCCATACCGCATGTTCAAACACACCACACATCTCTAAATCAGCCGCCCTTATAACCCGGTTAAAGCTTTCTAGTGGAATAGGCTTCTTTTCGTCCTGAACACTGCTTTCAATTATGTCCGCATACTCAGTTGTGATAGTTATATTTTTAGTAGCATGGTCCCTATACCCTGAAAAATACGGAACGATAGTTAGCCATTGAGTAGTTCCGGCTAGGTTGGCAGGCACATCAATAACGATACCAATGTAGACTTTTCCAGAGCTTAGTGAAAATATTAACACCTCATCAAAATAAAAAGCCGTTGCAATAGTTTTCTCTAAATTATCACCATACTTCATGATAGCCAAATAGTTTGCTTCATCCTCATCAACCCACTGGTTTAATATAAAAGCAAGCACAGGCCCTATTACAAACGCTACCAATGCAGTGCCAGTATATGGCACATTTGGCATAATCTGAACCACTAAACTAACTGTGTTCGGCATCAGCTGTTCAGTGACCAGGGTGATTAGCCATGCAAGCACCGCTAAGCCCACAGCCACGGTTGCTGAATAAAAAATTAGTCGTTCGCGACTAAGCTGAATAGTTTTGAATTTGGTCGGATAATATTTGGTTATAAACCAGAAGCCACCAAGTAGTGGTAAAAGAACGAGGTTCCAAGGCATCTTTAAAGCGCCTGACTACAAAGATGCCGCTAGCTTTTTGTATTGTGCGAATTTGCCAGAGTTTATCTGCCTTTTTACCACATCCTCTAACTTAACGCTTCGAGAACCAGTAGGGCCGGTCTTAATGACAATCTCAGGCTTCCGTGTCTGTTTAAGTGCTTTCTTGTCCATATTGCATCCCTCCTACAATGTGTGATTATAGACGATTCCTGCTCGTAAGACATATGTTCGACGGAATTGTTGCATTTTTAAGTAAATTTACTCGTCTTTCTATCAGCAGTCTTCGATTTTTACTCGTGGTAAAAACGGGAATGGCTCTATCGGGTGCCTGTCCTAAGAATTTTGATCAGCGCACCTAAAAAGTCTGTCCAGCTTCGTACACTTAGCCGAAACTCGTGATCTATTCCTAGTGTTTGTGTAATATCTTGGGCAACTGCAAAAATATCACTATCTGTAGAAAACCGACCTATAAATGGTGGCGATCTCAGCCCGCTCTCAATTGCGTAGTCTTTGTACCAGGCTTGCCTCCGAAGCGCATCATTAATAACATCACGCAAATCCGGGCTGAACTCTCCTGGAGCTCGATCACCAATAGTTCTCAAATCTGGTAGAAGAGTAGCCTCTTCCGGGGGTTCTCTGAGAAATAGATAGCCAAATGGGATATGAAGAATTTTAGCAATGCGCTGTGCCTGCTTAAATGTGGGGGCTGCATCACCAGATTCCCACAACAGTGCTCTCGGGCTAACAGCTGTAAGCCTGGATATAGGGACCTGTGCGCGTTCAAGCGCCCAATTCAATACCTGTGGAGAAATTAGTGCTTCAGTCATCGTCCTTTACCCCTGAAAGCATAGTTTAGCATAAAATAAATTTAAGCCTGCTAGGGTCGTGCTATCAACGAGAAGAGCATTTTGAGTAAAGTTACGAGCCTTTCTGTAGGCAGTTTTCAGATTTTACTCGTGGTAAAAACGGGAATGGCCCAATCGGGTGGTTGTCCTGAATGGCACTAAGTTAAGGGGTTTTATCATGTGATCTATCAATGACTTAACCCTTATTTAAAGCCAAATTAGAAGGTGTTGATTCAATGCAAGAATGGCTTAACTTAGTGTCATTCGTGTCTGTCCTTATTTACTTTACTATATATTTCAATAAGTTACTTATTAAGTAAGTGCCATTCAGACCTGACCCCTTTCTTTTCTTTCTTTTGTTATTTATTTTTATTAGTTAAGATTTTCCAACCCACTGGTATCTATACCTTTAAGTAGCTGCTTTTCTAAATGCCGTTCTTCTTCCCAATTATTACGTTTTTTCTCTTCTGACAATCGCTGTTGCTCTATACCCATCCGTATCTGTCTTTGTAAAGCTTCTTGTTCTGTTTCACATTGCCTAAAGCCATCAGACCATCCTTGTGAATATTGTGGAGTATCCTCAAAGCGCCTGACATCTTTCTTAAACTGGTCAAACATGCTGCCACCCGCCTTGTTCCCGCTATGGCACCCATCATCGAAACCATTCAACATACGCGAGTGGGTAGCCTTCCTTGATCATCATTTCCTTTTGAGAAACACAACCTGAAAGAACAGCAACAATAGAAATTACTGTCGCGGTAAATATACATTTAGTTATTTTCATGGTTTTTCTCCTTTGCTAGTGAATGTAAGTATTTCAAATAAGCTTATATCTCTCCCCTTATTTCTTCGCCCTAGTTAATCACGCCAAAACGCCGGTGTAAACAACACCAACAGGGTGAAAATTTCCAATCGTCCCAACAACATAGCAAAAGAATAGTGGTCTGTCCCGAATGGCACTAAGATAAGAGGTCTTATCATGTGACCTATCAACGACTTAACCCTTATTTAAAGCCAAATTAGAAGGTGTTGATTCAATGCAAGAATGGCTTATCTTAGTGCCATTCGGGTCTGTCCCCGATTCTATTGTCCCCGATTCTATTATTTATTTCCCAGACAAGAAATACAAGCTTAGATGTGGTGAGTTACACTGGTTACTCCACTCTACGGATTAGTGCTTCCCAAACCTTGCAAATACTCTACCAGCTCGTGAACCAGGGTAGTGGGATTATCAGTTCCATTTTCATTGGCGGAATGTAAGGCTCGCTTTGAATTTTCCATTGCCTGTGGTAATTGATCAATCAACAGATCAAAACACCCATGGTTGCCCTTGGCATAGCTTGGAATATATTTCCTCAACCTATCTAACACCTGGTCTCCTGCACTGTTGCTGCTTTCCGTACCACAAAAAGGACTTGTGGTATAAGTGAAGTGCAACAGCAACCAAAATTCAAAACAAGGAATGGAGTTAACCACAAAGAAAGTTGCTTTTGGTTTGGCATTGTTCACCGCTTGCAATGCAGCTTCATAGGTGCGATGAGAATCCTTATCAAACACACAGTAAACACGATCGAATGGGATACCACTGCGCTTTTCAGCCCGGTAGAGTTCCTTTGCCCGCTCAACAACGTTTATTGGTGCCGAACCACAATCACCACAAATTTCAATGTTTGCAGAATTCAGCCGGTAATAGTCGCAAAGGCCCTGAAAGTAATTAGGTTCAGTCTTTTCACCTTCACAAACAATCAGAACCCTGTCATAAGCCGCACGCTTAGCGCGTTTGCGCTCCAAGTTCCGGGCTTGTTTAGCTTTATGCTTATGAAAAAGATTCTCTGACCCCATCGCCTTAATATGCCCTTTTCAATTCACTAATATAAGGCAAAGCACCAAAACGCCCAGCCAAGTAAGCCATCTCCAGATTTTCCCGGGTTCTGTAGTTAAAATCCGTCAACGGAAACAATTGTGTTGCCTGTGACTGATCCTTTTCACAAAACCAAACCTGATCACGGCGAAATGTCTCACTGCTGAGGATCGAGGTTTCATGGGTAGTGAATACCAATTGCGCATTGTTAGGGTTGGTCTTATCGCTGTGAAAAAGCCGTACTAAAAAACGCACCAACTGCGGATGTAAATTGTCATGCAACTCGTCAATAATCAGTACATAGCCATTTTCCAATACATCCAGCCAAGGCCCAGCAAAAGAGAATAGTTTTTGCGTACCGTGAGACTCATCTTCATGGAAATCAAAGAGCATTGGCTTGCCTTCATTATCCAAGTGAACCATACTCAACTTCGACAATAACTCTTTACCCTCAAGTTGTTCCACAATCTGAGAACGGACTTCATCAGGCATTTCAGTCGGCAAGTCTTTACTGTCGAACACCTTCTTTTTGACAACCACATCATCGATATCGATGTCCGCTGCCTTCAGAAAGCCCATCACTTTATCCTTGTACTCTTTCTTATCGCAGAGTGATGCGGTAAACCTAGGGTTCCAACCGGTAACGCTGGTCATGCGCAGAGCATCCGCAAACCAATCGTATACAGGCTGCAATTGCTGACTATTGAGCTGTACTGCAGTGGAAAGGAACAACGCATTGGAGCGGGTGGATTCCGTCCAAAGTTGCTTCTGACCCTTTAAACTATTGCCCATTTGCCACTGATATTTTTCTTCTTTCTCATCCCAATGACGGGCAAACCAGTGCTGCGCTTTCGCTTTAGGAAAGGCAATCAACCATTCCTCGACAATCCTTGTCCGGGTTGCCGAAAAACCGTATTGATAACGCACTCCTTCGCTAATAAAAACCACTTCAAATTCAGTGGGTGCTGTACGGCTTGCGACATCCAGGCGAAAAGCCTGCATTGAGAGTTCATCACCACGCTGCATCTCCGTGGCCGACTCCTTTACCACTTGTACCATTTTTCCCAAGGCCAAAAGCAAGTTGCTCTTACCAGCGGCATTAGAGCCATAAATCACACAGGAGCGGAGCAGCTCTAGCCCAGTTAACCCACTGCTTGAAAAGCTATTTTCATCTAAGGTGTCCGACTCTTTGAGTTTTGACTTAGCCAAACTAAGAGTTTGCCGCTCACGGATTGACCTAAAATTGCTTACACTGAACTCAACCAACATGGCCATATCTCCTATTTGACTATATTTGACTAGTTTACCTCTTTATTATTCGTTAATAGCTAATATAGAGAGGAAATTTGTCAAATTTAGACAAATTATACACAAAAAACCATTCCCTTGAAAGGCAACGTTTTTTGATTGTCCTTTCCACCGACCATTTATACAATTTTGAGTATATTCACAATTTTTTAGTTAATCACGCCAAAACGCCGGTGTAAACAACACCAACAGGGTGAAAATTTCCAATCGTCCCAACAACATAGCAAAGGCGAGGATGACTTTAGCGGCATCGTTGATACTGGCGTAGTTTTCGCCGGCTTCACCCATGGCAGGGCCTAGGTTGGCGAGGCTGGCGCCGACGGTAGAAAAGGCGGTCAACGGATCGACCCCGGTGGTGGTAACCAGCAGTGAGAGAATGGCGAAGCTGGCCATGTAGAGGAAGAAAAACCCCCAGACGGCGTACATTACTTTGCCGGAAATGGTTTTACCGCCCATCTTTGTGGGAATAGTGGCATTGGGGTGGATTAGGTGATGGATTTCGCGTACAGATTGTCGATACAGCATCATCACCCGCATCACTTTCATGCCCCCGCCGGTCGAGCCGGCACAGCCACCGATGGTAGCCATCATCATTAATATAACTGGCAATGTACCAGGCCACATATAACTGGGGGCGGTGGTATAGCCGGTGGTTGTTAGAAACGACACCGCTTGAAACAGGCCGTAGCGCATCGACTCGCCAACCGAGCCAAAGGTGTTGGTTAAATACAGGCCGGCACTGACGACCACGCCGGCAAACAGCAGCAGGGTCAGGTAGACCTTTACTTCAGCATCTTGACGATAGGGTAGGGTTGTGGCATTGCGCCAGGCGATGAAGTGTAAGGCAAAATTCATTCCTGAAATCACCATAAACACCATGGCGATGGACTCAATCAACGGGCTGTTGAACCAGGCGATACTGCTGTCGTGGGTTGAGAATCCGCCGATAGATACGGTGGAAAAGGCGTGACTGATGGCATCAAAACCACTCATGCCGGCGAGCCAGTAGGCGAGTGCGCAGGTGATGGTCAGGCCCAAATAAATAAGCCATAGTGCCTTGGCGGTTTCGGTAATCCGTGGGGTCAGTTTGCTGTCTTTCATCGGCCCTGGAGTTTCTGCCCGGAATAATTGCATACCTCCTATTCGCAGCATCGGCAGTACTGCAACGGCTAATACAATAATGCCCATGCCGCCAAACCATTGGGTCTGCTGGCGGTAAAATTGAATCCCGCGTGGCAGGTTGTCGATTTGGGTAAGCACCGTAGCGCCGGTGGTGGTCAGACCTGAGACGGCTTCAAAAAAAGCATCTACAACCCCTATATGGTTGCCTTCCAGTAACAGGAAAGGGATAGACCCGCCGATACATAAGGTTAACCAGGATACTGCAACAACCAAGAAACCATCCCGCAGACGAAGGTCATATTGGGCCTGTCGAACCGGCAGGTAGAGCATCCCTCCAAGTAATATCTGAATAGCAAAACTCTTGAGGAATGCGCTATGAGTCTGGTCCTGATAAAGATAACTTACCAGCGCAGGCGGGAGCATCATCAAACCTGAAAGCAGCAGCAAAATACCGATGATGCTCTGGATGGAGTGGCGTCTCATGGCTTAGCCTAAATAAAGCTGACGCTAGGTTGAAACAGTTTTTCAACGGCTGAAATTTGTTTTTTATCGAGCACAAACAAAATGATGTGGTCGTCTTTTTCAATAACAAAGTCGTGATGTGCCATCAGCACTGCATCACCACGAACGACACCACCGATGGTGGTTTCCGGTGGTAGTTTAATTTCATCGATGCGGCGACCAATTACCTTCGAGCTGCTGCGGTCGCCGACGGCTACCGCCTCAATAGCTTCGGCCTTACCTCCACTTAGTGAATGCACCCTCACCATTTCGCCACGGCGCACATGGGTTAGCAAGGCGCCAATAGTGACCTGTTGCGGGGAGATGGCAATATCGATACTGCCGGCTTCAACAAGGTCTATATACGCGGGGCGGTTTATCAAAGTAATGACCTTGCGGGCACCGAGTTTTTTTGCCAACATGGAAGATAGAATGTTGGCTTCATCATCATTGGTCAGGGCTACATACACATCGGTTTTTTCGATGCTTTCTTCTTGTAACAATTCTACATCCGAACAATCACCGACCAGCACGATGGCAGTTTCCAGATTTTCAGCAATGCCTGCGGCGCGTTCACGGCTGCGTTCGATCAGCTTGGTGTGGAATTTGTTTTCCAGCGCACGCGCCAGAGAAAAGCCAATATTGCCACCACCGGCAAGAATGATGCGTTTTACCGGAGCCTCTAGTCGGCGCATTTCTGAGATGACTGTCTGAATATCTTTACGGGCGGCAAGGAAGTAAACGATGTCATCATCTTCAATAATGGTGCCGGCATGTGGGATAAAGGCTTCTTTTCCACGAAATATTGCGGCTACCCGGGTTTCAACGCCTGTCGGTAGATGGGAGGTCATTTCCCGGATGCGTTTACCCACCAGCCAGCCGCCCTCGCTGGCGCGGACGGTTACCAGCTGCGCCCGGCCCTCGGCAAAATCCAGTACCTGCAGGGCGCTGGGGAATTCAATCAGGCTCTTTATATAATCGGTTACTTCCTGTTCCGGGCTGATATGGTGGTCAACTGGGCAGTCGTGGGAGGTAAACAGTTCGGGATGCTCCAGATATTCACTGGCCCGGATGCGGGCAATTTTTAGCGGTGTGTTAAACAGGGAAAAGGCCACCTGTGCCGCCATCATATTGATCTCATCGCTGTTGGTAACTGCAATCAGCAAGTCAGCATCTTCAATCCCGGCGCGCATTAATACGGTTGGCCATGAGGCATAACCTTGCACTGTACGAATATCGAGGCGGTCCTGCAGTTCCCGCAGGCGCAATTCATCCATATCGACGACGGTAATATCATTGGCTTCGATGGCCAGTTGTGCGGCCACCGATGAACCGACTTGACCCGCACCTAAAATTACAATTTTCATGTTGGTCTCAGTTTTTTACCGATTTGGGATCGATGCCCAGAGCCCGCAATTTACGATAAAGATGGGTGCGTTCCATGCCCACAGCGGCTGCGAGTTTACCTACGCTACCACCGGCTTCACGCAATTGGTGGGTCAGGTATTCGCGCTCAAATTGCTCTCTGGCTTCACGCAGTGGTAACTCAAACACTTTGCTCAGACGGTTGTTGCCGGCAACGGGTATCACAACGCTGTGTTTAATCGCGCTGTCGACTTCCTGCGCACTAACTTCTGAACCTTGCCCCATGATGAGCAGGCGTTTCACCATATTCCGCAGCTCGCGCACATTACCCGGCCAGTCATAGTGGCGTAGCCGATTTTGAGCAGCCACCGAAAAATGCCGGTAGGGGAGTTTCTCCCGGCTGGGAAAATATTCTGTGTAATAACGTAGCAACTCGATGATATCTTCCTGGCGTTCCCGTAGTGAGGGTACTGCCAACGGCAAAACATTGAGGCGGAAATACAGCTCTTTATTTAGGTCGCCAGTTTTCATTAGCTGTTCCGGTTGGGCGCTACTGGCAGCAATAATACGGGCGTTGAATGGGCGGCCACTACTGATTAGACCGCTTTCCAAGACGGTGTTAATGATCTGCTGTGCCAATGCTGGCACCTGTCCCAGATCGTTGATATAAAGACTGCCGCCGTTAGCTGCTTCGAGTATTCCGCTTTCGCCGGAGCCGCCGAGTAGTAACTGTCGCAACTGGTTTTCGGCACTGCCGTTAAAGTCGAGCACAATAAAGTCGCCATCGGATTGCTTGCTAAGGTGGTGAATATAACGCGCCAGGGTTTCTTTGCCGGAACCCGCTTCACCGGAAATCAACACCGCCTCGCTTACAGCTGCAACTTGCTCGGCTTTAGCCCTGAGCTCTGCCATTACCGCGCTGCTGCCTAAGGGCTCGGAGGCGGCTTGTGAGCGGGTAGGTAACGCGTCGGCATTGGCCGCATTGCGGCCGCTTTCCAGTGCCTTCTCCACCGTCATAATAAGCTTACCCAGCGATAAAGGTTTTTCCACAAAGTCGAAGGCTCCCGCGCGGGTTGCCTCCACTGCGGTTTCCACTGTGCCATGGCCGGATATCATCACGATCGGGCAACATTGGCTGTTTTGAGCCTGCCATTCGTGCAGCAGAGAAATACCATCGGTATCCGGCATCCATATGTCGAGCAATACCAGATCCGGCATTTCTGCGCCAAATTTTGCCCGGGCGGTTTCCCCGTTCTCGGCGGTATCAACTTGATAGCCTTCATCTTCGAGAATATCTTTTACCAACTCGCAGATATCGGCTTCATCATCTACAACGAGGATTCTAGGATCGGTCATTTGCTTGCATTGCTCTGAATGGATTGTTGTTGTTTTCATGCAACAGAATACCAAAATTGCCGACCACTGTCAGTCTCTCAGTGGAATGGTGGTGTCAATAGCGGTAAATTTGCTGATTGTGGACTAGAAGAGATAGCTTTGTAAAGAAAGGTAACAGATAAGCCTGATAAATTACTTGCAATAGGATAAAGTTAGGCTCCCGAATTCAAAAGCCTCTTTTATATGCCTTTCAACACCCTGAAGTTTTTCATTATTATTCTATTTTCTTGCCTGCTTATGGCCTGTATTGGTGGGGAATCTAAAGTCACCACAGGCAACCGCGATGGCATTTTGCACCTAGGTAACGGCACCGAGCCGCAAGGGCTAGACCCGCATGTGGTCACCGGCGTTCCTGAAAGTCGTATATTGCGCGCCTTATTTGAAGGCTTGGCAGTCAAAAACCCGTACACTCTGGAGTCAGAACCCGGGGTGGCCGAGCGTTGGGAGTATAGCGAAGACGGTCTTGTGCTCACTTTTTATATCAATCCTGCAGCCCGTTGGTCTAACGGCGATCCTGTTACCGCACATGACTATGTCTGGTCCTGGCAGCGGGCGCTTAATCCTAACATGGGTAATTTATATGCTTATATGCTCTTTCCCATGGTAAATGCGGAGGCCTATGCCACCGGTAAACTAGAAAACCCTGACGATTTAGGCGTGAAGGCATTGGACGACCTCACCTTGCAGGTAAGCCTGAATGCACCCACCCCTTACTTTTTACAATTGATGGATCACTACAGCACTTATGCGGTGCATCGCGCTACTCTCGAAAAATTCGGTAAGGCTACCGACCGTTTTACCAAATGGACCCGGGCCAAAAACATCGTTAGCAATGGTCCCTTTAAACTTACCGAATGGTTGCTTAATCGCCGTATTGTAGTGGAGAAAAGCGAAACCTACTGGGATGCCGATAAAGTAAAGCTGAATGGAATTGTGTTCTATCCCACAGAGAATATTGTCAGCGAAGAGCGCATGTTTCGAGCGGGGCAGCTGCACCTAACCAACGATACACCGCTAGAAAAAATCCCCGGTTATCGAGAGATGGAAAACACCCCCTTTATGCAAGCGCCTTACCTCGGCACCTACTACTACATGCTCAATACCCAACGCGCGCCTATGGATGATGTGCGGGTTCGCAAGGCCTTATCGATGGCGGTTGACCGGGAAAAACTAACCCGCACAGTGATGCAAGGCCTGGTTTTTCCCGCATATGCCATTACCCCGCCGGGAACGCTGGGCTACCAGCCCCCTAAGCTGTTTAACTACGATGTTGAAAAAGCCAAAGCCCTGCTGGCAGAGGCCGGCTACCCCAACGGTGAAGGCTGGCCCGGTCTGGAATTGGTCTATAACACCAGCGAAAGTCATCGCAAAGTAGCCGTGGCGATACAGCAGATGTGGAAAGATGCACTCAATATTGAGGTCACCCTCGCCAACCAAGAGTGGAAAGTGTACCTCGACTCTCTTACCCAGATGGAGTATCAGGTTGCTCGACGGGGTTGGATCGGTGATTATGTGGATCCGAATAATTTTCTCGACATGTTCCTCACGGGTGGTGGTAATAATAAAACCGGTTATGCCGACCCTCTTTATGATGAACTCATTTTAACTAAAGCACCGCAGGCCAAATCCAAGCAAGAGCGCTTTGCACTATTTTATCAAGCCGAGACCATGCTGATGGAAGAAATGCCCATTATTCCGATCTATACCTACTCTACCAAACGCTTGGTGGATCCTGCAGTAAAAGGCTTGCCATCCAATTTAATGGATTCGTTCAACTTCAAATATGTGTGGCTGCAAGCTGTAAATAATTCAAAGGAAGGTGAGTAGATTATGTTGCGATTTATCTTTCTAAGATTATTACAGGCCATCCCGGTGATTTTGGTGGTGATAACCGTGACTTTTTTTCTGGTGCGCGCAGCACCCGGGGGCCCCTTTGATAGCGATAAGGCAGTAATGCCTGAGGTAAAGGCGGCACTGGAAGCGCAGTACCGACTTGACCTGCCGATATCACAACAATATTTTGCCTATTTAGGCGATCTTGCTAAAGGCGATCTTGGGCCTTCGTTTAAATACCCCGGCCGTGATGTTAACGAATTAATATCAGCCGGTTTGCCGGTGACAGCCGAGCTCGGTGCTTACGCATTATTGGTGGCATTAATTCTGGGGGGCTTGGCAGGGATAATGGCGGCCTTAAAACCAAATACGGCCCAAGACTACATTCCTATGTCATTCGCCATGATCGGTATCTGCATGCCTACCTTTTTGCTCGGGCCGCTATTGGTGTTGGTGTTCGGAATTTATCTGGAGTGGTTACCGGTAGCTGGTTGGGGTGATATTCCGGGGGATAAAATCCTTCCCAGCCTGACCTTGGGAGCAGCCTACGCCGCCTATATTGCCCGCTTGGGAAGGGCCGGCATGTTGGAGGTAATGTCCCAAGATTATATTCGCACAGCGCGCGCTAAAGGCTTGCCGGAATGGCGCATTGTGGTAAAACATGCCTTGCGCGGCGGCATGATCCCCGTGGTAGCGTTTTTAGGCCCGGCTTTTGCTGGTTTGTTGGCAGGTTCGTTTGTGGTGGAAACCATTTTTCAAATCCCGGGTCTTGGGCGCTTTTATGTTCAGGCCGCTTTTAATCGTGATTACACCATGATATTGGGTACCACCGTATTTCTCTCAACGCTGATTATTTTATTCAATCTGCTCGCAGATATTCTTGCCGCATGGATGAATCCCAGGCTGCGAGCCCAACTGGGAGAGTCAAAATGACATCAGTTGAAAATACCAGTGCTGAGAATAATGTGCCGAAAAATAAAATCAGTGACATTGCCATGGCTGAACAAGGCACTTCCTTGTGGAAGGATGCTTGGACCCGGCTGAAAAAGAACCGCATGGCGCTGTTCGGCCTGGCGGTGCTGATGCTGTTTAGTATTATTGCCCTGCTAACCCCCTGGATTGCACCTTATGGTTATGAACAACAAAACCTCGATTTGGGTGCTTCCCCGCCATCGGCTCAACATTGGCTGGGTACGGATATTTTTGGTCGGGACCTACTGACTCTAATTATGTATGGCGGGCGAATTTCACTGGCGGTGGGTTTTGTAGCAACCGCCGTAGCCTTGATTATCGGGGTTAGCTATGGTGCTATTGCAGGTTATGTTGGCGGTAGAACTGATGCCTTTATGATGCGCATGGTAGATATACTTTATGCCCTGCCATTTATGATTTTTATCATCTTGTTAATGGTGGTGTTTGGACGCAATTTGTTGTTGCTGTTTTTGGCCATTGGCATGGTCGAGTGGCTCACCATGGCGCGTATTATGCGCAGCCAGGTGCAAGCCCTCAGACAACAAGAATTTGTCGAAGCAGCGGTTTCTCTGGGGCTTGGGCCGGTGGCTATTATTCGTAAGCACTTGGTGCCTAATGCCTTGGGTCCAATTATTGTTTACACCACGCTGACCATTCCCGGGGTGATGTTGCTGGAGGCTTTTTTAAGCTTTTTAGGCCTGGGAATACAACCACCACAAACCTCTTGGGGCCTGTTAATTTCCTACGGTGCAGAAACCATGGAAGAGTTTCCCTGGTTGTTGATTTTCCCCGGGTTGGCACTCGCGCTAACCTTATTTTCCCTGAACTTTTTAGGTGATGGCCTACGCGATGCGCTCGATGTGCGTAGCTCTAAAGATTAGGCCGAGGAAAAATTTGCTATGTCATTATTGAATGTTCAAAATCTAAAAGTCAGTTTCCACACGCGTAACGGCGAGGTTAAAGCAGTAGACGATATCAGTTTTACTGTAGAAACTGGAAAAATCACTGCCATCATCGGCGAGTCAGGCTCTGGAAAATCAGTTGCCTGTTACAGCTTGTTAGGCTTGATACCGACACCACCGGGTAAAATCGAAGGGGGTAGCGCGGTGTTTGAAGGCAATGATTTATTACAGTTGTCGGAAGCGGAATTACGCCATATTCGTGGCCGCGATATCGCCATGATATTTCAGGACCCGATGACCTGTCTCAACCCTTATATGACCGTTGGCCATCAGCTGATGGAGCCTATTATTTACCATAAAGGAGTGGCTAAAAAAGAGGCTCGACAGCACGCCATTGAACTGATGGAAGAGGTCGGTATCCGCGACCC
Organism: Lysobacterales bacterium; assembly: GCA_021648125.1. Lineage (GTDB taxonomy): Bacteria > Pseudomonadota > Gammaproteobacteria > Xanthomonadales > SZUA-36 > SZUA-51. The sequence goes on from JAKITK010000002.1 coordinate 18,628, forward strand.
AGATTCTACTATCGACAGCTATCCCCACGAGTTCTCTGGCGGCATGCGTCAGCGGGTGATGATCGCAATGGCGCTTATCAATGAACCTAAATTATTGATAGCCGATGAACCCACTACTGCATTAGATGTAACCATACAGGCACAAATTTTGAAGCTGATGGCTGATCTGCAAAAAAAGCACAGCATCGGAATAATATTTATTAGCCACGATCTTGCCGTAGTAGCCGATATTGCAGATCAGATTATTGTGATGAAAAAAGGCAAAATCGTTGAGCACGGTGACCGCCAGAAAATTTTCAAAAATGCACAGCACCCATATACTCGGTCGTTATTGGCAGCTATTCCAGCAGGCACTAAAGTGGTTTCTGGGAGCCAGTCCGAAGCCCTTATTTCTATCCGAAATCTAAACACTTGGTTTGGTCAAGGCAAGCATAAAGAACCGGTAAAAGCCATTAAAGATGTCACTTTGGATATTCGCAGAGGTGAAATTTTGGGCCTGGTGGGCGAGTCTGGCAGTGGTAAATCAACCTTGGGGCGCTCCATTTTAAGGCTGGTTCCTATTACCTCCGGAAGCATTAGTTTTGATGGTGTTGATCTCACCGAGCTGCAGGGTAAGGACTTGAAAAAAATGCGCAGACGCATGCAAATGATTTTTCAGGACCCGTATGCCTCGCTGAACCCGCGTATGTCGGTTTATGACACTCTCGCCGAGCCTTTGCTGCTGCACAAAATTGAGACCAAGAAAACCGTCGAGCAAGGGGTTCTAAAATTAATGGATGATGTCGGTTTAGCGCGGGCGTTTGTGCGTAAATATCCCCATGAATTTTCAGGTGGTCAGCGCCAGCGTATCGCTATTGGCAGGGCGCTTGCAACCCGGCCTGAATTCATTGTGGCCGATGAGCCGGTGTCTGCACTTGATGTAACTATTCAAGCTCAAATACTAGATTTAATGCTGGATTTAGGCAAAGAGTATGGCCTGACCATGCTGTTTGTATCCCACGATCTGGCGGTGGTAAAGCACATTGCTGACCGTATTGTGGTGTTGTACAAAGGTGAAATTGTGGAACAGGGCAGTGGTCGGGATTTGTTCGAGAACCCGCAACAGGAATATACCCGTCAGTTGTTGCAATCGATACCCGGTAGAGCGCTGCTGGGCTAAATTTTAATCACTGAGAGTGGGGCCCGGTTTACCGACAAGTGCGGGGAAAATAAATTTGATGATTTCAGGTTTGCATCAGGCTTGTAACGGAAAACAGACTTCAACCACAGCCCCGCCATGCGCTCGATTACGCAGCTGAATACTACCCTTGTGGGCGCTGACGATTTTATGCGATATAACCAGGCCCAGGCCGCTGCCGCCGGGCTTGATGGTTGTGCCGGGCTGAAAAAGTCGCTCGCCTATGGCTTTGTCGATTCCGTTACCGTTATCGAGAATTTCAAGGACTATATTTGCCAGAGAGTGTTTGCTGCTGGGCTGGCTGGTGATATTGCTGCGAATCTCAATTCTGGCATCAGCCTTGCCGTTGACCGCTTCGGTGGCATTACGGATTAAATTATGCAGAAGTTGCCGCAGTTGGCCGCTGTTTCCGGTCATTGGCTGGGCACCGGCTGCCAGTTGCAGGCTGATGAGATCCGGTCGCTGCGGATCAGCATACATGCCGGCAACTTCCCGAATTAATGCGTCGAGATTAAGTTTTGCCAGCCCCTGACTGAGGCCAACATTGGTGGCGGTATCCTGGGCGTAATCGCCAAAATCATCGACCAGATCCTTGAGCGCATCCACTTGGTTGACGATGGTGTCGGTGGCCCTTTCGAGCATGGCCCGGTCTTTTTCATCCAGCTTGCTCGCCAGTTTATATTGCAGACGCTCGGCGGACAGGCGTATCGGCGTTAGCGGGTTTTTCACTTCGTGCGCCATTCTTCTGGCGGCTTCTGCCCAGGCGGCTTCACGCTGGGCCTGATCGAGCACGGTAACATCATCGAATACCACCACCAGCCCCGCTACCTCGCTATCGTGCTCCGGCAACAAAGAGCCGCGGCACATCAATACCAAAGGGGCGCCATCCCGGGTTAATTTAAGCTCTTCACGCCAAGTATTTTCGCTTAATTCGATAGCCTTCTGAATGCGTTCAGCGAGTGGTTTTATCAGCGGGTAGCGGGTTGAAATATCAGCCAAGGTATTACCCTCAAGCTGTTGTAACGGGATAGCCAGTATGTTGCCGCTGCTTTCATTGCTGGTAATCAGGCGACCGCCACCATCAATGGACATCACCCCGGCAGAAAGTCGGCTGAGAACGGTGCGCAGGTATTCGCGCTGGCGTTGCAGCAAGTCATGAGACTGTTTGTTTTGCCGACTGGCTTGTTTTAGTTCGGTGGTCATCAAGTTGAACGAATGAACAAGGAAGCCTAGCTCATCTTGTTGTTTACTCACAATCACGCGTTCAAGGTCGCCCCCGGCGACCGATTCGGTGGCCGCCGCAAGTTCTGAAATAGGTCGAACCATACGCCTGGCTGCATTCAATGCAGCCAAGATGGTAAGTAGTATGCTGATCATCATTACCAGCGAAAGAATCAGGGTAAAGCTGCGTTTAAGTGAGTCGCGCAGGTAGTCAACCCGTTGGAAGCGTTCATACTCTGACTGGATATTACCCGCCAGCTCGGTAAAGTTCTGCGGCAGCGGATAGAGTGCCTGAATCAGATATTTAGTACCTTCTCGCGACTCTGGTAGCTGGCTGAGCACGCGTACCTGTAAATTACCGTCGCTAGCGGGTTCGGCTGCCGCATAGGTACCGCGTTCGGCGGCCTGCAGCAGAGCAAAGTCATTTGGCCGACTGGGTACCAGTTCGTTGGGGTCGATATTGGCTGTGCGGAAAATTCGCCCACGGTAGTCCATCACCGATAACTCTACCGGACCAGCAGCACTCACTCGGCGTAGCAGTTGGGTTGCTAGCTGGCTGCCTGGGGTCATATCTATGTCCCTGGCAATTTCATGCACCCGGTTGCGCGCCTGTAAAGTTTGCATATCCAGAAATTTTTGTCCGAGCTCTATTGAATCCGATAAAGCCGATTCTACTTTGACATCGAACCAGCCATTGATAGTTTCATTCAAAAACTGAATGGAAAATAAAAACACGATCAGTGCCGGGGGGATAGTCAGCACCAGAAAACTCCGCACCATAGTGGCAGTCAGTCGTGCGCCCGGTTTTTCCTGGCGTACCTGGCGGTAGAGCTTAATCAGTCGTGCGCCGATAGATACCAACATGACTACCAGTGCAGCAATAGTGAGCACCAGCACCCAGACATAGTGTCGGGCGAAGCGGTCAGAGCCTTCTTTAACATCCGCGATCAGGAATAAGGCCCCCAACAGCAGGATCAGTCCGGCAGCGATCGGCAGGGTTTTAAACAGCAGGCGTCTTATTTTGTTATCTGAAACGGCCATTGATACCAGTTAGTCTCCAGTTGCCAGCCTGATGATACCAGTGACGGCAAGCGCATAGGGGCCGGTAATTTTCTGCGATCGAGGAAAATTTTAAACTCAATGCGGTAATTTCCGGGCGCAAGTTCAGTCGGCGGTAATTCAATTGTGATTCGCCGCAGCGCCCCAAGCGCATGTCGTAGGCGCGGCCAGGTAGTGGTTTTTTTGCTGTGTAGGTCTTTTAGTTGATAATGCCGGGATAAGGGTAGATAGTGAATTTCCCAGCGTTGACCATGATCAACAATGGTCCAGCCGAGGCGGTTATCAGCAGTAACTCTGGCAATGGCTTTAAGTGGAATGCTCACGCCCTTGTTCAATGCTTCCTCAACCGCTGGGGAGAATTTCAGTTCCAGTTCAGCATAAACTTTGATGGGTTGGGTGTTTACATCAGCCTCAACAGACTTGACCTTAAAAAATGGATCGCTGTGTTCGCCGTGATTACAGGCCCCCAGTAACAAGGTGGCTGCCAGCATCAACAACAGCTTGGTTTTGCAGGTTTTCATTGTTTGTTCTTTTCCAGCAGGCAATAGAAAAAACCATCACCATCGTTTCCATGCTCATCCTCGCCCGGTAAAATTTGACGCCCAGCACCGGCGCTCAAACCCCAGTCGTTACTGAGCGGGAGGGTGCGGGCATTGTCGACCGTAGCTAGCCAGCGCTCAATCACCGCTTGGTTTTCTGTTGGTAACACAGAACAGGTGACATACAGCAGTTTGCCGCTGGGTTTTAGTAATTTCCAGCAACTGCTGAGGATTTCAAATTGAATCTGTTGCACTGTGTCGATATCGGCAGGTTGGCGACGCCAGTTGATATCCGGGTGTCGACGAATAACCCCGAGGGATGAGCAGGGGGCATCGAGCAGGATGCGGTCATAACTTTGCCCGTCCCACCAGTCTGAGGGTTTAGTTGCGTCACCGGTGAGCACCTTGGCATCTAGACTAAGGCGTTGAAGGTTTTCGCTGACCCGCACCAGCCTTGTGCCGCTGTTGTCGAGCGCGGTTACTGCTGAAATTTTTGGTTCAAGCTCCAGCAGGTGACAGGTTTTGCTGCCTGGCGCGGCGCAGGCATCAAGCAGTCGCTCCCCGGCTTGCGGGTTAAGAATTTCTGCCGCTAGCTGAGCCGCCGAATCCTGTACCGATACCGCGCCCTCACTAAAACCGGGCAAACGATTGACCGGACAGGCTTGTTCAAGGCGAATCGCGGCTTTTGTCCAGCCACCGGCAGTCGCAGCAATGCCTTCTGCTTGCAATTGCTTTAGGTAATCTTCACGACTGTGCTTACTCAAATTAACTCGCAGCCACATCGGTGCCTGTTGGCTATTGGCGCTCAAAATAGCCTGCCAGTGCTCTGGCCAGGCTGCTTGTAGACGCTGGATTAACCAGTCCGGGGACGACCAGCGCGCCGTAGATTGTGCTAATCCTGCTTCCAAGGCTTCGCGCTGGCGTTGAAAGTTTCTTAAGACCCCATTAATCAGTGAAACCGCCCAGGGTTTACCCAGCCCGCGGGCGACAGCAGCCGTTTCATGCACGGCTGCATGTGCCGGAATTTCTTCGCGCCAGAGCTGAGCCAGACCGAGCTGGATCAATAAGTAGATATCCCGGTCTTTGTTTTTTAATGGCTTTTTTAATAATTTTCCGCTGAAATATTCTGTGGCCCCTAGCCAGCGCAAGGTGGCATAGGCAAGTCGCTGGGTTAGCGCCCGGTCGCGGGGCTCTTCCAGTTTTGGCAGGTAGTTGGCGAGCGCAGCATCCAGGGACATGCTCTTTTTGCCTTTTGCCGGAGAAGTGGCTAGCAGCACCCGAAGGCATGTTAGTCGGGCGGTTTTCATAATTTGACCTGTTGTTTAGCGGCGTTTTGCCGGCTGGCATTGTAATAGTCAGCGGCACTTATCTTTTTGCCCCCAGCTTTTTGTAAGCAGCTTATTTCCAGTTGATCCACAGCACAGGCAACACGGATGCCGGTTTCGCTGACGGCAAGGATAGTGCCGGGTGTTGAATCGCTAGTGGTGGCTATTACCCGCGCGCTAAAGATCCGGATTCGTTCTGCATCCAACATTGCCCAGGCCACCGGCCAGGGGTCAAAAGCGCGAATGCTTCTCTCGATAACTTCAGCCGGTTGATTCCAGTCGATGTGGGCATCCGCCTTGCTAAGTTTGTGTGCGTAACTGATGCCTTGCTCAGGCTGTATCTCAGCTTGCGGTAGTTCTCCGCGATCTGCTGCACTGAGGGTTTCCAGTAGTGCTTGGCTGCCTAGTTGTGCCAGTCGGTCGTGCAGGCTGCCGCCAGTTTCGTTGGTTGATATTGCGGTGCTGATGCGATGCAGCACTGGACCGGTGTCGAGGCCGGTATCCATTTGCATAATGCACACCCCAGTGTGTTGATCACCCGCCTGGATCGCGCGCTGGATGGGTGCGGCACCCCGCCAACGCGGTAGCAAAGAGGCATGTACATTCCAACAGCCCATTTTTGGAACATTCAGGACTTCTTCAGGGAGGATCAGTCCGTAGGCAACAACAATCAGTAAATCCAGATTCAGCGCTTTTAATTCTGCAATCGCGTTGGTATCTCGCAGGCTTTGCGGTTGATAAACAGGAATCTGGTGTTGGTTGGCCAGTTGCTTAACCGGGCTCGCGCTCAGCGCCCGCCCACGCCCGGCAGGGCGGTCAGGCTGAGTGTGGGCGGCAACTAGTTGGTAATTGCTTTGCAGCAGCGCCTGGAGGCTTTGAGCGGCAAAATCCGGGGTGCCGGCAAAGCCGATCCTCAGTGGCGCAGTTTTATTTGAATTAGTTTTCATCGATTAAAGTTGTTTCTGGGCTTCCAGTTTATCGGCCTTATGTTGTTTTTCCAGTTTTTTCTTCAAGCGCAGGCGTTTCAGTGGCGACAGGTAATCAACAAACAGTTTGCCCTTGAGGTGATCCATTTCATGTTGGATACAAATTGCGAGCAGTCCGTGTGCTTCAAGTTCAAAAGATTCACCCTTTTCGTTGGTGGCTTTTACCCGGATTTCTTCGGCTCGTTGAACTTCGGCGGTAAATCCGGGCACAGATAAGCAACCTTCTGCATAAATTTGAATGCCATCTTTGACTAAAATTTCCGGATTTATAAAAACCATCGGTTGGTCGCCTTCATCACTGACATCGAGCACCAAAAGTTGTTTGTGAATGTTGACTTGAGTAGCTGCAAGGCCGATACCAGGCGCGTCGTACATGGTTTCCAGCATGTTGGCGGCGAGTTGGCGAATGTCCTCATTTACCGTCTCAATCGCTTTAGCAACGGTGCGTAAACGCTGATCTGGGAACTCGATAATGTTAAGTATTGCCATAGATTTCCAATATAATAGGTGAAGTTTTTCAGCTAACGAATTATGATGATAAGTGAGGATTATGGCTAGATGCCATGAAATAACAAGAAGCAAGCCTGATTTTATGCAGTATTTGCTCCATATTTCCTCATTTAAACGAGCGATTTATAGGTAATTTTATCTTAACCCAACCGATCCGGGGGATTGTAAAGTGAAAAGGAATATGACTGGACTCAAATTAACTGTGCTTATTTTTGCACTGGCGTGGTTTTCAACAGTTCAAGCACAGGATGTGCAATTACGAGCCGATCATCCACAGGAGTATGTCGTTGTTAAAGGCGATACGCTATGGGATATTTCGGGCAGATTTCTACAACACCCGTGGCAATGGCCCGCTATTTGGCAGGCCAACCCGCAAATTGCGGATCCGCACTGGATTTATCCCGGTGACCGGATTTCGTTAATTTATGTAGACGGGAAACCGCAGTTAGTGGTGAACCGTGTTCAGCCGCAAATTCGCAAGGATGCTGAACCCATCAACACCATACCGTTAGATGTGATTGACGACATCTTGCTGAAGCCGCGGGTGATCAGTGCAGAAGAGTTTGATCAACTGCCCTATATCGTTTCCAACAACGAAGATCAGATGAATGCGGTTCGCGGCGATCGCACCTATGCCCGCGGAATTAGCGGTGATTATGGGAAAGAGTTTGTGGTTGTTGGGCTGAGTTTTATTTATGAAGCCAAACAACACAAAGAGGGTGGTTTAGAATGGCGCAAGCAAGGGAACACGCGCTTCGGTGGTTATGTGCCCAAGAGTGAGACAGGCTTCTTCAGCTCTAAAGATGCGGTCATTGTCGATTATGAGCTGTATGAAGTTGCCAGAGTAAGAGTGGTTAAAAGCGGAGACCCTGCGATACTTGAAGTCTTAGGTGGTAAGCGCGCAGTGAAGCCCGGTGATCGGCTGCTTCCGGTTGATGCTTTTGTCTATGAAAATAATTTTTACCCACGCGTTCTAGATCAAGTGCCTGCCGATATGCATGTGCTGAGCATTAGCGATAAAGTGATGAATGCTGGGCATTTCCGGGTTGTCGCTTTGAGCGCGGGTAGCTCACAGGGCGTTAAAGCCGGCCATGTTTTCTCAGTATTCCACCCTGGCGTAGAGATAACCGATAAAGCGAAATATATCAAAGGTACTCCCGCCTACGACACCAGATATGCTAACGAAAAAGTCACTCTGCCGGATGAGTTTGTCGGTCAGTTGATGGTGTTCCGCAGCTTTAACAATATCAGTTACGGCCTGATAGTCGGTGGCCAACATAAGGCTGTCGAAGGCGGCTCGCGTGAGATCAAACAAGGCGATCTGCTTAAACACGGGGATTTGCGTCTCTGAGCACGCCTTTATCCGAATGGTGTATTGCACTGCGCGCCCCGAAACTGGGGCGTGCAGATATTCTCGCAGCACTGGAGGCAGGCGGTATTGCCTCAGTATTTTCAAACTCCCGGCTCCCCTCGGTTACTCGGCGCTATCTGAATCAAGCAAATAGTCAACGGCTCAAGGACGATCTTGACTGGCTGTCTGCCCCTGAGCACCATTTGTTGACCATTGATGATCCTGACTACCCGTCATTATTAAAACGCATTCCTGATCCCCCAGTGGCCTTGTGGCTGGTGGGCGACCCGATGTTATTGTGGCAGCCACAGCTTGCTGTTGTTGGCTCCAGAAACCCGACTCGCGGGGGGCTGGAAAACGCCACTGCCTTTGCCGCTTATCTCAGCCAGCAGGGCTTGCTGATGACCTCAGGCCTTGCTGATGGGATTGATGCAGCGGTACATAAGGCGGCGCTGAAGCAGGCTGCCACTATTGCTGTTTTGGGTACCGGTGTGGATGTGATTTATCCAGCCTGTAATCGCGCACTGGCGGCACAAATTGCCACCCAAGGCTTGCTGGTTTCCGAGTTTCCGCCGGGGACCGAAGCGCGCCCTTCACACTTTCCCTCCCGTAATCGAATTATCAGCGGGCTTTCATTAGGAACACTCGTGGTTGAAGCCGGCTATCGTAGTGGTTCATTAATCACAGCAAGGCTGGCATCCGAGCAGGGCCGCGAAATATTTGCGATCCCAGGGTCAATCCATAACCCCATGGCGCGCGGTTGCCATCGGTTGATCCGTGATGGAGCCAAGCTGGTGGAAACCGGCAAAGACGTGCTCCAGGAACTTACCTCGGTTGCCGCTGAGCTGGCCGCAGAATTACGCCAGCGACTGATCGAGGAAGAAGGTGGGGGTGAAGATAAGGGCGAAGCTTGGGCGGAAGGTAGAGGCCAGACCTTGTTTGCGGAGACAAGTACACCCATATCTGCTGATAATAAGCGGAATTTCGAGGTCTCTGGCATGCCGGATGACCCGGAATACCGACAACTGTGGGATTGTTTGAGCTATGACCCTCAGCATATGGATAAAATTAGTAGCGCTTGCGGATTGACACCGCAGGCTGTGTCTTCCATGCTACTCATGTTGGAGTTGAGAGGATTGGTCGAAACTTATCCCGGTGGCGCTTTCAGCCGTAAAGCATAATTTTTTTGAGAAACTGAAAGATAATGAAAGAAAATGTACTTGAGGTGCTGATGTACCTGTTTGAAAACTACATCTACGAGCAACCTAGCACTGCCGATGATCGGCAGTCGATGGAGGAATCGCTACACCAGGCTGGCTTTACCAATATTGAAATTGATAAGGCTTTTCACTGGCTTGATGTGTTGGCTGAGCAGCGGGACAGCTCGGCAGCAGTCGTCAGTAACAATCAGCCGATGCGGGTCTACACTGCCGATGAACTGGATCGGCTGGATGCAGATTGTCGTGGTTTTTTGTTATATTTGGAGAACACCGCGGTGCTCGACACCCATTGCCGCGAGCTAGTTTTAGACCGATTACAGGCGCTGGAAAACGAGGATATTGACCTCGAAGATGTGAAGTGGGTGGTGCTGATGGTACTCTTCAATCAACCCGGTCAGGAGGCAAATTTTGCCTCCATGGAAGATTTGATGTTTGACAACGAGGGGGAATACCTGCATTAATAATAAGGAGAGCCTGTTTTGGCCGTCGTTTACGGCAGTATTTTCTAATAACAGGATAAACATCACGCACAACCGACGATCGCGAAGGTCGTCGGTTGTCGTTTAGTTAGGCAAAAAAAAGAATGGCAAAAAATCTGTTGATCGTGGAGTCGCCGGCAAAAGCGACCACCATTAATAAATATCTAGGTAAGGACTTCAAAGTGCTTGCATCCTTCGGTCATGTGCGTGATCTGATCAAAGGCGATGGGGCAATTGAAACCGATGCGGACTTCAAAATGCATTATCGGCGGATTCCCCGCAGTAAAAAAAATATCGATGCAATTATTCGTGAAGCTAAAAAAGCCGAGGCTATTTACCTAGCAACTGATTTGGATCGCGAGGGAGAAGCCATATCCTGGCATGTGGCAGAAATTCTGCGGGATAAAAAATTACTCAAAAATAAAAAAGTTTTTCGGGTGGTGTTTTCAGAAATCACCAAAAAAGCCATCCAGGGTGCGGTCGCCAACCCTCGCGAGTTGGATATGAACCTAGTGAATGCCCAACAGGGTCGCCGGGCACTCGATCGCTTGGTAGGTTTTAATCTTTCACCGCTGTTATGGCGCAAGGTTAACCCAGGGCTTTCAGCTGGTCGGGTGCAGTCACCCGCATTACGCCTAATTGTTGAACGCGAAGCTGAAATTGAGGCCTTCGACCCGCAGGAATACTGGACCATTGAGGCCGACCTCAGTAAAGACGGCAAAGGGTTTATTGCTAATCTGGATATTCTTGATGGCAATAAAGTTAAAAAATTCGATATCAATAATGCCTCCCAAGCGAATGGCATCCGCGATCGATTAGCACTCGCTGCCGCTGGCAAACTCAAGGTAGCCCGGATTACCCGTCGGGAAAAACAACGCCGCCCGGCACCGCCGTTTATCACTTCTACGCTGCAGGTTGATGCCGCCAGAAAAATTGGTTTTACCGCACAGCGCACCATGCGCACCGCACAAAAGCTCTATGAAGGCGTGCCGGTAGAAGGTAGCAACGAGGGTTTAATTACCTATATGCGTACCGATTCGGTATCGCTGTCAGCCGATGCGCTGAGCGATATCCGCCGACAAATCAGCAGCCAATACGGGGCTGAAAATGTACCGGAAAAACCCAATTATTATAAAACCAAAGCCAAAAATGCTCAGGAAGCGCACGAAGCCATCCGCGTGACTTCAGCCAGCCTGACCCCATCCAGGGTGAGGCCATTCCTGGATGATGACCAATTTAAGCTCTATAGCTTGATCTGGCAACGAACCATAGCATCGCAGATGATTCCCGCGCTGATGCATCTGGTGGCCGCAGAGTTTGATGTCGACGGCGCAACCTTTCGGGCTAGCGGCTCGACTATTGCCCGCCCCGGTTTTCTAGCCGCTTACGAAGAAAGTGTTGCCCAGTCAGAAAAGAAAGACGAAAAACGCCTGCCGGCGCTAACCGAGGGTGAAACAGTTGGCCTTGCAACAATTCGTTCAGAGCAACACTTTACCTCACCGCCGCCACGGTATTCCGAGGCTAGTCTGGTAAAAGTGCTAGAAGAATATGGTATCGGCCGACCTTCAACTTATGCCAATATTATTTCAACCCTGGTTAACCGGGATTATGTGTTGCTCGATCGCAAACGCTTTCATCCCACCGATACTGGCATAGTGGTAGCAACCTTCCTAACCAAACATTTTGAAAATTATGTTGATTACGGCTTTACTGCTAGGCTGGAAGACGAACTGGATGCGGTGTCCCGCGGTGAGAAAGATTGGGTACCCTTGATGAAGTCTTTTTGGAAGCCCTTCATCGCCTTAGTTAAAGAAAAAGAAGAAAGCGTATCCCGCAGCGAAGCTAAAATGAAACGCTTGTTGGGCAATGTGCCCCCGAGCCATGTAAAAAATAAGCTGGGAGAAGCGCTGGAACTATCCGTTCGGCTGGGCCGCTACGGGCCGTACGCACAGATCGGTACGCGTGAGGACTTTGAAAATACTGACGGCAAGCCGGAATTTGCCGGGCTTCGTTTCGGTCAACGAATCAGCACTATTACTTACGGTGAGGCATTGGAACTGTTTAAGTTGCCACGGCAACTGGGCGACACCGCCGATGGCGAGTCGGTTACTACCAATATCGGTCGCTTCGGGCCATATATTCGCTATGGCAGTAAATTTGTGTCGCTTAAGGGCGAGGATGACCCTTACACGGTTGAATTACCGCGGGCACTGGAGCTGATCAAAGAAAAAATTGCTGCAGATTTAGCTAAAATCCTCAAAGTTATTAAAGACACCCCCATGGGCGAAATCCAGATTGTCAAAGGTCGCTGGGGGCCTTTCGTTACCGACGGACATAAAAACGCCAGGCTGGGACCGAAAGATGTCGACTGGGAAGCTTTTAGTCTGGAACAACTATTAAAAATGCTGGAAGCCGCGCCCGAACCCAAAGGCCGTAAAAAGAAGTCCAGCAAGAAAAAAACTGCGAAGAAGAAAACCCGGAAAAAGAAAACCAGTAAGAAAAAACGCAGCAAGAAGAAAGCTAGCAAAAAGAAGACTACAGGAAAAGGCGCCGCTAAAGCGACTGTATAGACCATGAGCGGATCTTTGCCTGAATTGTCGACTGAGGGAGCAGTAGACGCATTAATTGCAGGAGAAGTTATTGCATGGCCTACAGAAGCCGTCTGGGGGCTGGGTTGTGACCCGTACAATCCCAAGGCAGTAGCAAAGCTCCTGAGCATCAAACAACGCCCGGTTGAGATGGGCTTGATTCTGATCGCCGCAGATTTCGAACAATTGCAAAACCTACTGTCGCCGGTCACGGTCTGTGAAATGCGCCGTGCGCTTGGTAGTTGGCCGGGTCCGGTGAGTTGGTTATTTCCGGTAAAATCCGACACCCCTGACTGGCTGCGTGGCAAACATCAAACGCTGGCAGTACGCGTTACCGACCATCCTTTAAGTCGGCGTTTGTGCCGAGCTTTTGGGGGCCCGCTTGTATCTACCAGTGCCAACCCAACAGCGTCTGCGGCAGCGACCAGCCTTGATGAGCTTAAAAAATATTTCAGCGGTTCTGAGTTGGCAGGTTATCTCGATGGAGATCTCGGTGAGCAAAGCAATGTCAGCGAAATTCGTGACCTCATCAGCAATACATTAATTCGCGGTTAGAAGATTCAGTTAGAGCACCCATATGAGCATTGATATCGAAGCGGTAGAAAGTTATTTGCTAGGTTTGCAGGAAAGCATTTGTGAGAGTCTGCGTGAAGCCGATGGCGAGGCTGATTTTATTCTAGACAAATGGCAACGCCGGGGGGGTGATGGTAATGCTGATGCCCTGAAAGGTGGCGGACGCACCCGGGTTATGACCAATGGTGCGGCTTTTGAAAAAGCCGGGGTTAATTATTCCCGGGTTCGCGGAAGGCAACTACCGGCCTCAGCAACCGCCGCCAGACCCCAATTGGCTGGGCGCTCGTTTCAAGCATTGGGTGTTTCGCTAGTTATTCACCCGCTGAACCCACATATACCCACCTCACACGCCAATGTGCGTTTTTTTATCGCCGAAAAAGCCGGTGAAGAACCGGTTTGGTGGTTTGGTGGCGGCTGGGACTTAACCCCATATTATCCGCGTCGGGAAGATGTTGTGCATTGGCATCAGACAGCAAAAACAGCTTGCGAGCCCTTTGGGGAAAAGGTCTATGCAAACTATAAAAAGTGGTGTGATGACTATTTTTATCTGCCCCATCGGGATGAAACTCGTGGTGTAGGTGGATTGTTTTTTGATGACTTAAATGAAGGCGGGTTTGAGCATTGTTTTGCCCTGACCCGGGCGGTTGGTGATGCCTATCTACCGGCTTACCTGCCGATAGTTAAACGCCGAAAAAACGATCCCTACAGCCCGCAACAAGTCGACTTTCAGCGTTATCGCCGTGGCCGCTATGTGGAATTCAATCTGGTTTATGACCGCGGTACGCTATTTGGCCTGCAATCGGGCGGGCGTACTGAATCCATTCTCATGTCATTGCCGCCGCTCGCCGCCTGGGACTATAACTGGCAGCCTGAGCCTGGTAGTAGCGAGGAAGACTTGTATTTAAACTACCTCAAGCCAGTAGATTGGCTAGCTTAGAAAACCGCAAGTTTATATTAATATTATTTAATATATAAAACAGAGGCTTAGCCATTTTAGGTAAAGAAAACTAAGCTTTTTTACTTATTTGCGGAACAAATCGAAAAAACCCCGGTCATAACTACCGTCACTCCCTATGTGGCGAGATCCGTTAACCCTCCCTCGACGGATCGAATACGGATTTGGTCTGTCCCCCAACGACCAATCCATTTATTAACCTCGAGCCATTTTGGTTCGAGGTTTTTTTTAGCGGGTTGATCGGGTCGGGTGACGGCCCCTGGCTTGATCTGAATCTGCATGGCTTGGTCTTCCCTCGGCCAATAGCTATGGCTATTGGCCCTCAGTCCAGCCCTGCGCCCTGCAAATTAATTTCAGCGCCATGTGCTCGCCACCCGACCCGACCATCCCGCCCTGGATGTAGGTAGATCGCGAGCGCATGGACGCGCAAGAGCGATCCTTTCACGCTGCCCCAGTGTTTCTCAGTGCCCCTGCACGCGCAAGAGCGATCCTTTCACTCTACCCCAGTGTTTCTCAGTGCCCCTGGCTTGATCTGAATCTGCATGGCTTGGTCTTCCCTCGGCCAATAGCTATGGCTATTGGTCCTCAGTCCAGCCCTGCGCCCTCCACGCTACCCCGTCTTAGGTGCTCTGTATGTTAGCGCGTGGGCATTTATGCCCACGCGTTAAAAGCTAGCCAACCCAGAACTGTTCGTTAATGCGCAGCTTCCCAATTCGCGCCAAAATCAGAATCGACTTTTAATGGCACACTGAGCTCGGCTGCCGCTTCCATGCGTGAAATAACTTCCCGGGTAAAGTCCTGTAACTGATCTTCTGCTACTTCAAACACCAGCTCATCATGCACTTGCATAATCATCAATGCGGCGGGTTTTTCCGTCTGCATCCATGCATCTACACTCAACATGGCGCGTTTAATAATGTCGGCGGCAGTGCCCTGCATAGGTGCGTTAATTGCGGCGCGTTCGGCGGCCTGGCGGCGCATGGGGTTGCGGGCGTTGATTTCTTTTAACCACAGGCGGCGGCCGAACAGGGTTTCTACATATTCTTGCTGGCGTGCCAGTTCGCGGGTTTTTTCCATAAACTCGAAAACACCAGGGTAGCGGGAAAAATAGGTGTCGATATATTCCTGGGCCTCTCCGCGTTTAATATCCAGCTGCTTAGCCAGACCAAAGGCCGACATACCGTACATTAAACCGAAATTAATGGCCTTGGCAGCGCGGCGTTGATCTTGGCTGACTTCATCCAGACTTACCGCAAAGACTTCAGCAGCGGTGGCGCTGTGGATATCAAGATCGTTATGAAAAGCTTCCAGAAGGGTTTTGTCAGCGGATAAATGCGCCATGATGCGTAGTTCGATTTGGGAATAATCACAAGCAAGAATAACCCGGCCCGGGGGGGCAATAAAGGCTTCACGAATACGCCGGCCTTCAGCGGTACGCACCGGAATGTTTTGCAGATTAGGCTCTGAGGATGACAGCCGCCCGGTCGTTGCTACGGCCTGGTGGTAGCTGGTGTGTACCCGTCCACTGCGTTCATCAATGCGTTCGGGCAGGGTGTCGGTATAGGTTGATTTTAGTTTGGAAGTGCTGCGGTATTCGAGGATTAAGCGGGGTAATTCATAATCCTGTCCCAATTCATTCAGCACATCTTCCGCTGTGGATGGTTGTCCTTTCGGGGTTTTACGGATAACTGGTAATTCCAGTTCTACAAATAAAATATGTTGCAATTGTTTGGGTGAAGCCAGATTAAAGCTGTGGCCGGCCAGCTCATAGGCGCGTTGCTCCTGTTCCAGCATTTTTTTAGCCAGTTCCTGGCTTTGCACGCGTAGCAATGCACCATCAATCAGCACACCGGTAGTTTCCATCCGCGAGAGTACTGAAATCAGAGGGATTTCGATTTCCTGATAGAGTTTTTCCAAGTTGGGGAGCTGTTGTAGTTGCGGCCATAAATGTTGATGCAGTTGCAGGGTAATATCGGCATCTTCGGCGGCATAGGGTGCGGCGTTTTCAATTTCCACCTGATCAAAGGTCAGCTGGTTTTTACCCTTGCCGGCGACATCACTGAATTTGATCGTATCCCTGCCGAGATTGCGCTTGGCTAAGGAATCCATATCGTGGCGGCCGGCGGTGCTGTCTAGAATATAACTTTCCAACATGGTGTCATGGGCAATGCCGTTAAGCTCAATGCCGTGGTTGAGAAGTACATTACGGTCGTATTTCAGGTGTTGCCCGACTTTGGTTTTACTGGGGTTTTCCAACAAAGGCTTAAAGCGCTGCAAAACCTCATCCCGATCCAATTGCTGCGGGCAGCCGGGGTAGTTGTGCGCTAGTGGTAGGTAGGCGGCTTCATTTGCCGTAACCGCAAAGCTGAGACCAACAACTTCTGCCTGCATATAGTTCAGGCTGGTGGTTTCGGTATCGAAGGCAAACAACTCGGCTGATTTTAGTTTTTGCAGCCATTGTTCTAGTGTGTCGTTATCTAATATGGTGATGTAATCAACATCTGCTGCGGCCTGATCCGGCTGTTTTTCAGTATTCTCGCCCTGTTGCAACTCATCCACCCAACGATGAAAATCATAGCGCTGCAGGATTTTCAGCAAATCTTTTTCATCCACCGGCTGCATCAATAAATCATTTGCGCTGACATCCAGAGGAACATCCAGTTTGATGGTGGTTAATGCTTGCGATAGCGGTAACTGCGGCAAGAATTCGCGCAAGTTTTCACCTACCTTGCCCTTGAACTCAGCCGCCCTTGCAATGATTTCATTCACATTGTCATATTGTTGCAGCCACTTGACGGCGGTTTTTGCCCCTACCTTGGGAACCCCGGGAATATTGTCGGAAGTGTCGCCTACCAGTGCCAGGTAATCAATGATTTGGTCCGGGCGGACACCGAATTTTTCAAGCACAGCATCCGGGGTAAGGCGTGCATTTTTCATCGTGTCCACAAGCGTCACGCTGTTATTCACTAATTGGGCGAGATCCTTATCACCGGTAGATACAACACAGCTTAATCCTTGTTTTGCAGCCTCCTCGCATAGTGTGCCAATAACATCGTCTGCCTCAACCCCGCTGATTTCAAGCAGCGGGAAACCCATGGCATTAATCAGTTCTTTTAAACCGGTAAGTTGTTCACGCAACTCATCGGGCATGGGTGGACGGTTGGCTTTGTAGTCGGCATATTGCTCATGCCGGAAGGTTTTACCTTTTGCATCAAACACCACAGCAGCCCGCTGCGGACTGGACTCTTTCAACAATCGGCGCAACATATTGGCCACCCCGTAGATCGCTCCGGTAGGGTCGCCCTGACTATTGCTCAGTGATGGTAGGGCATGAAACGCCCGGTAGAGATAGGATGAGCCATCGACCAGGTATAAAGTGTTGGAGTTCTCTGCTGCAGGGGAATTGTTGTTCATAGAATATTTGCCGTCTGTGGTATTCTTAGCTTAGAAATGATTTTACTCCATAGATTTTACCCCACAGGGCAGCCGCTATGCAGAACACTCGGAAATTAATATTACTATTCTTTGGCGCAGTTTTGTTTCTGTTGTCCACTTCCGCACAAGCGCAGGAAAACAAAACTTTCGAAAAAGCACCGCCACCACCGCCGATTCCTGAGCCCCTACCACCTAAAGTTCGTGGTAATGAAGAACCACCCGTCGTTAGCATCCGTACCGAGGAAGGTAAAACTATTGAGGAATATCGGCAAAACGGCAAACTTTATATGGTTAAAATCACACCGATGAAAGGCGTTTCTTACTATTACATGGACCTGGATGGTGATGGCAACCTGGAATTACAGCCGCATGAGGACGGACTTAACCCTATTGCTCCGGCAATGTGGAGGCTCAAAGAATGGTAGTTGTCCTCTAGTGTGCCGCTGTAAGAATGGAAATTTTAGCCAACATTATTAATAAAATTGGCCGTAGTATTGCCTGGCTCGTGCTGGCAATGGTGCTGCTGATTTTTCTAATTGTGCTTGGTCGCTATGTATTTAATGCAGGCTCGATTGCGATACAGGAAGCTGCCACATACTTGCATGCCATGGTATTTATGTTAGCGGCAGCCTGGACACTTTCTGAAGACGGGCATGTACGCGTAGATATTTTTTATCGCGATGCCAGCCCCCGGCATAAAGCCTGGGTTAATTTTCTGGGTAGTCTGGTTTTTCTACTGCCTTTCGCCATCTTTATATTAGTCACTAGCTGGAATTATGTCGCCGCTTCCTGGGCCGTGTATGAGGGTTCGCGTGAAGCGGGAGGTTTGCCGCTGGTGTGGCTGCTTAAATCTTTGATGCCGCTGTTTGCTCTACTGCTGATCAGTCAGGGTTTGTTGCTCGCATTAAAATCTTTAGACCAAATTCGCATCTCTAGCCCTTGAGTAAATTTGATTCTGATCTTTCACCGGTAACTTTCAACAAGGGCGTTGACCCGCCCTCTCTTTTATGTCGTTCCATTGCAAGCTCTGTGTTGTCGGTGTTCTGGTGGTTTAGCGGCCGGATTAGCTGATTAATTATCCAGATTTCCCAGAGCATAAAAGCGCCCAGAGCTGACCGTTCTGCCAAACCCAGCATTACGCCGTTATCTTCGGCGACTAGAAACCACACCACAGCCAACGCTGAAATAATCGCTAGTGACAATGAAATGTATTTTTGTTGCTGCCAATGGTGATTGCGATCCCGGGCAAAGGCTACTGAAAATATAAAAAAAGATATAAGTTCGAGCACAAAGGCACCGCTGGCCAAGGTTCTGTGGATGCGCCCGCTTAGAGTGACCGCTGCTCCAATGGGGTCAATCGGGAACATCGCGGTTAGCAAAATGCCAACCGCGGCTGCTGCAAACAGGCTGACTGCCCAGTCGCGCAAGCGCCCGGGCTGTAGCACTGCCCGCAATCCAAAAGCCAGTGCCAAGTTACCCAGGCCATGCACAAAAGCACCAAAACCGAATAACCAGCCCTGCGGCTCATTCGCCAGATAGCTGACATAATCATCTACCCAGTTAATCTCAACACTGAGTATGTGCAGCATTGTGATTGATAGCAGGAATGTACTAAGCCCGACCAGGGCGATCAGTCCGAAATAGCGTTGCATTATTCTGAGTGACCTGCTTCTTAATGATGGTTTTGCGCATCCATACCGGGTTTTGTTTTCATCTCAGATGGCATCATTTTAGAACACTTGGCATGCATCTTCATCATCGACTTCATTTCCGGGTTTTTCATCATTGCCTGCATGTCTTCCTTACTCATGCCCTCAGAATTCAACATGGTTTGCATCATTTTAATGTGCTTTTCCATGCGTGCTTTCATTTCCGGATTAGCCATCATTTTTTGCATATCCATAGCAGAATTCATATCAGAACCCATATCCGAATTCATAGGCATGGTTTGCATCATGGCTGTCATCATTTGATCTCTCATTTCAGGGTTGGCAGCGATAGTATTCATCAACTTGGTGCGTGATTCAGAATCAGCCATCATGCCTGACATATAGCCCTCGCTGTCTTGTTGATGTTGGTGGTCTTGTGCCAATACTGTACTTGCAGTAATAGCTGCCAGAATTGTTGCTAATAAAAACAAGTTTAATTTTTTCATAATATTATTCTCCAATAGATAATTTTAAATTTCCCAGCGAGCTTATAAACAAGCCCGCTGGTAGTGCCTAAGCTGGGTTGCCAGGCGGCATGCCATGTTGGCGATGTTGGTGAAGATACTGTTGTGGTTCCGCATCAAAGGCCTGTCGACATGAATGGGCGCAGAAATAATAAGTTTTGCCCTTGTATTCACTAGTATCAGCGGCGCTTAGATAGCTCACTTCCATACCACAAACCGGGTCTTTATAAGTTTGCTCATGACTTGCTCTTTTCATTACATTGCTCCTCGGGGGTCATTGCCCCAGCGTTTATGCACGAAGTTATAGATCGGAACATAGACTATTCCGATGTAAAAACCCCACAGGAAGCTTTCTATCAGCCCAAGCGGGAAACTCCACCAGGTCAGCCATTTGAATCCCGGCAAGACCATTTCAAGAAACCCATGCATATGCACAGCCTGCGGTGTAAGCAGCCCCCAGGTGACGCAAATAATAAAAGACACGGCGGTAGTTAAGCCGAGCGACCAAGATATAATTTTCCAATTCAACATGATTCACATCCTCTTTTTAGTGTTGTCGTCAGGATGTTTGCTAACGACAGAGTCGTGTTTACGGGAGCCGTGGGATTTTCCATGCCCGTGTCCGAAAAAGTGCATTCCGACACATGCCAGCAAAATTAAAATAATAAAAGAATTACCAATTAACCAATCCATAATGTTGTTCCTCCAAAAAGTGACTAATTTACCCGGGTAAAAAGGGTATCCAGAAAATTCGTCAGATCAGCAGGGTTTTAAAGCAGATAGGATTGATGCAGGTCGATAATGGCAGGGCCAGGAGGGAAATTTTCGGGCGCTGTAGCCTGCAAAAAAGCGTTAAGGTCAAAATGACTTTTGACAAGTAGTGCGGTATTTGAAGTTAATGCCGCAAACTTTTCAGCATTGGTTTTTTGTTCAAATGCTGCTGCGCTATCCAGGCTAACAACAGCAATCGATTGGGAACACATTTTTCCCGCAAGACAATTACAGTCTTGGCAGTCGAATGCCGGGCTTTGGCATGTCCTAGCGGTATCAGTGTTGTGCTCAATATGGGTCGTTTGAGTAGTGCTCGGATCGGAATAACCGGAATCGGTAGGGTCGATAGAACCAGCCATCAAGCAAGACTGAGCCAGTACGGAAAGCCAAACAACAGACAAAAACAGGCCGATGTACCGTCGCCAGGGTTTTAAAGTCTTAAATTTTGTGGCTCGCTGTTGCATAAAATAGAAAAGTTCTCCTGCTGTCTCGAACAATCAGACCTTCAAATGACAGATAAGTTCTGTTTGACTTGGGTCAAGCAGATAAAGCAGATAAAGCTTTTAGGCGGATACGGCAAGCTGGCTTTTTCGCTGGCCTTGCCGGGGCCTTTATCTCTCAACAGATGGGCTATCACGACGGCGGTTTGAACAACTATTTTACCTACGCAGCCGGAGCGACTTTTGGCGGTGCCATTGGTGGTATGATTCGCAAGCGTCAGGGTAAGGTCAGTTAGTTTCCAGAGCAGTTAATTTAGAGTTTTCTAATAAAAAACAAAGCATCCCAGACAACTACCGGCTGTGGTGGTTTTATGAATATTATTCCGGTATCAGAGGCAGGCTCCATTAGCCAAAGCCAGAGGTGAGTTTATGTCCAAAATCACAGAAGCACTTTGCGCAGATGAAGCACTGAAGGCACAAAAACTGGCGCGCAAGCTGATTGCAGAGCATGCATCACCATGGCAACAGCCAGGCCTTCAGGAATATTGCAGAATGCGCTGGACCAGCCGCTTTTTGACGGCAGCGGAACAAAACAAAAAAGCTATGGGTGCCGCTGGGCGAGCAGCCAAAAAAGAACCGCGCGAGGCATTACTGCGGCGCTTTTTAAGTGGCCACGACTTTGATGTGCCGCTTTATGATGCACCTCTCGAACGGGTTAAAACCGATGTAACTTTTTTGTTTGTGCCGGGCATGCTCAATGGAATGCTGCCGGTACGCGCCTTTGTGCCCGCGATGGAGACAGTTGCAGCCCAGACTGGCATTCGTTTTTTGCGCGCTGATGTGCATCCGCTTGCGACCCCTGATGCCAACTCGGTGGATATCGCACGGGCCATAGAAGAAGGTGTAGGCTTGGACTCTGGTGGCAGGATAATCCCCAAGGTGCAACGCCAGCCGGTGACCGGAAAGATTGTGCTTATGGGTTATTCTAAAGGCATGCCCGATATCACCGCATTTTTGGTGAATTACCCAGAGCTGGCTGAACGCGTTGTGGCAGTAATTAGTTGGGCGGGTGCCAATGGTGGTGCATATGCTGCCGATAGCGCGCCGACCGAGTTGTTGTCCATGGTTGAGGTCAGCGATCACAAACAATTGCAAACTTTGCTGCATTTAGTCGGGATGGTACCACTTGCCGGTAATTACCAGCCCCTGCGCCGGTCCGAAGAAGCCAGACCGGGTGCGTGCTTTGCTGCACTGCAGACCGCTGCACGGGAGGCTTTTTGGAAGGCGCACAGCACAACTCTAGATGACCTCGGTATTCCGTTTTTCACTTTTGCTGGTTGCGAGTCACCTCTGAGTGTGCCCTGGTTCCAACTTAAAGACAGTTTGTCCTTGCTGACTCACTCAGCGGAAAACGATATGCAGCTTACCCGGGCGCAAGCTAATGTGCCCTTGGCCAATCGGGTCGAGATGCCCTTGTTACACGGGCATCACTGGGATCTTTCATATCCCGCATTTCCGATGCTCTGGAGCGGTGGTTCGCGCAAACTTTCCCACCCTTTCCCCAAGTCTGCCGCACTCGGTGCGCATGTCGGGCTACTGGCTGATCTCGGTTTGTGGTGATTTAGCAGGTTGCTGCCCACCAAACTTAACTCTTCTGGCGAAGCTTTGCTCGCAAGTCACTCAGCACGGCCTGAGTTTCTGGCGATTGACCTGTCCATAAAGTAAACGCCAGTGCTGCTTGCTCTACCAGCATTCCAAGACCATCACGGTAACGGATGCCGTTGTTGTCACACCAGTTTTTTAGTGGTTGGGCAGCCGTGCCGTAATTGAGGTCGTACAAAAGTGCTTCGGGATTAAATAATCCCGGAAATAATTCCGGGTGTTTGCCCTGATGGCCGATGGAGGTGGCGTTGACCAGCAAGTCAAATTTGGGCAGACCTGGTTGGCGCAGTTGTTGCAGACTAATACTGCGAAAGTTTGGGTTTAGTTGCTGCTGAAGTAAGCCTGCGGCTTTCTCCGGGCTGCGGTTGGCGATAACCAGCGTATCTGGAGATTGCGCAAGTATAATCGGAGTGATACCGGCTGCCGCACCGCCGGCCCCAATAATTGCAACCGACTTCCCCTTGATGCTTACATCTGCCCGGGTAAGATCTTTCAGCCACCCCAGACCATCGGTGTTATCTGCAAAGACACCGTTTTGCTGGAAAACTAAAGTATTGGCGGCACCGGCTGTTCCAGCGGCTGTTGATAATGTATCGGCTATGTTATGTGCCGGGACTTTTAACGGTACGGTGATATTGCAGCCGCGGGCACCGAGCGATTGCAGCTGTCCCAGTTGCTCTGGGAATGTTTTCTCGGTGGAAACAATCAGCTTATAATTGAGTTTCAGCCCATATTGATCGGCAAAAGCCTGATGGATTTCCGGCGACAAGCTATGTGCTACCGGATTACCGAATAAGGCCAGATGCAGCGTTTCCAAGTGCTGATCAGTCCTGTTGTAACCAGCGGGCCGCATCGAGTGCAAAATAAGTGAGGATGGCATCCGCTCCGGCGCGTTTAAATGCTAGCAGGCTTTCCAGTACAACAGCTTTTTCATCCAACCAGCCGTTTTGCGCGGCGGCTTTGAGCATCGCGTATTCACCGCTGACCTGATACACAAAAGTCGGTTTTTCGAAGGTATCTTTTACCCGGTAAAGCACATCCAGATAGGGCATGCCGGGCTTAACCATTACCATGTCTGCGCCTTCTGTAAGGTCCAGTTCAACTTCAGCCAGGGCTTCGTCGCTATTGGCCGGGTCCATCTGGTAGGAATATTTATTGCCTGTCCCTAAGTTACCAGCAGAACCAACCGCATCGCGGAAGGGCCCATAAAAACTGGAGGCATATTTTGCCGAGTAGGCAAGAATTTTGGTATTGGAATAACCAGCGGCTTCCAGTGCTTCACGGATCGCCCCGACCCGTCCGTCCATCATATCGGAGGGCGCAACAATGTCAGCCCCGGCTTCGGCATGTGAGAGCGTCTGTTTCACCAGCACTTCAATGGTTTCGTCATTGAGTACATAGCCCTCCTCATCAATCAAACCATCTTGTCCGTGGGAGGTAAAAGGATCGAGGGCGACATCGGTGATGACACCTAGATCCGGAAATTTTTCTTTCAGTGCGCGAACCGCCTGCTGGGCAATACCTTGCGGATCGTATGCGGCCTTAGCATCCAGGCTTTTAGCTTCAGTAGGAGTAACAGGAAATAATGCTAAAGCTGGAATTCCCAACTTGACCGCATCTGCAGCGGTCTCCAGCAACACATCTATTGACTGGCGATAGACGCCGGGCATGGAAGAAATCTCTTCTTTCTTCTTGTCGCCCTCAAGCACAAACAGCGGATAAATTAAATCATTGGCCGAGAGCTGGTTTTCACGCATCAAGCGGCGGGAAAAATCATCCCTGCGCATGCGCCTGGGGCGGTGGGTTCGTGCAGCCATGCTGGTCTCCATTGGCGTGGTGTTAAGGCGATATGTTAAGGGTATTTTAGTTTGCTGCTGCGCTTTTGTCGCTATCAGGGTAATAATTGCTTCAGGGATTGATTTAGGATTGGCATTTTGCGCAATAAAAACTAGCCCGTTGAGCGATGACTTTCATTTTAATTTTTGCCGAACAGGCCACACAAGCCTGGCCTTCGCGCCCGTAAACCAGTAGTTCCTGGGCAAAGTAGCCGGGCTGCCCGTCACTGTTGCTGAAATCCTGCAAGGTGGTACCGCCTTGCGCAATGGCTTCAGCCAGCACTGCGCGGATGGTTTGGCTGAGCCGTTGGTAGCGCTGCCTAGAAATTCTGCCGGCTTGTCGTTGCGGCAAAATACCGGCGCGGAATAGTGATTCTGAAGCATAGATATTGCCCACACCAACGAGGGTATGCCCATTCATTATGAATGCCTTAATCGCTTGTTTACGGCCGCGCGACTGTCGCCATAGGTGCTCATCATCGAAGCTGGCCTCTAGTGGTTCCGGTCCTAGCTTGCTGAGCAGTGGGTGATTTTCTATTTTTTCAGTCCACCAGAGTACTGCACCAAAACGGCGTGGATCGTGTAAGCGCAAGAGCTTGCCACTGCTCAGAGCGATATCAATATGGTCGTGTTTTTCTGGCTGTTGGTGATTTTCAACCAGCCGTAGGCTGCCGGACATGCCCAGGTGGATAAGAATAGTACCTGTATCGGTTTCGATTAGCAGGTACTTGCCCCGTCGGGTAACTGCATGAATGGTTTGGCCGGTGGCGGTGCTTAGCTCGGGAGGTATAGGCCAGCGTAATTTTGCTTGCCGGACCTCCACAGCACTGATGGTTTGGCCCAGCAGATGCGGGCGGATGCCCCGGCAGGTGGTTTCAACTTCCGGTAATTCAGGCATCGGAAGGTAATGTTTTTAGCGGCATAACGGCTATAAAAAAACCCGCTAGCCGGCAGGTTTTTTTAAAACATATTTTTTTAGAACCTGGGTAAACCATCAAGCTAAATTACTTGATTTTGGCTTCCTTATAGATGACATGCTTACGCACCCGTGGGTCGTATTTTTTGTATTCCATCTTTTCAGGGGTGTTCTTTTTGTTTTTGTCGGTAGTGTAATAATGACCGGTACCGGCTGAAGACACTAATTTAATTTTATCACGCATATTATACTCTCCTGTTTAACCGGAATTTAGAACTTTTCGCCGCGGGAACGCAGATCTACAAGCACGGCATCAATGCCTTTTTTGTCGATAATGCGCAAACCTTTGGTAGTAATACGCAGTTTAACCCAACGCTTCTCAGACTCTACCCAAAAACGGTGGCTGTGAAGGTTAGGGAGAAACCGGCGCCTGGTTCTATTGTTGGCGTGGGATACATTGTTGCCCGTTGCGGGGCGCTTACCTGTTACCTGGCATACTCTGGCCATCGGAATTTCCTTGCAAAAAATGAAATTTGAAAAAAGTAAAAACGAGCCGCACTTTATACCCGATATTGCGTTTAAATGCAAGAAATTTCAATAATATTGTCGACAAAACTGAACTATCTGCGAGAAATTGCAACTTCTGCCGAGTGCGGCGGGCAGTCCCTTATTATAATCGATTTCAGCTGTATAAGTCGCTCATAAAATACCGCGCTCTGCTAATGATACTGGCCTGCCGTCGCCGATCACAAAATGGTCCAACAGGCGGATATCCAGCAAGGCCAGAGCATCGCGTAAACGGCGGGTGATAGCTTCATCAGCACTGCTAGGTTCCGAGACCCCCGATGGATGGTTATGGGCAACGATGATAGCTGCAGCATTGTGACTGAGCGCGCGTTCGGCCACCACCCGCGGGTAAACTGCAGCCCCATCGATGGTGCCCTTAAAAAGTTCTTCATGGCAAATAACCCGGTGGCGATTATCCAGATAAAGGGCAAGGAACACTTCTCGCCGGCGGTCACGCAGAAGGCTAATTAGATAGTTGCGCGTGTTTTCAGGGTCGGATAACGCGGCTTGGCGCTGTAGTTGTTCTTTAAGATAGCGCTGGTTGAGTTCGGTAATGGCCGATAATTGGGCAAACTTTGCCGGGCCGATGCCGCGAATACGGGTAAGTCGGGATTCATTGCTGTTAAACAAAGGTCGCAAGCCCCCTAGGCTATCAAGCATCTCGCTTGCAAGCTCTAACGCACTAACACCGGCAAGACCGGTGCGCAGGAAGATGGCTAATAGTTCAGCATCGGAAAGAGAAGCCGCCCCTGAGGCCAGTAGTTTTTCGCGTGGTTGTAGTTGCTCTGGCCAGTCTTTAATACTCATTGGATTTTGCCTGTATTTTGATGAAGTTAATTGTCGGAAATTTATGATTGCAAGCAAAGGGGCAATCATCGTGCTGGCATGTAGTCTATAATCTTTAAATCAGGTAGGTTACAAAACAGGGATGTTAGTCTTGAATCAAATACAATTAAAAATAATCGACCCGCGCATCGGTACAGAAATTGCACTGCCGGAGTATGCCACTGGCGGTTCTGCCGGGATGGATCTGCGTGCTTGTGTGGATGCAGCTCTGCTGTTGGCGCCGGGAGAAACCACGCTGATTCCCACCGGGCTGGCAATCCATGTAGCAGATCCGCAATTGGCCGCTATAATTTTGCCGCGATCCGGATTAGGCCATAAACATGGCATCGTATTAGGCAATCTGGTTGGGTTAATCGACAGCGATTACCAGGGGCAGTTATTTGTTTCCTGCTGGAATCGCGGCAGTAAACCATTCACTATTGAGGTGGGTGAGAGAATTGCCCAGCTTGTATTTGTCCCAGTAGTTCAGGCAAAATGGGAAATTGTCACCGAGTTCGATACCAGTCACAGGGGTGAAGGCGGTTTCGGGCATACGGGTAAGCAGTAATTTTTGGGGAAATTAATGACGCTTGAACAAAAAAAAATGAATAAAGAAGGGCTGCCCAAAGCTTGGCAGCGATTTGTAAGAAAACATAACTTCAAACCACCTCCATTGCCTCGCTGGCTGGCGTATACTTTCTTTGGTCTGGGCTTGACGCTGATGTTTCTGGGTAGTTTTGTATATTACCTGAGCATGGGGATTGAATCTGAGTACCGGGCTTTGGTCCGTACGGCGGAAGGCCTGCATAAGGAATCTGAAACCACGGTGCGTCGGATGCAATCAATTTTACGCTCTCCCTCGGCAATTGAAAGCGGGCGTGCGCGGGTAGATAAACAAATTGATTACCGTACATTACTTACGGCATTGCGTGAAACCGACAGTAGCATTGTCGATGTGCGAACTTTCGACGCTGACTTGCTGGAAAAACCGGTCAAAGACCTTGCCAGCTCAATTTACCCTCAGGAATATGTGATCTACGACATGCTGCTGGAGGCGGACAAAAGCGGTACCGCAGCTATTCAGGTATTACAGGATGACGGTCGAAATTTAGTGGTGGGTGTCACCAAGCTGAAAGATGAGCAGGGGGACATAGGTTATTTGCTGGTTAGTTGGAAGGCCGAGGAACTTTTCGAACGCATTGATGCTGTCGGCACAGTGAAGGGCTTTTTAAGTTTGCAGCAGGCTGCAGGCGCTAGCCATTTTGTCAGTTTGGAGTCTATTGGCAGAGCGCCAGAAGGCTGGGTTGGTGCTGATCGCCGGGCAGTTCGAGGTTCACTTTTTTATATCAGTTGGTCACAACCGCCCCTGCCAGGACTGGAGTCTTCAAAAAATGCCAAATTATTACTTTTGCTAGGATTACTGATTTTTGTCATCGGCTGGTTGCGGAAACCTAAGGCACGGGTAGTTGATGAGCCCGCACCTGAGCTTGTTGCTGATACAAAAGAACAAAATGAGTTAGTACTTCCCGATACTGAAAAACAACGCGAAGCTGAAGAAATGGCTAACTTTAATAGTCAGCAATTGGGTGTCGAAAACTCGGCCCCGGGGGCTGAGTCAGAGCCCGCACCTGAACCTGAGCCTGAACTATATCAACAATTACACCAACCGATCCCTGTTGCCAAAATCCCTGAGGTTGAATTACACCAGCGGGTCAAGCCGGTCGCGAGCATATTCAAGGCATATGATATTCGCGGTATTGTCAACGAAACCCTGACCGAGGATGCGGCCTGGTTTATTGGTCGGGCTGTCGGTACGGTTGCTATCAGGAGGGATGCTGCCCCGGTTGTAGTTGCCCGTGATGGCAGAATCTCAGGCCCAGCATTAATCAAAGCCCTCAAGCAGGGGATATTAAGTACTGGCTGTGATGTTATAGAAATCGGTATGGTGCCTACCGGGGTACTGTATTATGCCGCAGCTGAGTTTGGTTCCGGTTCCGGGGTAATGGTCACAGGCAGTCATAACCCACCTGAATATAATGGCTTGAAAATGGTTGTCGGCGGGGTAACGCTGGCCAGCGAAGAGATCCAGAATCTTTATCGAATGATAAACGAGGATGACTTTGAAGATGGTGTTGGTGTGACCAGCATCGAGGGTGTGTTATCGAGTTACCAGGAACGGATTTCTAACGACATTCAGTTAGCAAGGCCACTCAAAATTGTTGCCGATTGCGGCAACGGGGTAGGCGGCGTGAATGCGGTTTCCGTATTGCAATCAATTGGTGCGGAAGTCTCCGCTCTTTATGATGATGTGGACGGCACTTTCCCGAACCACCACCCTGACCCCAGCGTGCCGGAGAATCTTGAAGACTTAATCAAAGCAGTGAAGGGCACAAATGCCGATCTGGGTGTTGCCTTCGATGGCGATGCGGATCGCCTTGGGGTGGTAACTCCGTCCGGTGAAATAATTTATTCCGATCGACTGATGATTCTTTTTGTTCAGGATATCCTTTCGCGCAATCCCGGCGCTACCATCATTTATGATGTGAAGTGCTCTCGGCATTTGACCGATGCGATTCGGGAAGCAGGCGGAGTTCCGCTGATGTGGAAAACCGGGCACTCGTTTATTAAGAATAAAATGCCGGAAATGAAATCACCCTTTGCCGGCGAAATGTCGGGGCACTTTTTCTTTAAGGAGCGCTGGTATGGGGTTGATGACGGTATTTATTCCGCCTGTCGTTTGTTGGAAATACTGGCCTGGAAAAATGAATCACCGGAAGAAGTATTAAGTGCCTTGCCACATGGTGTTAGCACGCCTGAACTTAAAGTTGAAATGGCGGAAGGCGAGAACCATGCCTTTATCGACCTGCTACAAGATCGCGCCCATTTTGATGATGCTGAAATCAACACCATAGACGGCTTGCGGGTAGATTTTGACGATGGATGGGGTTTAGTCAGAGCATCCAATACCACGCCAATACTGGTGCTGCGCTTTGATGCTGATACGGAAGAGGCCCTGCATCACATTCAAAATGCTTTCCGCGATTTAATCATGTCGCTGCGACCGGATTTAGAACTGCCGTTTTAATTACGGAGCAGACTGATGGCTGAAATTCTGTTGTTCAACAAACCTTACGGGGTGCTCAGTCAGTTTACCGATACTGAAAATCGGCCGACATTGGCGCAGTGGATTGATCGCCCTGGGTTTTACCTCGCAGGGCGTTTGGATCGTGATAGTGAAGGCTTGGTAGTGCTGACCAATGATGGCGCATTGCAACAACGGATCAGTCATCCTCGCTATAAAAAAGAAAAGACCTACCTAGTTCAGGTAGAAGGAGTGCCAACGGCCCGTTCCCTGCAGCAACTTACATCAGGAGTACAGCTGAAAGATGGTCTTACTGGCCGCGCCAGCGTGCGGTTGCTGGCGCGTAAGCCCGGCTGGCTTTGGTCCCGTCAACCGCCGATTCGGCAACGCCGAAAAATACCGGTCAGCTGGATAGAGCTGGTAATTCGGGAAGGGAAAAACCGACAGGTTAGAAGAATGACCGCCGCTGTAGGTCTGCCTGCGCTGCGCTTGATCAGGATATCGATTGGTGATTGGCAACTGGATAAGCTCCAGCCGGGGGAATTACTGACACTGCAGGTTTGAAGCTGAGTGTCATTGGCAGGTTATAGTAGCTTTAGTTACAACGCATGCTCACTTTGCTCACCAGTTCTAATGCGAACGACTATACACCCCAACTGACCAGCAGCTTGGTCGAACTATCATGCTCAGAGCATCTCATTGTCTACAAAAGGCGGGATATTATGGGGGTTTCAAACAATAGGGGCCAGCAAATTCCAGCCCCCAACGCATAACTTCCTATAACCATGTGTACATATTTGCTTAATCGCCTACTTCTTAAGTTGGTCGGGATTGATTGAGGTATCTACTCCAAACGAGCGCTGGTACTCAGATTTCGCATCCTGCATATCGTATTCTATTAACGCGCTCCCCTGGATACGCGAAGTTTCTATGGGGGCTATGGCCTTAAAGGTGAAAGTTTCAGGTTCTTTCTTGCCAAATTTCTGGACAAATTCAAACTTAATTGGCTGCTGCAAAGCCCCACCAGAAATGCTTATACGAACCGGGCCGTCTAACTTGGTCAGCGGAGTAAACTTCCAGCGTTCTTTGAATTCTTTTCCTGCCAGCAGTGGCACTGGGAACTCTCTAACTATAAAGAAATCAGGATGTAAAATCCCACACCGCATCTCACGCGCACCTGCATCCTCAAAACAGCGACAAGCTGGAACAAGGTTGCTGATTGGCAGCTCCAGAGGCAATCCGGTTATCGGGTCAGTTCTGCCAGGAATCAGGCAATTACCTGACCTACCGGATATAGAGCGATCTTCCATCAAGGTAAAGAACGCAAGGTCATTAAATCGATCGGGAACACCTTTAAATGATAGCCAGCCTGGTGGATTAGGCCGCGAATCAAAAAAACCATCGCCGCGTGAATAAGTATCCCCTGCAGGAGCAGTCGCATAACTGCAATAACTATCTACACCAATTGTTTGTACTGAGAAAGCTAACTTATCACCAACTGAAACGCCAACTGGTGTTGGAAAGAAAAAATCGGTAAACCCAGTATAGGCTGATGGAACATCAGAGCCAAAGACTATAAGAGCTCGCAATAGCAAGCCAGTTGGGCGGCCATCTACTTGCCGGGTAAGCTGAATTAACAAATCACCCCTACCACAACCTGCAACCGGAATCCTGAGTCCAGCTAGATCGCCGTCCATTCCAACAGTAAAAGTCTGGGCAAGTTTTTGTTCCGAATCACTACCAACACCAAGAAAGCCTGCGCTTTCGTTAATAAGCGGCTGTTGTTGATCAATGACATAGCTAGCGGCGTTTACGCTAAGCGGAGTGATAAATAGAACTATCGTGAATAAAAACAATCTTGGAACATACATAATTAAATCCTCTTTTGTTTATGGCGAGATTATAAAACTCTCGTATACTAGTGTACACCGCACACCCAAAATCAAGACAGAGAAGCTCAGGAGAAGCTCAGAACATGCACTTCTTAAAAGGAGAAACTCAGCTGAGATGCCTCGAAGATCTCGCCTAGTAATACTGGGAGTCCCAATGCATATAGTTCAGCGTGGCAACAACCGCCAGGCCTGTTTTTATGCTGATCATTTTCGGCATTTTCGGGACAGACCCGAATTGGCATTTTCGGGACAGACCCGAATTAAATCGACCCGAATTAAACCCTAATTAAATCCCTCTGACCAGCGCGTTGATCCGGCTGGTAATCCAGTGACACGTAAAAGCCCGGGGAATCACACTCTGCGGTGATTCCAGAGATTCCCAATCTCTGGAAGACTGAGGATGTATATATTAGTCAGAGTCCTCTTACATCATCAGCAAGCCAAACTTTGATCAGAGACTGGTAAGGCATATCTCGTTTATTGGCTTCAATCTTTATGCGGTCCAGTAAGCCTTCTGGCAGTCTAAGCGAAATGGTTTTAGTTGAGGGTTTCAAGCTTGACATTAAAACTGATTGAGCCTGTTTCCAGTCAATATAATCACTGGAGTCATTTTTTTCCAAAAGACTCGCTCTTCCGCCTCAGTTTTAAATTTAGAAGTGCTTTTAACTTTGTTCATAAGTAATTCTCTCTTTCCGGTGCATATCACGAGCCGAAATTACGCGGATCAATGTAT
Source organism: Lysobacterales bacterium (assembly GCA_021648125.1). Classification (GTDB taxonomy): domain Bacteria; phylum Pseudomonadota; class Gammaproteobacteria; order Xanthomonadales; family SZUA-36; genus SZUA-51. The sequence continues at coordinate 50,942 of JAKITK010000002.1, forward strand.
CGCCTGAGCGTAAGGTAAAAGTTATGTGCAGCAATCGATCTTCATTGGTTCTACCGAGGGCATGGTAGCGATATTCGATTTGGCTATGTTTTTTATCCATCAGTATCAGCAACGGTTGGTTAAAAAATATCTGTTCTGCCTCAAACCTACGAATAATTGGGGTCGGAGTAATAATCGCAGGGGCAGGCGCAAATTAATCTCCTATGTCTAGACCATTATAAGCATTCAAAGGAATTACGATTGTAAATTGGTTGGAAAGTGCTGTATCTTATGGTTGGAGTTTGGGAAAGAACACTTAGGAAATAGCAATCTCAAGTGCCATTCAGGACAGACACGAATGGCACTAAGTGTAGCGAGCCACTTAACGAAATACAGGGTCAGGTCTTGTATTTTACATATTAAAGTGAAAATAAGACCTGGCCTATTTACTGTTGCAATGCAAATTACAAGACCTGACCCCTTATACTGCTTTACTGTTGAACAGCAGTGACTAGCATTCAAAAAGTTTGCGCTTCAAATGAAAAAGTATGTTAGCGTAGTGAATTCGCGGGCAGACTAATTGTTTGCCGATGGCTTTGAGGAGCCTTGGGCCACTTTCAAGTGGTGCCGTGACCCTCCGTGTCGTTTCGTCGTCCACTTTCCGATATCAGGGCGTCCGCGCGGTGCAATGTTTGGCATTGGGAGAGAAAGCTATGAATCGATGGTTTTACACAGGGTTGTTGTTGGCAGGCTTTCTGGTGCCTGGTGGCCAGGTGGCCGCGCAGCTGCAGGCGGCCGGGGCGCAACTCTGGCATCAAGCTTCGCCTAACTTGGGTCTCACGCCAGCGGTGAATCGCAGATTCGGCCATGCGCTGAGCACCGGCGACTACAACTGCGACGGACTCGACGATGCCGCCATTAGCATGCCCGGCTCGATCTTCGGCGGGCCGGACGGTGGCCGCGTACTCGTGCTGTACGCCGCCGATAACGGCGGTGGTTTGAGCACCACCAATCGCCAGATCTGGTCGCAGTCGAGCCCGGGGGTGGCCGGCGTCGAGACTGGGTCCGATGACTTTGGGGACGCGCTTGCCAGCGGCGACTTTGATAATGATGGTTGCGATGACCTGGCCATCGGCGTGCATTTTGACAACATCGAAGGTTTCCTTAACGCGGGTGCAGTGAACGTACTCTATGGATCCGCGGCGGGTGGCCTGACTGCAGACGACGATGACTACTGGCACCAGGGTCCAAGCAGTGCTGGCGGCGCGCTTGAGGCGCAGGACAGGTTCGGCAGCGCGCTCGCAGCTGGCGATTTTAACGGCGATGGCTTCGATGACCTCGCCATCGGCATCCCTGGCGAGGACATCGGCAGCGGCGCGGCGCAAGTCGAAAACGCCGGAGCAATCCAGGTGTTGTTTGGGCGCGGATCGGGGCTGAGCACAGCCCGTAGCGTAATCCTGCGCCGAGGCACCAATCTATCTGGTTCGCCCGTGACCGATGAATTTATCGGTGGGGTTCTGGCCGCTGGCAATGCCAACGCCTCCTTTGGCGATGAACTGATAATTGGTATTCCAAACTTCAGCATCTCAGCGACCTTGGACAATGCTGGCGCAATCATCATCGTCAGCGATGTAGATGGCGCCGTCCTTGATCAAACGATTACCCAGGCCAGCACCGGTATTCCCGGCGTTGCAGAGGCTGACGATCGTTTTGGCGCTGCGCTTGCGCTGGGTGATTTCGACGGCAATGGTTTCGCAGAGGTGGCAGTTGGTGTTCCTGGAGAGGGCGTTGGTGTCATTGCTGGCGCGGGAGCGATCAACATCATCGACATTACCGCGAGCAACCATACAATTTGGACGCAGGACGATCTGCCGCCAGAGCAAGCAGAGGTTGTCGATAGTTTCGGCAGCGCGCTGGCCACCGCCGACTTCAACGGCGACGGCATCGATGATCTCGCCATCGGCGCCAGTGGTGAGAATCTCGGTATTTCGGTGAACAACGCCGGCTTGGTGCACGTGATACAGGGCAGCGCGGCCGCTGGTCTAACATCGGTTGGACGGCAGATATGGTCGCTGCCATTTGACCCCGCCAATAGCGGAAGTTTATTTGGATCGGCGTTGGCGGCTGGCCGGATCAATTCCGGTGCTGCCGACCTGATTATCGGCGCGCCAAATAATTCGGTGTCGGTGAACCGGGGAGGTAGTGCTACGGTGCTGTATTCGCCGAGAGATGAGCTGTTCGCTGATGGTTTTGAGGCACCTTGAAGCTGTCCGCGTGCCGCGCCGCTGCTTTTCGATGAGGTCTTGATGCCCTTGTTTTTTTTGATGCTTGATCCTAGGCAAAACTCTCGCCTGAAACCCGAGGATAGACACGAATGGCACTAAGTGTAGCGAGTCACTTAACACACTTAACAACCAAATGACGGTTTATACAGGATAGCTCCGTCCAAAATGGCCAAAAATGAGTTTAAAACTCGAAATCTTAGCGCCGGATCGCTTGTAGCCTCTTGAAGCCCAGACCATTAAATATATTGTAATAGCCGGCTTTAGCCAGCGCTTGCTGGGCAACCCCGGAGCGCTGGCCGCTACGGCAGTAGAGAACAACAGGGCGGGATTTATTCTCGCCGATCGCCTTAATCAGAGCTGCAGTATCAGTATGGGGAATATTAGCTGCTATCTCCAAGTGGCCTCCAGCGTATTCTTTGGGGCTACGAACATCAATGACTAAAGCACCATCATCAATCATTTGCCAGGCAGCTAAGGCAATCTCTTTACGCTCTGCGGAGCTATCGCAGGCGCTGATAAGAAGTGGCAATATTAAAATTAGCAGCGAGAATTTGAAAAAATGGCGGGTGTTTAAGGGCAAACGAAATTTCATCAGTATTGTTCCAATTCTAGGTGAAGCCTATGGCTTAATAATACACTACCGGTCGATGGAATAGAGAACATCTACGCCAGAACCAGAATCAGCAGAGGTTCCCTGTACCGCCCAGTTACCAGTAAGCTCGTAGCGGGCGGAAACTTCGTTGCCGGTATCAAACAGACCAATGCCGTAGCTGACGAACAGTTTGGGATAGATGTAGGTGCCGATATTGAGACTGCCGACGCCGTTTCCATGGTCAAAACTACCGCCGGTGGCCAGATAAGCAACGGCAGACTCCTGATCGGTCTCCGGGTCAGTATAAAGTTTTAGTCTGATATCATCAGGTCGCCCGCTGATGTGAATGCCGGCAAGCTTGACTTCCGGGTCGGCAAAAATATGCCGAACAGCATAAATATCTAAAACCGGGTTACTCGCCGCTTTACCATCGAATCTAATTTCTGAATTCAAAAAGTTCAGGTTCTGACCGTATTGACGGAAAAACCCATCCACTAACTGAATGGAACCGCGTGCCGTGGGCATGGGCGAGTCACCCTCGAATAATAAATCAAGCCTGCCCGTTAATTGCGTTTCAATACTGGCCATTTCGAAGTGGACATCATCACCGAGGCTTACTTTGACACTGCCGTGAATGCTCAATGGCAGTGTTTTTTCTTCTTCTACTACTACTACTATGGTTTCAAGGCCGGTAACCACCACATCATCGGATAAAGGGGTACTACTGATCACTCCTGGTGGCGGCGTTATCCTCGCACTGGGAATCTCGATACTACCCTCAATGCTGAGTTGATCCTCTGACAACACTAGGGCAAGGTCAGGCGTAATTTTGAGCTTTAAACCCGGAGCATTGAGTAACTGCAGATCAGTGCCGGTAATTCTAAGGTCAAGTTTAGTTTTCGCGCCTGAGTTATCGATGCCAACCTGAATATCACCTTGGCCTTCACCTACAATAAAGCTGCCTTCAAGTATTGAATTGCGATGACTTTGCAAGTTACCTTTTAGGTTAAGCTTGCTGATCTCTATTCCCAATGGAGTATAGGTCAGGCCAACATCGTTAATCGCTATACTACCTTCAAGTTCCGGCGTCAGCAGTCTGCCTTTGATTTGCATGTCCGTGGCAAATGTGCCTGAAAGGTCGTCTAGACCAGGTAACAACCATTTAAGGGCTATTAAATCATCCAGCACAACCTTTAACTTGCCCTCAATTCGAGCGTTTTCAATATCTGTTGTTTGCGCAATATTAAATTCCAAATTTAACCCTGTACCTACCTTGAAGGGCAGGTCAAAGCGCCCACTCAGGTTTTTCTCACGGTCGAAGTTGAATTCTAACAAGCCTTGTTCCGTTTCAAGCATGCCGGCATCAAGGTCGAGAGAAGCAACAATACCCGGGCTAAGTTCGAAGCGGCCATTGATGGAATGCACACTGCTGACAGGTGGGTCACCAGAGGCGCTTAGTTCACCGCTGATGCTCTGACCTACTGCCAGATCAACGGGTAGGAATGCGGTAATCCATGCGAGTGGAAATTTGTCCAGTTTTAACTGACTGGTATATAGGTTTTGGTTTTCTTCGGGTTTTCTTTCCAAGCAGAACTCTGCTTGTATAGCATCAGGCTGTTGCCGAAAACAGGTACTTGAAAGCTGTAATTGCATATCATTGAATAGCACTTTAGCAGGCGCCTGCAACGCCAGGGTGCCGGTCACCGGGGTAGTAATATCCATTGATAGTAACTCACCATCCAGGCTGAATGTTTGCTGGTTCAGCCCAATTTCAGCGTTGAGCAGTGCCGAGAGGGAGTTTTTATACGACTCAACATGAAGGCTGATATTGTGCTGCTTGCTACCGTTTTCTGGCTTAACGGCGTGGAGTTGAAGGCTGTCTATTGGTAACTCGAAAGCTGCAAGCTTAACCTTGCTTGCCTCTATTTGAGCGTCAAGTTGTAAGTTTTGACTATTGCTTGTGGGAATCAGCGTATCGATGCTCAAGCTGAGTTTTTCCAGGGATGCCTCATCCGTGTTGATATTCTCTGCTTGCAGGTCGAGTAACAAGTTTTGACCCTCTGCCGATGGGCGCAGTTGGCCATTGGCATTGATTCGCCCTGAACCACCACTGATAAACTGCCCTAGATCAGGAATGATAATCTTAAAGTCTGTAGTGCCCGCTAACGGATCCTCAAGGCTGACTTTGCCTTGCAGGTCTAGTAGTGCCTCACCACTGCTGGCCTTGATGCCCATTTCCAGATGGTTGCCGTCGAGTAAGTGTATATTGCCACTGGCCTGCAATGGATTATCCCGAAGTGTGCCGCTTAATTGCTGTATTTGCAGACTAAGTTGCTCTTCAGGGGTTTCTCCAGCGGCCTGCCATTGCAGGTTCATTTCTAGGCCGAGATCTCCGTTGTAGTCATTCCAGTGACTGCCTGGGTTAATGTTGCTGCCGCTAACTTTCAATTTTGCTAGCAATTGTGGTTGCCATTGCAGTTCACCGCTGAGTGTCAGTTCACCCTCAAGTATCTGGCTGTTTAGCCGCTGCAAATGTAGCCCGCTTTGATTGCCTGTGCCCTCAAGCTGATATAAGCCGGTGGGGATGTTGCTGCCGGATACATCAAACTGTCCCGCCAATTGGTAGTTATCCAGGCTGCCGGTGACGCTAAGATTTCCTGCGTTACTGCGGTAAGCAGGCGCCGGTGTCGCCAACGGCCAGCTGAGGTTTTCCCAATTCAGTTGGGCATCAATGGTGTCAGCCAGCAGTTTTATATTGCCTTCAACCCGGGTAATGGAATCATCAATAACAGCGAGTAAGTTGGTAATGGAAATGGCTTGGTTTTGGTAATCCACGGTAGCGTGACCGCTGCTGCTCACCTGGTTCGGCCAATCGGGAACAACTACCCCGGCTTTGAGTTGGCGCCACTTAAATACACCATTTATTGAAAGTTCATCTGGGTTGATGTTGCCCTGAAAGTCAAATTCACCAATGTCGCCACTTAAACCTAGGTGTGCGATTTCAATAGCCTGCATATCCCGTTTTGCACTCAGGGACCAGTTACCGTTAATGTTGTCAGCACCCGCTGCACTGAGGCTGAGTCCGGCACCACCATTAAGCTGCCAGTTTTGTAGTCCGCCACTAGCGTGAATATCCAGCTGTTGAAATTCAACACTGTTTTCAGCGGCCAGTGGCAAGTTCAATTGTTGGCTCTCAAGCTGTGCTTGCCAGCGCAGCTTATCCAGCAAGTCATCTAATTTTGCACTGAGAGTAAGGTTGATGTCGCCACGGCTTTCGAGTTGTATTTGCAGTTGTCGGGTATCGCCGCTGGAATTCAGCTTGATGATATCCTCACTGATCAGTTGCAGGTATACATCAGGGTTCGCCGGATCAATTTTTGGAATCAACTGCAATTCCAGCTGGTGCTTCCAGGGGGCTTTCAATTGGGCTAAGCCGGACAGGCTAAGCTCGGCGGTGAGGGCCTGGCTAGCTTCCTGATCGGTAGCTGTAGGTAAATAAGTCAGCCGAGTTTTCAGCTCGCGGAGATTGAGAGATTTACCAATTTGCAAGGAGGCACGGGTATTTCCAGCTGTTACCTTTGTCTCTGAGCCTGAATAGAGCAGCTGGGTAATTTGCAGGGATTTAAGCTCAACTTCCAGCGGCAGACTTAAGTCAGTCATCGTCGCTTCCTTGGTATCGGTATCGGTATCGGTATCGCCTTCAGCTACCTGTACTTGCAGCTTTTCAATCTTTAGCTGATTGATTAGGAGAGTGAACGGGAAGAGTCGGTAATCAACCTGTGTATTTAGATTATTTATAGTGAGATCAGTGCCGCTATTCCGATAACGCAGCTTGCCGATACGGATACCACTATTGATATTGCCTTTAATGTTATGCAAGGCAATCAGTGGTTTTTCCTTAGACTCGGCAAAGCCCAGCAGCCAGCGGGTACCGGCATCGCTACGGGTCAGCCAAAAGTAGCCGGCCAACGCTAGCAGGAGTAAAACCCCGGCTGCTATTAACAGATATTTGAGCCATGTTTTCATGGAAGTAGCTTGCCTATATTCAGTATTGGCACACCCAGCGAGAAGTGGATCCGTAAACTGTTGTCGAAATCATCCAGAGGGTAGGCAAAATCCAAGCGCACCGGGCCAACCACAGTGTAATAACGGAAACCAATGCCCACACCGGCTTTAAGCTGGATGTCGGAAAAATTATTAAAGGCGTTACCAATATCAGCAAATGCAGCTACTGACCAATCATCTCCCACCAGGTATTCCAATTCGGTACTGGCGGCAATTAGGTTATTGGAGCCGTTTTCGTTGTTACTGAGTGATTCAAAGCCGTAACCCCGAACACTGTATGTACCACCGGCCTTAAAGCGAAACTGATATGGCAATTGGGTCATTGATAGTTGAACTTCTCCGCTATCGTCACTCACGAGGAGCTCCTCAACGGGTGCATTGGTATAACCCAATTCACCTCGAAGGGTGAGTTTCAGGCGTTCGCCGAATAATATAGAGAAATGGTTGCCAATATAGATTTGCTCAAAGCTGATGTCGGAGCCTGCATTCTCACTAGCGACCAATGCCCTGGCGCGGACATGCATTCCGCGGTTGGTATAACCGCTGCCCTTCATGCTCAACCAGTTCCACTCCGCGCCCAAAGTTAGGCTGGTCTGGTTGGTATCGAGGAAATTTTCGAGCTCGGGATTCAATTCGATCAGGTCACCGGCCTTAGAGTGGCTACTGCCCAGCGCATCGAAGTTTTCGCTTAAAAAGCCCAGGAACAAGGTTTGCGAAAGCGGCTGAGAGCTACCTGACGGGTAAAATTCAGATAGTTTCCCTGCCCGCAGCCAGAGGCTTTGGCGTGGCCCGTCGATGGCCGGAAAAATAGATTGCCCGGTATTATCATTAATAAAACTGAAGTCATCATTTTGAAATAGGTACTGACCGGTAGCGATAAAAAATTGCCCAGGATCAGGGGAAATCGGTAGCTTATAGTCTGTGCGAAAAGTAACTTCTGAGTATTGCTGCTGCATACCCAATCCGGTAAGTAGTCGACCACCCCGGGAAGATAATAAATGCCGCTCCCAGCCCAAAACAACCCGGGCACCTTTATCGGTACCATAACCAAGGGTTGCTTTATAGCTATCGCGTTCACGCAATTCCGGTTTTGCGCTGATGTTTACCCGGGGTGGAGTGCTTTCACGATCGACAAGGGTTTCAATATTCAATTGCTTGAAATAAAGCGAGTTTGCGAGAAGCTTACGCATCGCGTCCATTCGTTCTGCGGTATACGGGTCGCCACTATTAGCCAGCTTAAACCTGTTTAGCACCTTCGGCTGTAGCGCTTCAGACTCAAAACTGATATCGCCGAAAACAAACTGTGGGCCGGTCTCAAAATGCAACTTGATAGTCGCCTGATTGGATTTGGCATTAACATGAACTTCATGGGTTATTGTCTTGTGGTCTAAAAACCCGAGGGACTCTGCCAATATCCCAAAAGACTGTTTTCCATTTTCGTAACTTGAATGTATCAGTTGATTACCTTCAGCCAGCGGCCAGTCCAGTTGCCACTGCTTGAAGTCCTCAAGCTCACTGCCGTCACCGCCAATCTGTAGCTCGACTTCATTGATAATAACGGCGGCACCTTTGTCAACTTTCAGCTTCCATAACCAGCCGCTGTCGGTTGTGCTCGTGTCGATGGTAAGCCGTGGGTGGTAGTAACCGAAGGGTTGCAGAACCCGTTGAATTTCTAGGCTTGCATTATTGCGTAATGTGAGCATTCGACGGTGCGATATTATGCGTTCACCGATGTAACCGAAAGCGGATAAATTGCTCTTGATATTGGCGGCCAAATCATCTTTCACACCGCTGATTTTAATCGCTAGGTTGCCGGTTAATCGGTGTGGGTTAGCTGCTGCGGGCGCCACATTTTCTGCTGCGCTCAGTACATGGTTAGACACTCCTGAATAGAGGATCAGGAGTGAAATTATCAGGGGTTTAGCAAGTCGGAATTTCACTCCCACAGTCTGCCATAGTGGCTGGAATATATAAACCTTTCAATACTTGTCTGAAGATATAAAATGGGGCCGACTGCAGACAGAGGGGATCAATTTGTCAGTCGGCCCCGTTTCAGGCGAATCGCTACCATTCTATGATCAGGGAGAAAGCGCAGCAATTTGCCCGAAGATGATGTGCTGGTTTAGGCACAGAGCGAGTGTATTCGTTCAGTCAGATGTAATCGCATGTCAAAAGTCATGGCTTGCGCTGAAATGAAGTTATCTTGCGGTAAAGCGACGCTGGCCGCAGATATAGATTAGATATAGATAGGGGTCAGGTGGTTCCCCGCGCACGCTTTATTGACCCAATGTCTCTAGTTTGTGCTTATAGCTACGGGATAATTTAACCACTTCCCCGCAATTAAGAGTGAGGAAGTATTCGCCATTAATATGTGACTGCATCCGCTGAACCTTGTGAATATTAACAATGGTTGATCGATGAATGCGTTGCAGAATATCCGCGTTTAATTGTGCTTCCAGGGCTTTCATGGTAGTGCGCATAATATGAGTTTTACCATTTTCATGCACACACATATAATCTCCCGCGGCATCAATCCAGTCGATATTCTCCTGAATCACCCAGGTGGTGGTACCCGCATCACGGATAGCCAGCTTAGGAATTTGCTGTTGATTGCTACTGCGAAGAATTTTGTTTTTGTGCTGCTCAAGCTGTTGATAAGAATTCACATTTTCACCACTCAAATTACTGACGACCCGAAGTAACGATTTTTGCTGTTGCTGCGCGCGATTCTGACTGAGGCGTTCGCGGGTCTTAAAAAGTGCCTGATGCAAGCGGCTGTCATCAATAGGTTTAAGCAGGTAGTCAATGGCATTGGCGGCAAATGCCTTAATCGCATATTGATCGAAGGCAGTAACAAATATTATCATCGGTAATTTAAGTGGATTAAGGCTACGAATTACCTCAAAGCCGTTCATTCCGGGCATCTGAATATCAAGAAATACCAGTTCTGGAGACAGCTCAGTGATCATCTTCACCGCTTGTCGACCATTTTCGGCCTGGCCGATAATGTTTATTCCGGATTGTTTTGCCAGTCGCAATTCCAGGCCGCGTCTGGCCAGGGACTCATCATCGACAATTAAAGTCCGAATCACTCTGGCGGGCTGCTTTGACAAATTTAAACTCCTGATGCTTGGCTTATTGGTATTCCAATGGTAGTCGAATACTGACTGCAAGGCCGTGAGGCTCGATGTTGTGGCTGCTAAGCTGGCCGTTTTCACCGTACAAAACCTGTAGTCTTTCGATGGTATTGCTTAATCCTACACCGCCTTTCGATGCCGTTGCCGGTTGCAGTTCATTAATCTTCTGTCCCTGGCTGAGGCCAGGGACATCATCAATAACTTGTAGTAGCAAAATCTCACTGCTTTCAGCATCGTGATGCTTTTCAATTTCAGCTTTCAACGAAATACTACCACCGGTTTCACTTTCGGCGATGGCAAATTTGACCGCGTTTTCTATCAATGGTTGCAAAATCAGACTGGGAACCAGTGTTTTCCATGCCTGTTGGTCAATTTCGGTATGTAAGCGCAGCCGCTCTTCAAAGCGAACTTTCTCGATAGAAAGATAGCGGTTGAGGTTATCCAGCTCGGTCTGCAAGCTGACTTTTGGGTTGGATTGCGGTCGAGTGAATGGCGTAAGAAGGCGCTTAATTCAGTAATCATCCGGTTTCCAGTGTTTTTTGAAGCATGCCTAAATAGTACCCCAGAGTTGACGGTTTTGGCAGGTCAACTGTCGTAGTCTAGGTGCTATTTGTCGAGTTGACTAAGAGTGGGTATTAAAAACCCTGCGATATCCGATCGCTTCTGCCAGATGCTGTGTCTGAATGTCGGCTACCGCCGCCATATCAGCAATTGAACGCGCCAGCCTGAGTATTCTTGTGTAAGCTCGTGCTGACAGGTGTAGTTGCTCACAAGTTTGAATCAGAAAGTCCTGATCGCTTGGCGGTAGTTGACAGACATCCTGCAATTGCTCGTTACCCAGTTGTGCATTGACACATCCTTGTCGTTGAATTTGAACTGCTCGCGCGGCGCTTACTTGCTTTCGGGTAGCGGTGCTATTGGCTGAATATTCCTCGGGGTTTTTTAGCTTACCCAGCGCCAGCCTGGGCACTTCAACCTGCATATCAATTCGGTCCAGCAAAGGGCCTGAAATTCGTTGCCGGTAACGAACAATTTGCTCCCGGCTGCAACGACAGTTATTATCACGGTCACCGCTAAAACCGCAGGGACAGGGGTTCATAGCCGCCAAAAGTTGGAATTGCGCAGGGTAGGTTGACTGCCGAGCTGCACGGGATATTACGATCTGTCCGGACTCCAAAGGTTCGCGCAAAACCTCCAGTACCTGACGCGGAAATTCGGGTAATTCGTCTAAAAAAAGCGTGCCACAATGGGCTAAAGAAATCTCACCAGGCCGCGGTTTTGAGCCGCCACCCACCATCGCCACAGCAGATGCCGTATGGTGCGGATTTTGGAACGGCGGCTGTTTGAAACTGCTGGCATCGAAGGGTTTTCCCGCCACAGAACGAATCGCCATAACCTCCAGGGCTTCGGCTTCGGTTAAGTCCGGAAGTATCCCAGGCATACAACTGGCAAGTAGTGTTTTACCCGAGCCGGGTGGCCCGATAAATAATAAATTATGGGCGCCACTGGCAGCCACTGTTAATGCACGAATGGCATGTTGTTGTCCACATACATTTTTTAGGTCAGGTAGGTCTTTGGTAGGCATGATGCTGGTAGTGAGTTGTGCGGCTGATAAAGTTTCCCTGTCCAACAAGCCGGCAACCACATTCAATAAGCTTGCGGCACAAAAAACATCATCAGAATTCAGCAAGCCGGCTTCATCCTGGTTAGCTTCGGGGATAATCAGCTTACGGCCCTTACGGGTTGCCGCCAGCGCCGTCGGCAGGATGCCGCTAACCGGCCGCAGTTCGCCGGCAAGTGATAACTCACCAACAAATTCATAATCTTCCAGTGCTTGCTTTGGGATTTGTGCAGATGCCGCAAGAATTCCCAAAGCAATGGCAAGATCAAAGCGACTGCCGTCTTTGGGGAAGTCGGCGGGTGCCAGCGAAATTGTGATCCGACTGGCAGGAAAACTAAAACCGGAATTAATTAATGCCGAGCGCACCCGGTCGCGGGATTCCTTGACTGCAGCTTCCGGTAGCCCCACGATAAAAACCCGCGGCAAACCGCCACTAAGGTGGACTTCCACCCGGACTTCTGGCGCATCAATTTCTACTTGCGCACGGCTATATACAATGGCTAATCCCATGTTAGATAGAATGCCTGCCTATAAGCGAATCAACCAGTCGTTAGAGTGCTGGTTGTAGCGTAGGTAAATTCCTTGTTGGCTGTAATACAATAGCTCAAAGGTGTTCAGCTGGGTTTGTTCAGTGATTGAAGCCGTCTAGTTAGTTGAATACCACACACCTCGACCTTTTCCGTGCATAACCAGGTGACCCTTGCTGATAAGGTTACGGAAATGTTCTTTGAGTGTGTTTCGACTGATACCCGTTAGTATTATTATCTCGCCTATAGTTACCCGACCATACCCCCGCGCTTGTTCAAGGATTTGAACAGAAAGCTCTGGTAGTGAGGTAAGCAGTAGCCTTTCACGGTCAATTTTTTTACCCAGAATGGTTACCTGCTGATGCAGGGATCTTAAAAAGAACAGCACCCAGGGCTGCCAGTCAGGTTTATCAGTTCTGATACTACCCTGAGTTTGCCTTAAACACAGGTAATAACTTTCTTTGTTTTGCTCTATGATGTTTTCTAATGATGAATAAGGCACATAGGCATAACCTGAACGCAAAAGCAAAAGTGATGTTAACACCCGACTAAGCCGGCCGTTACCATCCTGGAATGGATGTATTTCAAGAAAGACAACAATGAAGATAGCGGTCACAATTAACGGGTGCAGGCTGTTGCTTGCAAGACTATCCTGAGTCCAGGCTACAAGTTCTTCCATTAACATTGGTGTATCAAAAGCTGTGGCCGTTTCAAAAACGATTCCTATCTGCTTTCCATTTTCATCAAAGGCAACGACATTGTTAGAACTTGTTTTGTAATGGCCACGATGGCTTTCATCTTTTGAACTGTAGATCAGCAGATCTCGGTGGAGCTGTTTGATATGGTTTTCTGTCACAGGGATATTTTCCCAAGAGTGAAAAATAGTCTCGGTAACGTTTGCATAACCAGCAACTTCTTGCTCATCTCTTGTTTCGAATGACTTGATTTCCAAATGACTGAGTAGTTTTTCAACCTCACGGTCAGAAAGCTTACTGCCCTCAATACGGGTTGATGAACCAATGCTTTCTATGCTGGCAACATGTCTTAATGCAGACAGTCTTTCTGGTGCTAGAGTGCCTAATGCCCGCCACGCGCCTTTGAATTCATCTATTGATGAAACCAAAGAAAGCAAGGTGGTGGTGATGTTTAAGCTGTTAATATTAATCATAATAACCAATCATACACCCATTTACACCCAATTAACAATGTGCGGGGTTGTATGTGTGGTTTCTTGGGGCAGGCAGAGATGCTCACAATACTTCGCCAGCATGCAGAGCAACAAACCTTGGGGGCTTCATTAACAGATGAGGAAAGTCCGGCTGCTAGGCAGCTAAAAGACTGTGCTTGAATTAAAAAAATGAGTGTTCAAGAACGCCCGCGCTAGCGGACCTTTAATTTACCAAACCTTGCGATGATTGTTTGTATATCAAGTTATGTATAGTTATAATACACATTAGATATACTCTATTAAACTTGTTATAAAATAATATGGATCCAGTAAGAAACCCATTTGCTCCCGGTTATGTTCTTCGGTGCCGGTCTCCCGCAAATCGCAGCATTGACAGGTGATGCTAAATCTTATTCTGAAAGGCTTTTCAACTTTCCACCCGTTGGCCCCCTTGATGAATCAGCCGCAACCTCCGCAATTAAACACCCCATCCAGGCTGAAGGCGAAAGTATCACTAATGCCGCAATAGAAATGATTTATAAGAAGACCGAAGGCTATCCTTATTTTCTACAAGAATGGGGGTTTCAGGCGTGGAACTTAGCCGACAAATCACCCATTAACGAAGGCGATGTTGAAAATGCGACTGTGGCGGCACTTCGTCGCCTAGATGATGGTTTTTTTCGGGTTAGGTTTGAGCGGCTAACGCCTAAAGAGCGAGAATATGTTATTGCAATGGCCTCCCTCGGCAACGGCCCTTATCGATCATCAGATGTCGCTGATGTACTGGGTGAGGATATGCGTTCCCTTGGGCCAAGGCGTGCAAAAATAATTCATAAAGGGATGATTTATAGCGAAGCTTATGGGGATATTGATTTTACAGTGCCGATGTTTGAGGGTTTTTTGAATCGTTATACATAATATCATCTATTAGATGATGTCAGTCTGGCCCGAGTCGTAACCACTGGAGAAGACCCAATGTAGAGTTTTCATGACTTAGATCAATTAACTCTTATCGGGTACTGTGTATACTAGGCGAGAGTTCTGATGAACTTGTTTTGTAGGAGGGAATATACTTATTTGTTTCTTCCTTATGTTTTTTTTCGATGAATGGAATCATCTTGAATTCAGGGGGGTAGTTACAGACACTAAACCCTACTGCACTGTAATTTTACTCTCTGACTAACAGGTGACTCCCTGGAGGTAGTCATGAGGTTAATTAGTATTCTTCTTTTTGCCCTAAGCGGGCTTGTTCTCGTCACCCACGCCTCAGCAGTTGCTCTGAATCCCGGCAAAGAGGGGCAAGTATTAATCTTCCCTTATTATAGTAATTTGGGGGGTAATCAAACCCTGATCCAAATTACTAAGCCGCTTCAAGGGGCCGGGGCATCTGCACCAAGGGCTCTCAAGGTTCACTTTAGAGACCGTAACGGCAATCGAGTGCTGAGTTTTAATCTCTACCTTGCCGAAGCACTCTGGTCGGCAGCCATAACCACTGTAAATGGCCAATCGCAGTTAATCCTTCCGGATAATAGTTGTACTGTGCCGCAACTTAAACAAGCTGGCACCAATAATGCGGTGGCAGTGCCACTGACTTCCGGTTTCTTTGAAGTGGTGGATATGGGTAGCATTATCGAGCAGACCACGATTGATGCTGCCAAAGATTTTGATTGTGATCGCTTAGAAGCCATGTGGGCTGAGGGTGGCGTCTGGCAAACCGGTGATTCCGGGTTTGAGCTCGCCCCGCCACAAGGCCGCCTGCGCGGCACCGCCCAGTTGATCAATGTTCAGGAAGGCACGCTGTATTCTTTTGTTGCTACAGCTTTAACTGAGTTCAGTGATATCCCGCAGCATACCGGGCCGGAATCTGAAGTACCTAACTTATCTACTCCGCATGATGCGGGGACGGCAAGTGGGAATACACAGAGCGTAAGATGCTTCAAACCTGTTCAAGAGCCAGCAGCATGCATTGTGGATACTTGGGCTGATCCTAAAGATGCAGTTGCAGCGGTGCTGTCTTCCAATGAGTTGAGAGGCGAATATACAATTAATGATGAGGTTGGGGCGAAAGCCGAGCTAATTCTTACCTTCCCACTAGAGCCATTTAGAACGGAAGGGGATGGACTCCCATCGGCTCCTGTGATGCTAGATATTAGTGGTGTTATTGGACCCAATGCCGGTTGGTGTGCACCTCTACTTTCAGTACCACCATGTATCGGCAATTACCAGCAATTCACATCAGAAAGCGTCTCTCTAGTCTCATTTAATGATAAGAGCGAAGACTTTGGTAATCTGGTTGTTCCTGATATTTTAAAAGATGCCCATATTGCATTCTTCCCGGAGCCAGGCGATCCACCGTTACCTAAGGCATCAACTGTAGGGGTATATTTCCCAGGCGTATTGCCGCAGCTATTGACTAGCAATTCAGGCACGAGGTATGCGGGAGTTCCAGTTATCGGCTATATTTTGCAAAAGTACACCAACGGCCAGTTAAGCAATGAGCAAGGAGAGACGATCAAAGCCAATTATGGCAATGCTTTTGAACTATCACAAAAAGGGAATTAAGTCGATGTTAAAGAAACTACTTACATTATCACTATTATCCTTATTTCATATTCAGCCAGCGCTTTGTGCGCAAAATAAATATAAGCCGCCATCTACCGACCGGGCTTTATGGAAGTAAGGTTTCTTGAGTTTCTTGGGACAGGCACCTATCGCATTCCGTAGGCATGATGAGTTTCTTGGGATGAGTTTCTTGGGACAGGCACCTATCGCATTCCGTAGGCATGACAAACACTATGCACGAGCCTGAGCGAGGTTTTGGTCTAATAAACCTTGACAATAAGACCAGACCAGACCAGACTATAAAAATATCTTGTTAGGGTGTTGCCATGGAAATCACTAATATATCTGAAGCTAAAGCCAGTTTGTCCCAGTTAATTAAACGGGTTCAGACAACAGATGAGCCAATCATCATTGGTAAAGCGGGCAAACCGGTTGCTGTGCTGTCGCCTTTCCGTGCGGATACTTCTGTGCGCAAGCTTGGAGGCAGTTGGGAAGGAAAAGTTGAAATCTCAGAAGAATCTGATGCCCTTGATTGTTCTATAGAAAATAGTTTTTACCAGTCATCGGTTTTTCCCGAAAACGAATGAATCTGTTGCTTGATACCCATGTTCTGATTTGGGCTTTGGAAAATAACCCAAAATTATCAGATCAGGCGCGCGCAGCCATCATAGATGGAAGCAATGTTGTTTTTGTTAGCTCAGTTTCGGCTTGGGAAATCAGTATAAAAAAAGCGACAGGGAAACTAAAGGTTCCAGATAATTTATTTGAAGAGATAAATCTGCATCGTTTCACTCCTCTTAATATCAATTTTGATCACGCACAACTTGCAGGTAAATTACCTGCGATTCATAAAGATCCTTTCGACCGGATGTTGATTGCACAAGCAATGATTGAAAAACTATGCCTAGTAAGCCGAGATAGTCTTTTCACCCAATATGATGTGAAGTTGCTTGGTGCATAGTTCTGCATTGCATCTCAAGAACAAGTAACAAAGCTTCAATTTAAAGCATTAAAACCAGGGTGCTCTGTTGGTTTTAATTGCGCTCTGTATGTTTTCTAAATACTGGTTTGCCTGTTGCATGGAAATATAGGGAATAACGATTTCTCCCGCGGCTAAAGAAATTCTTAGGGTGGCAAGTTTGCGCCGGCGTTGCAGTGGCGACTGCCGGATTTCTGTGCGCTGGACTTTGTATAAAGGAAATAGTGTGCGTTTAAAACCAAACAGCCCACTTTGAAATACTCCGTAGTTTTGTGCATGTCCAAAGCGGTACATACGCCAGCGTTTGATGACTAGCGGTAGCATGATGATTGCGACAATAGCGGCGATACCGGCAGATTGATAACTTTGCTGGGTGAGGTAGTAGCCAGCAATAATGGTCATCGGGCTCACAAACCAAATCAGCCAAGTTTTTAGAATATAGCGACGGTCGATGGCTTGTTCGGGGATTTCATCAGGCACATCGGCAAATACTAGTTTCTTCAAGTCGGGTATTTCAGCCTGTCTACGCGCTGGGATAATGAATGCATTGCGTTTACCGGGTTGACCTGCATGCGAGCTCGCTACTTGGCCGAAAATAATGTTCTGCCGGCGTATTAAGCGACCAATAAAGTTGCTCTGGCTAACAAAGGTTTGTACTTTGATGATCTTCAGTGATTCTTCAAAACGCGTTAATAAGCCACTGTGGCGTTTCAGCGATGTTTGCTTGGCGCTTAGTTTGTAACCATAGTAGCGGTAGATAGCACCAAGGATTGAAAATAGGAACATCAGTAGAATCACAAAGGTGATCATTAGTAAGCCTGCGCCGATCTTGCCAGCGGGGCCGTCTCCGAGAAACTGTAGCACTGGGATAATTAATTGCTCGATAAGTGTGCGTGCAAAATCCTTAAAGCTACTGAAGAACACACCCATTAACGGCGCTAAAATCACCAGAAGGAAAAACACGCCATTGCTGGAAACTCCGTATGCAACAAGGTCTTTCAGTGAAGCACTGGCAATCAGTTCGCCGTCACTCTCACTGGCATCGGTGGCTGGAATACCACCGCTTTGGGTAGCAACAGTCTGCTGATGTTGCAGTATTTCTGTGCGTAATGTGGTGGCTGTGGCAGCGGGAATTCCGCCAAGATCTGCTTCGTTACCCTTGGAGCCGGCGGTTTCAATCTTCAGGACTACCAGCCCGAACGGGCGAAAATAAACAGGCGTTAAAATATTCACATTCTGAATCCGGTCAAAATGGATCACTCGGTGATTTTTTTTGAAAACCCCATCATTGATCAGAATTTTATCGCCCTGCCGGCGATATTTAAAAAACCAGAACTGCAGGATGGCACTACCAATAATAAGCAGGCTGAGTCCGATGATTAAAGCTAAAGTCACAGTAAGTTTTTTATTTGAAGCAAACACGATAACCAACATAGGTGCGAGTGCTGGTAGCGCGTCTCTCAGCAAGTGAACGAGTGTTTTCCCAATAAAGAAAACCACCGAGAAAGGTGACAGTCGTTGCCAGTTATTTAAGCTGTTATTCATGCTTGGACTGATATTCAGCTTCGCTGAAATCCAATATATGCTGACGAATTGTTTCCGCATCAGCTTTAGCTAAACCCGCTATGGTTAAGTCCGAGTAGGCACCACCCGCAGTAAAGAATTTTAGGCTTGCCAATCCAAACTTGCGCTCTAGTGGGCCATGGGAAAGATCAATATGCTGGATGCGTGAGAAGCTCACTGCGGTTTTCTTTTTCCACCAGAGACCGCGTTGGAACATCAAGTCAAAATCACCCCGGCGGTATGAACAAGCTTTTGCTGAAAAATAGCTGAATATTATGCTTAATACTGCCAGCAGTAGAAAAGCTGGTATTGAATAAATCGGCAGAAAAACCCAATTCATAAAGTAGTTGCTTGCCAATATTATCAGTAAAACAATGCCCCAGCTAAGTGCGGTTGATATCATCGACAGCCGTGGGTAGTTGTCTGCCAAAGGTAGAAAGCCGGCTTCATCAGCGGCTTGGTCTTGCGAAGTGGTTTGTGAATGCATTATTGGCTCCCTCTGCCCTGAATACCTAAGCTAATATTTATGCTAATACCTAAGAGTGATTCTAGCTCATTAGCCGACAGAATAAATGTGGAATAAGTCACGCTCTGAATATACAGTGCGCGCAAATTCTGAGAGTGTTTACGCTATTTGTCAAACAACTCAGATTACAGGCGTGATCAAAGATCGTCCAGTTGTTTTGCCAATGCCTCTAGTTTTTCCCGACTGCGTTGTAATACCGCCTTCTGAACTTCAAATTCTTCACGGCTGACTAGGTCTAGTCCTTCGAGGCCCTGATGTAGTATCTGGCGGAATCGGGTGCGTATCTCGCTGGCAACTTGTTGCCCGCCTTCAGGCAGGACATCGCTAAGGCGGCGGCTGAGGGCATCAATTTTTGCGGGATCAATCATAACGGTTACCTTTTCTATTGCTTTATACTATAGCAAGACAGAACAGCATTATCTGTAATAAAACAACTGCGACAAAAAACTGAATCAAAACAAAGGCCGGGAGCCAGCTTATGAAAATGATTATTGCCATTATCAAGCCATTTAAACTGGACGATGTGCGGGATGCGCTCGCTGATGCCAGCGTATTCGGTATGACGGTAACAGAAGTTCGCGGCTTTGGCCGCCAGAAAGGCCACACCGAACTCTACCGCGGGGCTGAATATGTGGTTGATTTTTTACCCAAATTAAAACTCGAAATTGCGGTTACCGATGACCGTGAAGAACAGGTTATTGAGGCAATAGTTGAAGCGGCGGCTTCCGGCAAGATAGGTGATGGCAAGATATTTGTTTATGATCTGAATACCGTGGTGCGTATCCGTACCGGTGAATGCGACGAGCATGCCCTATAACACGGCGACGCCGGGTAATATTTGTAACCAAATGCAGCAGACTTTCGTTCTATCTATAAATCGTGGTGGTTTATCGCAGCTTTTCGGAAACGAGTCTTTGTTGGTTGAACTTTCACAGCTAAACCATGACTGACTAAGCAGATCAATCGAGGGAGTTTATTACAGATTATGCAGGTAGGTGTTAACAAAACAGTGGGTTTTATTGGCCTGGGTGCGATGGGTAAGCCAATGGCGGCACATCTGCTCAAGGCCGCTTGTAATCTGCAGGTATGGAACAGAACTACAAGTGTGGCAGAACACTTCCAGGCAGAGTATGTCGCTCAGGATCGCCTACATGTGGCTGCCAATTTAAGCACCATGGCTGCGGACTGTGAAACTATCTTCACCTGTGTTTCTGCCGATAAAGACCTAATCGAAATCGCAGATGAATTACTTCCGTCACTTTCGGTTAATTCTATTATTTGTGACCATTCCACTATTGCGCCGAAAACCGCAAGCACATTGGGCCTTAAACTAGCCTCGGTAGGCTGCCATTTTATTGATGCGCCGGTCTCTGGTGGAATTGAAGGTGCTCGCAGGGGTAGTTTGGTCGCGATGGTGGGTGGAGATAAAACCATTATTGAGCGAATTTCACCACTTTTGAATTGTTATATCAGTAAAATCAGCAGAATGGGCTGCATTGGTACAGGGCAGGCGACCAAAGCGCTAAATCAGATCATGATTGCGGGTATAGCTGAAGCGGTAACAGAGGCTTTGGCACTTGCAGAAAAGTTAAAACTACTAACAAATCAATTGCTTGAAGTTCTTGTCGGTGGCGCGGCGGCTAGTTGGTTTATGTCACATCGTGGACAAAGCATGTTAGAGGAGCGTTTTAGTGAAGGCTTTAAATTGTCCCTGTTATATAAGGATTTAGGGATTTGTGAAGAGTTGGCACGAAACTTGGATTTAGACTTGTATCTGCTTGGCAGTGCCCGGGAAGATTACTATCGGTTAATCCAGACAGGCGAGGGAGATTTTGATATCTCAGCATTAATTCATTTGAAGCAAGGGAGAATTGATTAGGGTTGCTATATAGTGACTCGTGATTAATCAGCTAATGAAAACTACGCAACAAAATATGACCCAAAAGTCGGTAAAAAATCGTTCCTTTATCTCAGCGGTTATGGGCGAACTACGCGAACGCCGGGTATTGCCAACCCTGGGTGCTTATGCTGTGGCGGCCTTTGTGGTCTTGCAACTGCTGGATGCAACCGGTGATGCTCTACTGATTCCTCAATGGTTGCAAACGGTAATAGCCAGCCTAGCAATCATCGGCTTTCCTGTTGCTTTTTTGCTGGTGTGGTTGTTTCAAGTCACCCCTGATGGTATTCGCCTGCAACGCGATGGTCTGTTATCCCGCCCGCAGGCCAATGGCCTTTTCGTCTTTATGTTGTTGATTACTGGAGGTGTTGGTTATGGTTTATTTAATTATTACAGTGAAGCATTTCAGGGTGATGGCAATATAAGTTCAACTTTATCCGCCCAGCCTGCCCAGACTACAGCGGCAGAAGCCTCCATTGCTGTTTTGCCTTTCGCGGATATGAGTTCGAAAAAAGATCAGGGTTTCATCGGCGATGGCATAGCTGAAGAGGTCTTAAACCTGCTGGCACAAATTAAAGGCCTGAAAGTAGCCGCGCGGACTTCGTCCTTCGCGTTTCGAAACGGGCAACACAATATTCAGGAAATCGGCCGGCTGTTGAATGTGAGCAAAGTGCTTGAAGGCAGTGTTCGCCGTGATGGAGACCACATACGCCTGACGGCACAATTAATCAATGTAGCCGATGGTTTTCATATTTGGTCGAAAACTTACGATAGAAAAATCACCGATATTTTTGCACTCCAGGATGAAATCGCCGAGTCGATAACCAATGAACTTGTGGCTTCATTTGATGCGGTAAACAAACCATTGCTGCGTTTTGGTCGAACGGATTCACTGGCCGCCTGGGAGTCTTATCAGGCGGGTCGCGCACACTGGTGGAAGCGCGGTGCTGATGATTTGCTCAAGGCTACTGAACTGTTCACTCAGGCGATTGAACAAGATCCGGGTTTTGCAGCCGCTTATGCAGGCCTAGCTGATTCCTGGTTGTTGCTGAACGGTTATGGCAATCTTACGCTGGACGACTCCCAGGAGCGGGCAAAGAGTTTGATTAAGAAATCAATAGAGCTGGACCCCCTATCGGCAGAAGCCTTTGCTGCACTAGGACTGGCGCGTTGGAAGGCGCGGGAATTCGAAGCGGCTGAATCCGCGCTGCGCCGAGCCATTAAGTTGGATGGAAATTATATTCCTGCACAGCTTTGGCTGGCGGGTCTGATGAGTGCTCAACTACGCCTGCAGGAAGTGATCTTGGTACTGGAGCCGGCTATTAAGCTCGACCCCCTAAATGAATTACTAGTAATCAACTATGTCGACACAATGGTGGAGACCGGTAATTTTGAGCGCGGCTTGAATAAAGCGCTGGAGTTGCTGAAGGTCAAACCGGGCTCAGTCACTCTACTGCGGACGCTTTCCGGGTTAATGTATAAACGCGGTCGCTTGGCCGATTCTTGGAAATACTCGCAGCAGGCACTGGCTTTGGCACCTGAAGACCCAATGGCGCTGATAATGGCGACAGAAATTAGCTTGCTAATTGGTAATTATGAACAAAGCCGTAGTTTGTTGAAAATACTATCTCGGGTGGCTCCAAATAATGAAAATTACGAGAGATTGTTCCTCTCCCAAATGTTGGTGGATAAGCAGTTTGAGGTATTGACCGAATGGCTGGGTCCTGAAAGCACAGACAGTTCTGAAAAATTACCCTGGGATGCATTGACGAGAACCATCTGGCGTGGCTGGTTAGGTCTTTTTGAGGATGAAAACCAATTGGCGTTGAATAGTTTTTTACGGGTAAGCGAGCGTATTGAAGAAATGAATAACGATTCTGTTCGCGCTGAGATTTTCTCTCTACGGGCGGTGGCTGAGCAACGCCTTGGCCTGCATGATGAAATGAATTCGAGCCTTTCACAGGCACGCGCTGCTGTCAGACGGATGCAGGTCATTGGGCTAAAGGGTAATCGGATTCATTACCTGCTAAGTGCGATTGAATCACTCTCGGGGAATACCCAGCAGGCGCTTGAAGAGTTCACACAAGCCGTGGATGAAGGTTTTAGTGATGTTTTGATTATTCGCTATGATGCCCGCTTGAGTGCCGTGCGCGAATTGCCGGAGTTTGCAAATATTGTCCGAGTGATGGAACAACGGGTGAATGCAGCAAAAATTGAAATTAACTCGAAGCAGCTCACTTCACTTTAACGGGTACACCATAGCTGAACAGTTGAGTGCTCGCGAGTCTTTGTCAAAGTAGTTATTGGGGGCTTTCGTTTCAGATGTTCAGGCAGCGTAACATTCTCTCTGTAATTTGGTTTGAGACTGTATTAGAAGCAGGCCAAGGTTTAAAACACCAGACCGGCCCTTTTCTCTTGTAACAGGCACTCTCGTTCTGGGCTTGCCAGAACATCTCGCATCAAAATGTTAGCTCTAATATAGCCTTCCTGCTGTTTTCAATTTGTTTAGATATTTGCGCTATAAACTCACTGGTTTTTTTAGGAAGAAACGAGCGCGAGGCATACACCGCAGATACGCTAAATCCGGTTACAGGATGAGATGATAAAATTTGAACAAGTTTGCCAGCTTTCAAATCATCGCAATAAAGCCAGCTTGGTCCGCAGTGAATGCCTGCGCCACCCTTCACTATAGTATGGATGGAGCGCAGGCTGTTGACAGTAATATTGCTGGTCAATTTCGAATATGGAATGTTGGTTCCGTCTAAAAAATCGATATCGGTTTTGATCTGTGCCGGAAAGTACAGAACAAAGTTGTGATCAATCAAATCCTCTGGGGTCTTTGGTGTTTCGCGAGTTTCTAGATATTCAGGGCTTGCAACTAGAACCCTTGGGATATTGCCGAGTGGTTTTGCAATCAGACTGGAATCAGTCAAAGGCCCAATCCGAATAGCGATGTCTAGGTTCTTTTTTGCCAAGTCATCAATATCACTACCCAAAATCAGTTCTATCGATAATTCTGGCGCTTGTTTTTGCATGCTTTGAATAACCGGGACGATGAACTGATCACTTAAATCCACAGTAGAACCAATTCGCAGCTTGCCTTTGATGGTACTCACACCGCTGATGATCTCTTCCTCTAGGGCCATCTGCTCATCGACGATCCGGCGCAGGCCATTGTAGTAGGTTTGGCCAAACTCCGTTGGCTGGGTTTTTGTGGTTGAGCGGTAAAGTAATTTGACTTTTAGGCGTGATTCTAGTGCCGATATTTTCCGACTTAATGATGAAGCCTCTATATTTAGATGCTCGGCCGCTTTTTTGAAGCTGCCAGCTTCCACGACTTGAAGAAATGCCTGTTCGAGACTAATCATTACTTATTGCTATTTTTGCAGTTATTAATTGCATTTTAATCATCTATTTACCATTTTGCAATATGTTAGTATTTATACCATAAATACAAGCTTAGTGGCGAAGCCGCCTGTTTTCTGGTTTTATGTAAGTTACAACGCCCGCAATCGGTGTATGTACAAACATTTAAGCTATATAAACAAGTAGCAAGCTGCCAAATCATTGAGGGATTATTAAAATGACCCAATTAACACCAACATTCATGCGTTATCTGATGCTCGCTACATTACTGATGTCTTCATTGGCCTTTGCACAAGAGCATACTTCAAAAACCACCAAAATCGCCGATAATATTTATACCTTCACGACCGACGGTGAATACATTTCCCTGTTTGTGGTCACCAAAGCCGGTGTGATGGTGTTTGAAACTGTGAACACTTCACATGCGACATCCATGCTCGCAGAAATTAGAAAAATCACCGATAAACCCATAAAATATGCGTTCCACAGTCACAACCACTGGGACCATGCCAGCGGTGGGCAAATATTTGTAGATGCAGGCGCTACCACCTTTGCGCATGCTGAAGCTTATGCATGGATGCTTGCTAATACAGGCCGAGACATGGCTATCCCGACCCAATCATGGTCGGGAAAGCGAAAAGATATCGAATTGGGTGGAGTCAAAGTTGAATTGCACTACCTGGGAATGAATCATGGCCTGGGGATGACTGTATTTTTACTACCGCAATCCAAAGTCGCCTACATCGCTGATTTAGTTACGCCAAATCGTCTGCCATTCACTATTGTGCCCGATTTTAATATTCGCGAATGGGAAAGAAGCCTGGATGAAGTTTTACAGATGGATTTTGATAAAGCGGTCTTTTCACACAATGAAAGTAAAAATCGCATGGCAGGCGGAAGCAAACAAGATGTGAACTTACAACTGCAATATATCAAAGACTTAAGAGCCGAGTTTTATGCAGAACTGCAAAAAGGAACCAACCCCTTCCTGATCCCCAAAGTATTGAAATTGCCTAAATACAAGGACTGGCTTATGTACGAGGAATGGTTGGAAATGAATATTTGGAGGATTTTGTCCGACGAGTTTCTGGGGCCATATCCCTGGCGGCCTGAACCGTCCTCGTAAATCGGGCAAAATGTAAATTAAATTTAGTACCTGCACCTAATATGGCAAGGCAACGCATAATGTGCTCTCAAGGTGCTCTCAAGTAAATATACCAAAGGAATTGTAAATGAAAAAACTCATACTCTCGACAGCTCTAATATTATCGACATGCTTGCTGGCTGCAACGCCGGTCCATAGCGAAGAGGCGCTGACACCTGTCGAGACTACAAGCAGCGAATCGGCAGCCGTTATCGAGTACAAAGGTGGCTACCCGACCGCAGCAACTGCGGAGGCCATGTTTGAGGAGTACGACTATCAGGCAGCAACACAGTTCTATATCTGGGGCTATGCCTACCTCAACTCGATCGGCCTGGACAAGGGACTCGCTGCGATGGGTGGAAGCAAGTGGGCCAATTACATATTCGACCAGCGAATTCAGCCGCAGCATCAAGTAATGACTGCAAATGGGGAAGTGATCTACTTCTGGTCGAGGGCGCTCGATGTGTCAAAAGGTCCTATCGTCTTCGAAGTCCCACCACGCGGCCGGGGCCACTTCTGGGATCTCAGCCAGCGTGCCCTTGGAGATGTTGGCGACATCGGCCCCGACGGTGGCAAGGGTGGTAAATACCTCCTGGTCGCTCGCGACTACGACGGCCCCGAGCCAGAGGGTTACCATATCTATCGTTCGCCCTACTCGGACTTCGTGATGTTCGTCGGTCGCGCATTTCCTGAGGGTGAAGGTAGCTTGGCGAATGCCGTCAATTTGGCGAAGACAGCGCGGTGGTACCCCTACTCGGAGGAGGGAAGCCCACCTGCTCACGAGACCGTTCTGATCGGCGATCGCCGGTTCAGTCAGGAATGGCCGCGTGATGCCAGGGCCTTTGACTGGCTCGGAGAAGCTTTTATCGGTGACCGCCCTCCCGCGGAAGGCCTCGCCCACCTCGGCAACATGCGCCGCCTCGGGCTAACGCCGGGAGAATCCTGGAAACCAGATGAGCGTGCGAAGAAGATCCTCGACCGCGCAGCAAAGGCCGCAGAGGCCATCGTGCTATCCATGGCCTATCGCGATCGCAACGAGACCCTGATGTATGAGGACCGAAATTGGGTGGTAGGCTTTCGCAACAAGAACCCTCAGTTCCTTCCCAAAGGAGAAGATGGATTGTTTACGCATGAGGAAGTCGAGGAGCGCGCCGGTCTCTGGCACCAGATCGTAGGGAATTTCATGGAACAAGGGTCGTCCAAGCCCGGTACCGGTCAGTTTCCACTATTGGGATACAAGGACGATAAAGGCGAAATGCTGAACGGTTCACACACCTATCGCCTGCGCATGCAAGCCGACATCCCCGTCGCCCAGTTCTGGCAGATGCCGATCTACTCCAGCAAGACCCGGGCGTTCGTCGAGACGGACCAACACCGCGGTGCTATCACCAGCACCGATGAAAACCTGGTGAAAAACGCCGACGGATCCATCGATGTTTACATCGGACCCGAAGCACCTAAAGGTTACGAGCCCAACTGGATCAAGACTAATCCGGATGAGGGCTGGTTCACCCTCTTGAGGCTTTACGGACCACTTGAGCCTATTCTCAATAAAGAGTGGCAACCGAACGATATCGAGAGGATCGGCCAATGAAATACAGCTACCGACTGAGCTTAATCCTTACGCTAACGCTATTTGTAATGGCGTGTTCACCTTCGACGGATCCAACAACCCAGGAACTAGAAGTTGATACTGGCGCGACGACAATCGAGCAAGACTTCGCTGCCGGTATCTACGCTTTCGAATCACGCATTGGTGATATTCGTTTCGAAAACGGCTATCCGACTGAAGCGACGGCTCAAAAACTCTACGATGAAATGGATTTCCAACGTGCTGTACAGGTATACCTGTGGTCTGTGCCGCTTGTCGCTATGCAGGCAGTGCATGAGCGACTGCGAGAGACCGGTGAAACTCCTTTTTCACCCGGCATTTTCGAGGATTTGTTGCCGCCGTCGACTCTCGTTTTTACCGGTAACAACACAACCTTGTATGCGATCCATACCTATGTCATAGACAAGGACGACCCCGTTGTTCTTGAAGTGCCGTCCGGTGCTATCCTCGGAATGATTAACAATGCCTGGCAGCAAGCGCTTGCCGACCTGGGGCCGCCGGGGCCTGACAAAGGTCAAGGTGGAAAATACCTTATATTGCCTCCAGGGTATGACGGCGAAACGCCCGATGATGGTTATTTTGTTATCCAGAGCGACTCGTACCAGATCTACTGGTTGTTGCGAAGTTTCGATCCTGCGCCGGCTGGTGTGGATGTATTGAAATCCGTTCGCATGTACCGTTGGTCGCAGCGCGATAATCCGCCGCCGATGCAGCCCTACAATGCTTCGCCACTGGGTCTTGATCTCACGTATCCGGAGGAATCCGGCTACTTCGAAATGCTCGCACGCGCGCTTATAAATGAGTATCCGCGACCCGAAGACAAGAACATGCTCGGCATCATGGCGGAACTGGGTATCGAAACTGGTAAACCGTTCGCACCAGACGAGCGTATGCAGGCGATATTCGCTGAAGCCGCCAAACTTGGCAATGCTATGGCCGCAACGATTTCGTTCAACTCGCGATTTCCGGAGGCCAAAGTATGGCCGGATCGCGAGTATTCTTTCATTTTTATCGGTGGCACTCCCAGCTTTGACAACGGGGTGCGCCACATGATTGATTCGCGCGTTAATCTTACCTATCAAGCCTTCTCGACCGCTGAATCAATGGCCCTGGAACTCGTCGGTCAGGGGTCTACCTATATCGCGAGCGCTAAGGATGCCTCGGGCGACTGGCTCGATGGTTCGCAAACTTACCGTCTTCGAGTGTCTGCATATGTTCCGGCCAGAACATTCTGGGCGTTAAATGTTTATGACACGGGTACGCGTTCAATGATAGATACGGAGCAGGGCGTGCCGGGGCTCGATGATGGTGCCGACCTGCAGCGCAATGCAGACGGGACCATCGATATATACATGGGTCCAACGGCTCCGGAGGGGATGGAATCCAACTGGATACAAACGCTTCCGAATCGAGGATTTTTTATATATTTCAGACTGTATGGACCAGAGAAGGAGTGGTTTGATCGGAGCTGGAAACTTGATGACATAGAACGTATCGACTGACCGAATGTAAACGCGTCAGAAAAACGAATAAATTTATTTATATCATATATACCAAAGGAATTAAAAATGAAAAAACTCATACTCTCGACAACTCTAATATTATCGGTATGCTTGCTGGTTGTTACACCAGCCCAAAGCAAAGAAGCCCTTATTCCAGTTACTTACGATAACTATAATCAGGCCGAAACCGCGCGCAATTTTAATAACTGGGCAAAACTCGGTGGCAACAACACCATGCTTCACCTCAAAGAGTTATCGCCGATTGGAAACAAAGCGCCGACGATCCGAATGAATCTGGACACCTTGTACAGTGTTGGGGTTTATGACAATGACGGCGATATGACAGTAACCATACCCGAGTCAGGAGTTTATCAATCGATCATGATTCTTGATACCGACGGCTACACGCCATTCTTTTTTGCAAAGCCTGGCGTTTACTCGGTCAAACATAAGTCGAAAACTTTATTTATTGCCGTCCGCACTGGTGTTAAAGATCGCCACTCTGATGCATCATTTAAGGAAGCCTATGCCGCACAAGCCGGTATCAAGGTTAAGGGTAATGGCCCCAAGCTCTATGTAATGCCGTCTTATAACCAGGAGCAGCTACATACGTTGTCCGCCGAGTACAACAAAAAAATAATAGCGTCAGGTGCCCCGTTTACTTATGGCGACGGTGTGACCCCTGTTAACGAAGAGCACAGAACCTGGTCAAACGCGGCTGGTTGGGGTGGTATGGTTGCTGAGGTAGGTAAATCAAATTACTACACTTCTTCGGAAAACCTGCCGGGTAATGTCTGCCTCGCGGTGACTTTGCCCGAGACTGGCAACAAGTTTTTTACCTCGTTTACGATCTACGATACAGATGGCTACTTGATGGAAGGCAACTCGCACATCAGCAGTTATACCTGGAAATCTAATACCGATGGCTCAACCACTATTCATTTCAATTGCAGTGCGGATAAGGTAAACAATATCACCTCTAACGGTGCAGAATTTAACTATATTGTGCGTAATTATGGTGCCAGTCAGAAAGTGATTGATGAGGTTATTAACCCCATTAAACCATCACCCCAGATGAAGATGACCACTCCGGTACCACCCGGAATTTCGACACCCGATAAACTGGACACTCATTTAGGTACGCTGACCTCGTTTGATGGAGTACCCGATGCAAAAACCACGCAGCTTGTCTATGATAATCTCGATCTACAGCGCGCCACGCAGGCCTACCTCTCCACCCTTCAGATTGCTTCGATGTACGCAATGGAACAGGGAATACTCAAGTTTGGACCTGCTAATACGACCGCGCTGCTATTTGAAGACCTGATGGACTCCAAAGCTTTATGGCTGACTCCGAACACCGTCTCTATTTACATGGCCACTTGGATGGAGTTGGGTGACGAGCCTATGGTGATTGAGACGCCACCTAATGTATTGGGCTTCATTGATGATGCGTGGTTTAAATTCGTAGTTGATTTCGGTAATGCCGGTCCGGATAAAGGCAAGGGCGGCAAGTTCCTGATCCTGCCACCTGGCTACAAGGGTGATATTCCAGAGGGCTACCATGTTGCTCGCACGAATACTCACGGTAATTGGGTGATCTGGCGTGGCTTCCAGGTCGATGGCTCGACCAAGCCGGCGGTTGCTGCAACCAAGAAATTGTTCCGTGTGTATCCCCTGTCGAAGAAAGACAATCCGCCGAAGATGAATTTCGTCAACATATCGGGCAAGTTCAATAACACAATTCACCGTATGGATTATGGTTTTTGGGAAGAACTAAACGCGCAAATACAGGCCGAGCCTATTGAAGGTCTGGACCCGGATATTCGTGGACTGCTAGCTTCTATTGGTATCAAGAAAGGTCAGGAGTTTAAACCTGATGCCCGCATGCAGAAGATCCTCACTGAGGCGGCCAATGTCGGTGCTGTCACGGCCCGTGCTCTGACTGCTCGTCCGAGAGATCAGCGCCACTATCTCTATCCCGGCGAGCGAGTTTGGACTAACCCGTTCTTTGATGGACGCTATGACTTCCTGCTGGACGGCGAACGCTTACTCGATTCCCGCGTTTACATGCATTTCTATGCGACCGGAATCACGCCTGCGATGACTATTAAGAATGTAGGCAAGGGATCGCAATACGCAATCGCCTACCTGGATAAAGACGGCAATGCCCTCGATGGTAGCAAGACTTATAAGATTAACCTCCCCGCTAATGTACCGGCTAAAGATTTCTGGTCATTCACCGTGTACGACAATCAAACTCGCAGTATGCTGCAAACCGATCAACGCCTGCCCGGTCTGGACAATAGCCAGAAGGGCTTGAAGAAAAATGCCGATGGTTCTTATGATCTCTATTTCAGCCCCAAGCCGCCTAAAGGCTGGGAGAACAATTGGATTCAGACTGTCCCAGGCAAAGGTTGGAATACCATTCTTCGCTTATACGGCCCGTTGCAGTCCTTCTATGATAAGAGCTGGAAACCGGGTGATCCGGAATTGGTCAAGTAAGGCCACATAACTAATGCTTTAAGTGTGCCCAGTAAAACTGGGCCACTTGCCTAGTTTTAGTTATATTCAAAGCGAATAAACTCATCATGATGTCAATCAGAAAAAAACAGATATGTGGTTTACTAAAAGGGATCGAAACCGGCGACCCTGCCTCTGTGGTCGTTGTCAATCAGGACAAATATATTCAACACAACCCGCAAACGCACGATGGTGGTGAAGGTTTGGCAGCGTTATTCAAGCGCTTATCTGAAAGTAATCCACGGGTTAATATCGTCCGTGTTTTCGAAGATGGAGATTATATTTTCGCCCATACCGAATACGACTTCGCTAAATCAAATATTGGTTTTGAAGTGTTTCGGTTTGAAGGCGACCAAGCCATAGAGCATTGGGATAATATTCAGCTTAGAAAAGGCCCAAACGCCTCGAACCACAGCATGGTTGATGGTACAACTGAAGTATCCGATATCCATAAAACTGAAGTCAATCGTAAAATCGTAAGTTCTTTTATCAATGAGGTACTTATTAGTGGCAATATTGATGCTCTTGAACACTACATAGATACAGAATGCTACATCGAGCATAACCCTCACCTCGAAGATGATATTCTTTCGCTGCGTACGGCGTTGAGCAAATCTGCAGCCAACGGTGAAAATGTAATACAGTACAAAACAAATCACCGACTGCTAGCTGAAGGAAATTTTGTGCTTTCTGTTAGTGAAGGTTTTACTAATGGAGTTCATTCTGCATTTTATGACCTCTTCCGAGTTTCGTCAGGAAAACTTGTTGAGCACTGGGATACAACTGAGGCAATCTCTCCACGAGATGAGTGGAAGAACAATAACGGAAAGTTTTAATACTGAAAAACTACAGTAATTAGTATTCTCATGTACCAATAGCAGCTTGCTTTCTTTCACGCCGCCCTTCAACCAGAGAATACACCGCAGGTACTACTACTAGAGTTAACAGGGTTGAGCTAATCATGCCGCCGATTACGGCTACTGCCAGTGGTGCGTTAATATCGGCACCAGCTCCAGCGCCTACTGCTGCGGGGATCATTGCCAATATTACGGTTAGCGAGGTCATTAATACCGGGCGAAATAGCCGGGTCAGGCCTCGGCATAGCGCTCTGCATTGCCCAGCCAACGGGCGATCAGGGCATCGGTGCGGTGATGGTCGTTAAGTAAAGCCTCTGCCAGTTGTGGCACCTGTTGAATTAACGCTGCATCACGGGCAAGGTCCGCTAGGCGAAACTGTAAAGCGCCGGTTTGTCGGGTTCCCAACACTTCACCTGGGCCGCGTAGTTCAAGGTCTTTCTCTGCTATGCGGAAACCATCATTGGTGGCACGCATGATGTCCAGACGGGCTCTTGCGGTTTCCCCCAGTGGCGGTTTAAACAGTAAAACACAGCTGGATTTTTCTGAACCCCTGCCGACACGGCCACGCAGTTGATGCAGTTGGGACAGCCCAAGTCGTTCAGCATTATCAATTACCATCAACGAAGCATTAGGCACATCAACACCTACCTCTATAACAGTTGTGGCCACCAGCAGTTTAATTTCAGCGTTGCGGAAGGCGGTCATAATAGCGCTTTTTTCCGCGGGTTTCATACGCCCGTGAACCAGAGCAATATTGATATCAGGTAGCTCGGCAGATAGTTGCCGGGCGGTATCTTCGGCGGCTTGAGCTTCAAGTAATTCAGATTCTTCAATCAGTGTACACACCCAATAGGCTTGCCGACCTTCGCGGCAGGCAAAGGCAATTCGCTCAATCACCTGTTCGCGCCGTTGCTGGTCGATGGCAACGGTTGTAACCGCTGTGCGCCCGGGTGGTAATTCATCAATGACAGAAATTTGCAGCCCAGCATAGGCGGTCATCGCTAATGTGCGTGGAATAGGCGTGGCAGTCATAATCAGCTGGTGTGGCCAATGGCCACCGGCCTGACCTTTTTCCCGTAAAGCCAGCCGCTGATGAACACCAAAGCGATGTTGTTCATCAATAATAACCAGTCCGAGTTGTTTAAATTCAACCGTCTTTTGCATCAGCGAATGGGTGCCGATAACTACAGCAACGCCGTTAGCAATGGCATGCAGGGCCTGTTCGCGTGCCTTACCGGTTACCCGTGAGGACAGCCAGACAGTATCAATACCCAGAGGTTTTAGGGTCTGGGCAAAATAATCCCGGTGTTGTTCAGCCAATAACTCCGTAGGCGCTGTAATGGCAACCTGATAACCTGCGGCAACTACCGGCAGCAAGCTGAGGGCGGCAACCACGGTTTTGCCACAACCAACATCGCCTTGCAACAGCCGCATCATCGGTTGTTGACGATTCAGATCCTGTTGAATTTCAGTGATCACGCGTTGTTGCGCACGGGTCAGCTGAAAAGGCAGTTGCTGTAAAAACCGGTCTTCGAGGGTGGGGTTTAGCGGAAACGCCAGTGCCTTTCGGCGCTGTTGTTGCTGTTGAATTCTGCGCATACTGAGGTGATGCGCCAGTAGCTCTTCGATAACTAGACGATCGCGTGCCGGGTGATGAAAGTTTTCATCCATGCGGTTCATATTGGCCAGCTCACTATCGATATCCGGGCGGTGTAACATCAGCAGGGCAGTTTTTAGTTCAGGTAGTTGTTGTCGCAGCAGCAGTGCAGCTGGCAGTAATTCAGTCAGTACACTGGTATCTTCGCGGAGTATTTTCAGCGCTTGTTCGCTGAGATTTATCCAACTGGCTTGGCGAATCCCTTCGGTAGAGGGGTAAATCGGGGTTAAGCTGGCTTCCTCTTCGGCATTTTTACTCTTTTGGTAGCTGGGGTGGATCATTTCCAGGCCTCTGGCGCCACCCCTAATTTCGCCGAATGCCTGCAGCTTGACGCCACGGGATAAGCTGCGAATTTGGGCCGCATGGAAATTAAAAAAGCGTAGACTAAGGCTGCCGGTGTCGTCACTGAGGGTGACCACCAACATAGCCCGCCGGTGTCTAACAATATTACTATTCTGAATAAAGCCTTCCACCAATACCCGATCCCCGGGTCGGCAGTCGCCAATTGATTTTGTCTGGCTACGGTCTTCGTAACGCATGGGCAAGTGAAACAATAAATCGGCAACAGATTCGATGCCGAGTTTCTTCAGACCTTCTTGCATACCCGGGCCAACCCCGCGAAGTATGCGTACAGAGTCACTGAGCTGGGGCTGGTCGGTCACTTCTTAGGCGGGAGAACCATTACTGCGTCCATTTCCACATCGGTGCCCTTGGGTAGCGCGGCAACCTGGACCGCAGCACGGGCAGGATAGGGCGTACTAAAAAACTCGGCCATAATGGTATTTACAGTTTCAAATTCACCAAGATCGGTCAGGTAGACATTGAGCTTAACGATATCATTAATACTGCCACCGGAAGCCGTGCAGACAGCTGAGATATTATTTAGTACCTGTTGGACCCTTGCGGTGAAATCACCATCAATTAACATTCCACTGTCGGCATCCAACGGGATCTGCCCGGAGAGATAAATTGTGCCGCCGGCGTTAACAGCTTGTGAATAGGGGCCGATGGCTGCCGGGGCTTGCTTGGTGTGGATAACATCTTTCACGCTGTATCTCCTGCAAGTAATATTAACTTTGACTTAAAAGTAGTGCTTAAATTTTTCGAATTACCCGTAACACATTGGCATTACGGCGCAGGCGGCGGATAACTTTAGCCATATGATCGCGGTCTTGGACCAAAACATGGAATAACAAAGTAGCAGTATCCGGGTTGGTTTCCGACTGCTGGACTTTTTCAATATTGGCGCCAGCATCTCCGATACTTGCAGAAATAGAGGCAAGAACTCCAGAAATATTTCGCGCCAGAATCGTTAGTGCAACCTCAAAAGTTCCTGTAGTTATTCCTGCCCACTGTACATCTAGACACCGATCAGGGTGTTTGCGGTATTCACCTACATTGTTGCACTCCAGGCGATGGACTACCACGCCCTTGCCAGCAGATAGATAGGCCATTACTTCATCACCCGGAATAGGGTGGCAACAATTGGCAAAATTTAATGCGCTGCCTTCAGATCCGGCAACGGTGAGCGCTTCTGTGATGACTCCCTTCGAGCTTAGTCGTCGCAGCTTGTCAGGTGCTAACACCTCGGCAGTCAGATTGGCTAGTTGTTGCCCTAAAGCCAGGTCGGCAAATAACTCTTCGATGTTCTGGTAACGATTTTTTTTCAGGTATTTGCGCAGTCGGCGTGAAGAGATCGCTTCAAGCGAGCTGTTACGCGCCAATAGTGCTTTTTCAAGCAGCTGGTTGCCAAGACTGACGGTATCTTCGGCACCAAGGCTCTTGAGGTGGTGGCGGATGGCAGCGCGGGCTTTTGCGGTGGCAACAATTTGTAGCCACTCGGTAACCGGTTGAGCATTCTCGTCGGTCTCGATGGTAATGGTTTGGCCATTGTCCAACGGCGTGCCCAGGGGCACAGAATGTTTGTCAACGATGGCAGCTTTGGCCTGATCGCCGACTTGAGTATGAATCGCGTAGGCGAAATCCAAAGCACTAGCACCTTTCCGTAGGCTGATAATTTTACCCTTGGGTGTGAAGACAAAAATTTCATCCGGGAAAAGATCAGATTTTGCATCTTCAAGAAATTCTAGAGAATCACCCGTGTGCTTTTGAATATCTACCAAGCGCATCAACCATTGGCGTGCGCGTACGGCGGTAGAAACGCTTTTGTTGTCACTGCTTTTATATAACCAGTGAGCGGCCGCACCCTGTTCTGCAACGATATCCATTTCCTCAGTACGAATTTGGATCTCAACCGGGACGCTGTAAGGGCTGTGAAGCACAGTATGCAGAGACTGATAACCATTGGCTTTAGGTAGTGCGATATAATCTTTGAATGCGCCTTGTTTGGGCTGGTAAAGATTATGCGCTACCCCTAACGCCTGGTAGCAATGAGGTACTGACTGGGTGATGATACGAAAGGCGTAGACATCGGTAACCTCAGAAAATGACAGGTTCTGTGTCTGCATCTTCATGTAGATGCTGTAAGGGGTTTTTTCTCGACCGATGATGCGCTGGGGTAGGCCTGATTCATCTAGGCGTTTTTTGATATCCTGAGTGATAGAATCAACGATTACCTGGCGTTCGCCAGCGATCGCACCAACCTGCTTAACCACTACTTGATAACGCCAAGGGTGGAGGTTCTTGAAGCCCAGTTCTTCGAGCTCGGACTTAATGCTATTCATGCCCAAGCGGTCGGCAATCGGGGCGTAAATACTGAGTGTTTCGCGGGCAATGCGTCGTTGAGAGTCCGGCTGCATTGAACCCAGCGTGCGCATATTGTGCAGGCGATCGGCGAGCTTGATGAAGATCACCCGTAGGTCTGCTGACATCGCCAGCAATAGTTTACGGAAACTCTCCGCATCAGCTTCCTGACGGGTGCGGAATTTTATTTTATCGAGTTTGGTGACACCATCGACAAGGTCCGCAATTTCATCGCCAAATTGCTGGCTGATCTGGGGTTTATCCAGATAGGTGTCTTCAAGGGTGTCGTGCAGGATGGCAGCAGCGACACTGGCGTAATCCATACGCATTCTAGCAAGGATTCCGGCAACCTCTACCGGATGGAGAATATAGGCTTCTCCGCTCTTGCGGGTCTGTCCTGCATGCGCATCAGCACCTACTTTGTAGGCATTAAGAATAATGGCAACCTTGTCCGGATCCAGATAAGTGTTAAGCAGGTCCCTGAGGTCGAGGACCGCTTGCGGAAAGGCTGCCGCTGATGACATTTACGCTATTAGCCGGCTTCGGCTTTAATCCGTGCTTCTATCGCAGCTTCAGCTTCAGCGGCCTCGGCAAATTCAGCCGCAGTGTCGAGTTCAGCTTGCAGGATATCAACATTGCTCTCATTGATCAGGCCTTCGGCTATTTCGCGCAGGGCGATAACAGTGGCTTTATCATTTTCAACCGGTAACAGGGGTTCAGCGCCATGTGAAATTTGACGGGCCCGTTTGGTGGCAGTCAATACCAAATCAAAACGGTTATCGATGTTCTCGAGGCAATCTTCTACAGTAATTCGTGCCATTTTTCTATTCCAAAATAAGTATTTTAAGTCGAACCGCGTAGTTTAGTCGGTTTTTAGTAAATCCGCCAACAATTTCTGTTGCTGCAGGCGCTGATAGCTTAATGATAGCCGCGCGGCACTGAAAATAGTAGCCATATCCAGCAGGGCGGTAGCAAAATCATCGTTGATAATCAGGTAATCAAACTCTACCCAATGGGAAATTTCCAGCTGTGCATCAGACATGCGCCGGTCGATGGTTGCATCGCTATCTTGTCCGCGTTTACCCAATCGCTGGCCTAGACTCTGCAATGAAGGTGGCAGGATGAATATGCCGATAGCCGAGGGAAACTTAGCCTTCACCTGGCGCGCACCCTGCCAGTCGATTTCAAGAATTATATCCCGGCCCTGTTCAAGTGTGCTTGTTATCACTTTGCGGCTGGTGGCGTACCAGTTATCAAATACTTTTGCGTATTCCAGAAACTCCCCGGCCTCACGGCTGGCATCGAAACTATCCTGGCTAACAAAATGGTAATGCTCGGCTTCAACTTCACCGGGTCTCGGTGTGCGGGTGGTTGTCGATATCGATAGTGAGACTTGCTTGTCGCTTTCTAGCAAGGCATTGACCAAGCTTGATTTCCCTGCGCCAGAGGGTGCAGCGATAATAAATAGATTGCCGCAGCAGCCAGTTTTCATGCTGTTGCTATTCGACATTCTGAATTTGCTCCCGCATCTGCTCGATCAAAACTTTTAATTCAACGGAGGCCTTGGAAGTTTTTTCATCAACAGATTTAGAACCCAAGGTGTTGGATTCGCGATTGAATTCCTGCATTAGAAAATCCAGCCGGCGGCCAACTGCCTCCTTGCGTTGCAGGATATGCCGCGCTTCGCTAATGTGCGCGCCGAGGCGATCGAGCTCTTCATCGACATCCATTTTCTGCGCCAATATCGCAATTTCCTGTTCGAGCCGGCCAGGGTCGAGGTTTTGTTGCGCAAAGGCATTAACTTTCTCAGTCAGGCGCTGGCGCAGTTTTTCCCGAATTTCCGGCAGCCAGCCACTAACATCGCCTACCCAAGTATTAATGCCGTCCAGACGCTCCACAATCATCTGTTCGATTTTTTCGCCTTCGCGTTGGCGTGCGGCTAGTAGTTCTACCAGTGCCTCATCCAGCATTTCCAACGCAGCGGCGTAGATTTGCTGCATATCGCCGGTTTCTTCTATCAGCAAGTCAGGCCAACGCATTAACGCTAGCAAGCTGGGGCTTTCCTTATGACCGCTTAGCTGTTCCAGCTGACCGTGGATATCAAGCAAGGCTGTGGCAAGCTCCCGGTTTAATTTTAAACCCCCGGTGACGGTTGTTCCCTGGGGATGAAAACGCAGATTGATATCAATTTTCCCGCGTTGAAGCGCAGCCGCAAGGCGCTTGCGAATGGCCGGTTCAAGGGCGCGAAAATCTTCCGGCAGATGCGGATGAATATCTAGGTAGCGATGGTTCACACTGCGGATTTCCAACGCCAGATGGCCAAAAGGAAACTGTTTCTCTGTGCCTGCATAGGCAGTCATGCTTTTAATCATTGTGGGCCCGATAGATATATAATGTCTGATTATCTCATGAATCAAGCTGAGAATCCCCGCTAAACAAGAGGAATAATAATGACAAGCGAGCAACAAAACTTTCGCCCCAGCGGTAGAAGCCCGGAGCAACTGCGCAAAATAGACATTCAGCGCCACTTTACTTGCCACGCCGAGGGATCGGTATTGATTAGCTGTGGCCAAACCCGCGTGCTGTGCACGGCCAGTGTTGAAGAACGCGTGCCACACTTCCTGCGCGGTAAAGGCCGGGGTTGGGTGACCGCCGAATATGGCATGTTGCCGCGTTCAACCGGCAGTCGTATGGGTCGGGAAGCGGCCCGAGGTAAGCAAAGTGGTCGTACTCAGGAAATTCAACGATTAATTGGCCGTAGCTTGCGCGCGGTAGTTGATCTTGAGGCCTTGGGGGAAAGAACTATTACCCTCGATTGTGATGTCCTGCAGGCCGATGGCGGCACCCGGACCGCAGCAATTACCGGTGCTTATGTGGCCTTGGTAGATGCCTGTAATGGTCTGCTGAAGCGCAAACGATTAAAAAAAGATCCGATACACGGTCAGGTGGCGGCGGTTTCAGTGGGTATGTATGAGGGTAAGGCGGTGCTGGATCTGGATTACCCTGAAGACTCCGAGGCCGGCACTGATATGAATGTGGTTATGAATGACGGCGGCGGTTATATAGAAATACAGGGCACGGCCGAGGGTCATGCATTCCGCCCGCAGGAGTTATCCGACATGCTGGCCTTGGCCTGGAGTGGTATTGCGCAACTACAATCTGCCCAATTAGAAGCACTGAGTCAGGACTAATGCAACAGCTGGTACTGGCAACGGGGAATCCCGGCAAACTGCTTGAAATGCGGGAGTTACTCGCGCCACTAGGGTTCCAAGTGCTGGCGCAGTCGGAGCTTGGGGTAACGGAAGTTGACGAACCAGGCCCTGGGTTTATCGAAAACGCCTTAATTAAAGCGCGCCATGCCGCGCGTATTACCGGCCTGCCGGCAATCGCCGATGACTCCGGCCTAGTTGTACCCGCTTTGGCGGGTGCGCCCGGGGTGTATTCCGCTCGTTATGCGGGTGAAGATGCTAATGCAGAAAAAAACAACCAAAAATTGCTTCAAGCAATGAGCGATTTACACGGCGACCAGCGTCAAGCTTATTTTATCTGCCAGATAGCTGCAGTTTCTGCAGTGGCAGATCCATTGCCGCTGCTGGCATTGGGTCGCTGGCAGGGTGTTATTCTTAGTGAATTGCAAGGTAAAAAAGGCTTTGGCTATGACCCTCTGTTTGCGCCTCAAGGTATGAATTGCAGTGCTGCGGAGCTTACGCCTGCCGACAAAAATCAATTCAGCCATCGCGGTCTAGCAATGGTTCAGCTGATTAAACAAATTCGCAGCTTCTGGTAATTTCAATGGCCGATGAAATCCAGCTAAGCAATCCGCCGTTAAGCTTGTACATCCATATTCCCTGGTGTGTGCGTAAATGCCCGTATTGTGATTTTAATTCGCATGCAGTTAAAGATGAACTGCCTGTGCGGCAGTATATTGCTGCATTGTTGCAAGATCTTGAAGCTGATCTACCAATGGTTTGGGGTCGGCCGGTACACTCAGTTTTTATTGGTGGTGGCACTCCCAGCCTTTTCCCCGCAGACGCTATCGCTGAGATCATCAGTGGCGTGCGCGCTCGCATTACCATTTCACCGGCGGCAGAAATC
Organism: Lysobacterales bacterium; assembly: GCA_021648125.1. GTDB lineage: Bacteria > Pseudomonadota > Gammaproteobacteria > Xanthomonadales > SZUA-36 > SZUA-51. The sequence goes on from JAKITK010000002.1 coordinate 91,302, forward strand.
ACCATGGAAGCCAACCCCGGCACGCTGGAGCATGACAGTTTCGCTGCATACTTGGATGCGGGTATTAACCGTTTTTCTCTTGGCGCTCAAAGTTTTTCCGATCAGCAGCTTAAAACCCTGGGTAGAATTCATGCCAGTGATGAAATTCTGCGTGCAGTATCTGGTTTACAGGCTGCTGGTGCTGATAACTTTAATTTGGATTTGATGTTTGGCCTGCCCGGGCAAACACCAACACAGGCATTAGCAGATTTACAAGCAGCGATAGATTGTGAACCTCAGCATATCTCTCACTATCAATTGACCATGGAGCCCAATACCCTGTTTGCACATAAGCCGCCCGCTGGCTTGCCCGATAATGACCAGTTGGCGGATATTCAGGAAAGTTGCGCGGAGTTACTGCAGGCCGCAGGCTTCGTGCAATATGAAGTATCAGCCTGGGCAAAAGCTTCCAAAGGTATTAACTATCGCAGCCAGCACAACCTCAACTACTGGCGCTTTGGTGACTATCTCGGAATTGGTGCAGGTGCGCATGGCAAGCTTACCCTGGCAGCGGAGGGCAGGGTGTTGCGTACAGCAAAGAAAAAACATCCGGTAACCTACATGGATAGGGTTGCAGATAGCAGCGTGGACTCTGGACATATAGGTGAGTTGCGACAACTTTCTGAGAATGACCTTGTGTTTGAATTTTTTCTGAACCAGCTTCGGCTAAAAGATGGAGTCCACAAAAAAGACTTTTCCCTGTGCACCGGCCTAGCCTGGGCGCGGGTTGAGGGGCAGGTTAATCAGGCGTTTGCGCAGGGGCTTTTGTATGATAATGGGGAGTTTATTACTACCACAACAAGAGGCTGGCATCATTTGAATACCCTGCAGTCAATTTTTCTCTAGAATGACTTGTTTTCGGGGCATAAAATCAGTACAATTACTGGCTCTTTTAAAGATTTTGGCAGTATAGATAATGAAATCCGGTATACACCCAGACACAAAGCAAGTCGTTTTTCAGGATGTTTCTTCTGATTTCGCGTTTTTGACGCGTTCGACGATTAAAACCAAAGAAACCATCAAGTGGGAAGACGGTAATGAATACCCATTGGTTAAGATTGAAATTTCGAGCAAATCACACCCTTTTTATACTGGTAAGCACCGTATTGCTGAGTCTGGTGGGCGGGTTGATAAGTTCAAACAGCGTTACGGTAAATAATGCCCGTAAGCGCTTTATAGTTCAGTACAATCAGAACCCGTTCCCTATTCAGGAGCGGGTTTTTTTTGTTTTTTTGAATAACTTCATTTAAGTTTGATGTATATCAGCTCAAAATTAAGTAACAGCGATATACTAAACTCAAATTTGCATGTTGGCAGAACACCCTTAGGAGATCACAGTGTCAGAAAATAAAGTAACACTAAATGACCAGGCGACTGGAAAAAGCATTGAATTACCGGTTCTCAAAGGCAGCCAGGGTGATCCGACACTTGATATTAAAAGTTTACATAAAGAAACAGGCTACTTCACCTATGACCCTGGTTTTGCCCAGACAGCGGCTTGTTCCAGTGCTATTACCTTTATTGACGGTAACAAAGGTGTTCTTCAATATCGCGGTTACCCGATAGAGCAATTGGCTGAAAGCAGCAATTTCCTCGAAGTTGCATACCTGTTACTGCATGGGAACCTGCCAAACACCAGTGAAATGGCAGACTTTGATCATGACATCACCTATCACAGTATGGTGCATGAAAAGCTGAATGATTTTATGAGCGGTTTCCATTACGACGCTCACCCGATGGCAATGATGTCTGGAGCAGTTGGTTCTTTGGCGGCATTCTATCATGATCGCTTGGACCCGGAAGATCCAAATCAGCGGGAACTGGCGGCTAAGCGCATGATTGCCAAGGTGCCGACAATAGCGGCCATTTGTTATCGCCATCACCGGGGTTGGCCAAAAGCCTATCCAAAAAACAATCTTGGTTTTACCGAGCGCTTCCTCGATACCATGTTCTCTGTTCCGGCGGAACCCTATGAGGTCAACCCGGTTGCAGCTAAAGCGCTGGACCTGCTGTTTATCCTACACGCCGACCATGAGCAAAACGCTAGTACTTCCACCGTGCGCTTGGTGGGTAGTACCGGGGCTAATCCTTACGCCTGTATCGCTGCAGGTATTGCGGCACTTTGGGGGCCGGCACATGGCGGCGCCAATGAGTCAGTGCTGAAAATGCTCGATGAAATTGGTAGTGTTGATAATATTCCTAAGTATGTAGCCAAAGCGAAAGACCGTAACGATTCGTTCCGACTGATGGGTTTTGGTCATCGGGTATATAAAAACTTTGATCCGCGTGCCTCCATTATCCGCAAGGCCTGCCATGATGTCCTGAATGAATTAAACATTACCGACCCACAACTGGATTTAGCCATGGAGCTGGAAGAAATTGCCCTCAGGGACGATTTCTTTGTAGAGCGTAAGCTGTACCCGAATGTGGATTTCTATTCCGGCATTATCTATAAAGCGCTGGGAATACCTGTGAGCATGTTTACAGTAATGTTCGCCATTGCCAGAACAGTAGGCTGGGCAGCCCAATGGCTGGAAATGCGTGAAGACCCAGGTAAAATAGGCCGCCCACGCCAGATTTATACCGGCGAAACCAGCCGTGACTACATAAAAATGGATCAGCGTTAAGGGTAAATTGCCTTAGAAAGCAATAGCAAACCAATTAGAAAACCAATTAGAAAACCACAAGGGCTGCGGCAGAATTCGCAGCCCTTTTTTTTTGCCTCAAAAAACCTCGAAGTCATCTTCCTCAGTAGTATCGGTGTTGTCAGAATCGACACCAAGGGAGGTCTCATTGTCGGGAAGGTTGTTGAACTCGAAATACTCATCGATGATGTCCTTGCTCGAGCGCTTGCTAGCAAGTCCGGTTTGTTTATCAATCCTTATTTTCACTAGGCCATCAGCCATTTGCGGGTAGTTATCTTGGCTATTAGCCAGGGCTGTTTTCATGAAATCATTCCAGATGGGTAAAGCGGCTTGACCCCCGGTTTCACGCCGCCCAAGCTTGCCGCTATCATCAAACCCCACCCACACGGTGGTAACAATGTCACTGTTGTAGCCGGAAAACCAGGCATCTCGTTGGTCATTGGTTGTACCGGTTTTTCCTGAAAGATCGTTGCGCTTGAGCTCCAGGGCTTTGCGTCCTGTACCAAAGCGGATAACATCCCGCATAAGTGACCTTATCTGCCAGGCATTGCTGGCAGGAATAACCTGCGGCGCTATAACTTCTTTGCCAATCCTGATGTTTTCGCTGGTCCTAACAGACGCCGGAGTAACAGCCTCGTCATTGATGCGGCTGATTTCCAGCGGTTTGAACTCGGTTACAGACGATTCTTCTTGCGGAGTTTCCCGCACCGGTTCATCCGCGATACAGTCCGGGCAAACTCTTGTGCGCTCAGGGGAGTAGACGATCTGCCCACTGGCATTCTCGATTCTATCCATGAAACGCACATCCACCAGATAGCCGCCATTGGCAAATACAGCGTAGCCCCGGGCGATGCTTAACGGTGTCAATGACCCTGAACCAAGAGCCATAGACAGATCCTGAGGTAGTTTGTTTTTGTCAATCCCGAAACGGGCGATATAGTTGCGGGCAGCGCCAATACCGATTTCCCTTAACAGGCGAATGGAAACCAGGTTGCGAGAATGAATCATCGCTTCTCTCAGGCGCGTTGGCCCAAAGAATTTTTCACTATAGTTTTGCGGCTTCCAGGTCTTCTCCAACAACGGGTCGTTAAATACTACCGGGGCATCATTGATTAAAGTTGCCGGGGTGATGCCGGTACTCAGGGCAGCGGAATAAACAAAAGGTTTAAAACCTGAGCCGGGTTGGCGCAGGCTTTGAGTTACCCGATTAAAGTGGCTGCGCTGGAAATCATAACCACCCACAAGCGCCAATATTTCACCGCTTAGAGGGCTTAGAGAGACCAATGCACCCTCGACTGCAGGAAGTTGCGCTAAGCGCCACTGTGGCCCACTCCCGGGCACATCCGGCTGCGCTGGTGCCTCATTAGCTTCAGAGGGCTCTGGTGCAGTTACCTCTGGTGTTTCAGCTACCCGGCTGATACGAATAACATCACCGGGTTGGAGGACATCCCCGACTTGCTTAGGACGGGCTTCACGGCGGTCATGGTCGATATAAGCCCGTGCCCAGCTAACAGAATTGATATCGAGGCCGATGGTTTGGCCGTCTGCAAGATAAACCAAAGCCAGGTCGTTACTGATTTCGGTCACCAGCGCAGGTATTAAGCCGGCAATCTCCTGGTAGTTTTGCAAAATCTCGCGCCACTGCTCCGGACCATCATTAGCGGCCAGTTCGATGCTGGCCTCTGCACCACGATAACCGTGCCGACGGTCGTAGTTATCAAGCCCGGCTTTAATGGCCAGGTTGGCAGCTAACTGTAGTTTGCTGTCTACGGTCATAAACAGGCTATAGCCTCCAGTATAAGCGTTTTTTCCGAGTTTTTGGATGGCTGCATTGCGTGCCATTTCTGCCAGATAAGGGGCTCGCAACTCTACACTGGGGCCGTGGTAGATGGCCCGGTCTTTCTCGCTTTTGGCCTGTTGGTATTCAGCTTTGCTGAGGTAGTCGAGTTGATGCATGCGTGATAATACATAGTTTCGTCTGATCAGCGCTCTTTCAGGCCCGCTGATTGGGTTGATGCGCGAGGGGGCTTTTGGCAGGGCAGCTAACATAGCAGCCTGAGCTACACTAAGCTCATGCAGGCTCTTACCATAATAGACTTCAGCGGCAGCGCCGACACCATAAGCGCGGTGGCCGAGGAAAATTTTATTTAAGTAAAGCGTAAGAATTTCCTCTTTAGTGAAGGCATTTTCAATTTTGATGGCTAAAAATATTTCCCGAATTTTACGCAGATAAGTTTTTTCTGAACTCAAATAGAAATTTCTAGCTAGCTGCTGGGTGATGGTGCTGCCACCTTGCGTTTTTTCTCCTGTTCGAATTAATTGAAACGCTGCTCGAGTTAATCCCTGATAATCAATCCCCGGATGTACGAAAAAGCGAGCATCTTCACCGGCAATGAATGCATTGATCAGGTTTTTCGGTAATTCTTCGTATTTTACTGGAATTCGTCGGCGCTCACCAAAAATACCCATTAATTTATTATCGGCGCTGTAAACGCGCAATGGAACCTCAAGGCGAATGTCCTTAAGACCAGTAATATCAGGCAGACTGGGCACAATGCTCGCCCACAAAATAGCCAAAGCTATGCCACCTAGCAAGGCCATTATCAGGCTGAAACGGATAAACCAACGGAAAAATATCTTCACAAGTATCAAAATTAGTGTATTTTATGTGCAGTGTACCGGATAAAACACCGAATTATCCAATCGGATGGTGTAATAAAAGTGTCAATCGGTTCAGCAGGCGTGCAGGATTTTGTACAAATCATGAGGTTGTTGGGAAGATAATTGCTACAGGAAGTGGCGGAGTGAAGAAGACACATGGAAGCTGGTCTTATAGTAAATACGCACCTGAGGTGCGTGCTTGCACACCTGCCTCTATGTATGAAATTTCACTTAATTGTTCGATTGCTATTGTGAAATTGTCAAAATTTGTTGATAATTGGTTTATAAAGTGCCGGTAAGCTATTGGCATATGGGAAAAGATTAGATAATAATCCCGGGGGTAAGTTGAGTATTTTTAATAAAAAAACACCTCCAACCTTAGGGTTGGACATCAGTTCCACAGCAGTTAAGCTGATCCTCTTGTCGCGTTCAGAAAGTGGCGTCAAGGTGGAAAACTTCGCCGTTGAGCCGCTGCCTGTGGGTGCGGTAAAGGATAAGGTTGTTGTAGATACCGAAGCGGTTAGTACGGCTATCGCGCGCGCAGTGCGCAGGTCCGGCGCAAAGACCAAGTACTGTGCAGTTGCAGTTTCCGGCTCTTCAGTGATGACTAAAACCATCAGCCTGCCATCGGATTTGACAGATGTAGAGCTGGAAAGCCAAATCGAAATAGAGGCTGACCAATACATTCCTTATGCCCTGGATGAAGTCAGGCGAGATTTTGAAGTGCTTGGGCCGTCTAGGCGCAGTGCTGATCTGGTGGATGTGCTGCTGGCAGCTTGTAAAACCGAAACAGTGGACATGTTGATAGCAGCCGTTGAAGACAGCGGCTTGAAAGTCCGGGTTATTGATGTCGAGGCATATGCCATCGCCAATGCTTTTGAATTGATCCGACATCAGGATGGTATTTCCACAGATAAAACTATAGCGGTTGTTGAGGTTGGAGCCCAGCAAATGGGTTTCATTGTTTTGCAGGGCGACCGGGTGATCTATAGCCGGGAACACGCATTCGGCGCAAATCAATTGCTCGAAGATATTTCCAGGCGTTATGAACTGAGCCCGGAAGAAGCCCTAGTTATGCTGCGGGGAGATGATCAACCGGATGACTTCCAACAGATGGTCATCGAGCCGTTTCAGCACGGAGTGGTGCAACAAATTGGTCGAGCCTTACAGTTTTACTCTTCCTCTAACGATTTTAAAACAGTTGAGACTCTATTTCTGGCGGCTGGCGGTGCACAGATCACAGGCCTCGAACAAGTGATTAGTGATGAGCTTGGAATCAGTACAGAAATTGCAGATCCGGTTCGCGGTTTGGCGCTGGCAAATAATGTTGCAGCAAATAGCTTACGCACGAGCGCCCCGTCAATGATGACTGCCTGCGGGCTGGCAATGAGGGGATTTGACTAATGGCTAAAATTAACCTTTTACCCTGGCGGGATGAACAGCGTAAGGAACGCCAACGCGAGTTCTTTTTACTATTGATATTTTCAGCGGTTGCAGCTATCGGACTGGTTTTTGTTGTGTTGACTTATTTGGGTGGCACCTTAAGTGTACAAAATGATCGAAATGCTTACCTACAAACACAAATCAAAGACATGGACAAACAGATAGAGGAAATCGCGGAGCTGGAAAAAACCCGTGAAGCGTTATTTGCACGCAAACAGGTGATCGAAGATCTACAGAGTAAGCGTTCGTTGACAGTTCAACTGCTCAATGAGCTGGTAACCACTACACCTGTAGGGGTAACGCTCACCAATTTACGCCAAATGGGTCTGGAGGTTACTATTTCCGGCACTGCTCAATCTAACGCCAGAGTGTCAGAGTTCCTGACCCAGCTAGGTGGGTCACAGTTACTAGTGGACCCGGAGTTGGCTATTATTGAAGCCAACGAGAAGCGTGCGCAGACTGTTGAGCCTTACGATTTTCGAATTATAGTTCGCTTAAAGCTGGCTTCAGAGAGTGGCAGTGAAGCTTTTGATGAGGAGCAATTAGATGCTGAATGATATTAGAGACATTGATTTCGAAGATGTCGGCAGCGCACCTCTACCGGCGCGTGCATTTCTAATCATCCTGCTGGCTGTAGTTATCGTTGTGACGGGATACCTACTGTTAATTAAGGATAAACAGGAAGAAATTCGTCGGGTCCAGGGGGCGGAACTAAGCCTTCGTCAGGAGTTCGAGTTTAAACAGCAAAAAGCGGCAAATTTAGATTCATATCGCAAGCAGTTGACCGATATGGAAGAAATGCTCAAAGTCATGGTGCGGCGCTTACCGGGTAAAACCGAGATGGACAAGCTGTTGGTAGATGTATCGCAAACTGCGCTGGGAGTTGGCATTAAAAATGATTTGTTTCGCCCTGGGGCAGAAATCGTGCATGATTTTTACGCGGAAAAACCTATAACCATCAAAATGCGCGGCAGTTTCCACCAGTTTGGTGATTTTGTCGGCAGCGTAGCCTCCTTACCCCGTGTAGTCATTCTAACCATGAATGATATAGCCATGAAAAAGGCCAAGGGTGATAATCCTGATGAGTTGGTACTTGAGGGAACCGTTAAGACCTATCGCTATGTGGATGAGGATGAATCAGCAGAAATTGCTGCCGCCCAGGTTGAAGGGGGTGGCTCGTGATAAAAATTATGCCCGGTAAAGGCCGGATTATATTTTGTCTGTTATTTGTGGCGAGCCTACAAGCTTGCACAGGTAATATGGATGAAGTCAAACGCTATGTGAATGAAATTAAGCAGCGCCCAGCAAATCCAGTTGAACCGATACCTCCAATTGCAACCTATGTGCCCGTTAGCTATCATGGTGAGGGAGCCCGCAACCCGTTTGCTGAAATCATCATGGCGAGGGCTGAGGTTGTTGCTGGTCCAGTTGGTACGAGTGGACCGCAGCCTGACCTTGAACGGCCGCGTGAGTTTTTAGAACAGTTTTCACTGGATACTTTAAAAATGGTAGGCACATTTTCTAGAGGTAATGATCAGTGGGTTCTGATCAAGGATCCGGATCTCGTCATTCACCGGGTGTCGGTAGGTGAATTTATGGGGCAGAATCGCGGAAAAGTTATTGCAATTTACCAGGATCACATAGAACTATCAGAATTGATCCCGAATGGAACTCAGGGATGGCTGATACGAGAGGCTGCTATCGCATTAAATGAATAGCCCACTCAAAATCAGTTTTAGAGGGATATAACGATGAAAAACATTAGAATTAATGATAGACCACAGGGAAGGCGTGATATGAACAAGCAGACGCAAGGAATAACAACAGTAGCCAGCTCGGCCGCAGAAGGGGCAATCAACCCTCAGGCTCTTGTAACTCGACTGCTGATCGGGTTATCACTGTTGTTGGTTACCGTATTATCAATGGCGACAGAGTTATTAACCGTTGATCACAATTTGAATGATGACGGCTCGGTAACTATTAACTTACAAACGAATGGCGATATGCCGGAACCGAAGAGCTTTATGACCGACAACCCTAATCGACTGGTTGTCGATATGGCTGATGTCATTGCTGATGGCTTTGATTCAGTATTCGTTGGTCAGGGCGGAGTGAAAGAATACAGCCTTATGACCGCAGGTGAGCGCACCCGACTGGTCGTGGACCTTACTCAGTCGTCTTCTTATGAAGTCGATGTTTCAGGTGACACGCTTTCCATCAACCTAATTTCGCTGGCTGACTTTGCTACCGGCGCTGCAAGCGCCGGAACTAACCAGATAACCAACCTGGATTTTCGGCGCGGCGATGCGGGGCAGGCGAAAGTTATTATTACCATGAGCCAGCCTGATGCGAGTGTTGCCGTGAATGAGCAGGGCGATAAAATTAATGTGGAATTATTCAGTGTAGGTGTTTCTTCGGATAATCAGCAGCGACTGGATGTTAGTGATTTCGCTACCCCGGTACGCTTCGTTGAAGCCCGTGAAACAGGTGACGGCTCCCGGGTGGTTTTAACCGTTGCCGGTGCTTATGATCACACCATGTACCAGAGCGGCAATCAATTAGTCATTGAGGTGAGAAAACCTGCTAAAGTAGAAAAAGTAACTGCAAATGACATCCAGTTTTTTGAAGACAAATCCTACGACGGTGTAAAAGTTACCTTTAACTTCCAGGATATTGAAGTTCGCTCATTATTGCAGATGATAGCCGATGTATCTGATCTGAATATTGTGGTTGCAGATAATGTAAGTGGCAGTATGACCCTGCGTTTGAAAAATGTTCCTTGGGATCAGGCCTTGGATATGATCCTGGATGCGAAAAACCTCGATATGCGTAAAAACGGTGAAATCATTTGGATCGCACCGGCAGCTGAAATTGCAGAGCGTGAGAGATTGTTGCTCCAGGCAGCTGAAGACCGCAGGGTGCTAGAACCCTTGCGTACAGAGTTGGTTCAGCTTAGCTATGCTAAAGCTACCGACATACAGGAATTAATCATGGCTTCAGTTGAAAGTGCTGGAGATACTGAGACCGGCTTACTTTCCGGCCGTGGCTCGGTTACAGTTGATGAGCGCACCAATACCTTGTTGGTCAACGATACTAATGTAAAAATTGATGAAATTAAGCGCCTGATTGAAATCCTTGATCGTGCCGTGCGTCAGGTGCAAATTGAATCACGAATTGTCATAGCAAGAAGTGATTTCAATCGCGAGATTGGCGTGCGTTGGGGTGTAACCGGGTTTAGTTTCGGCAGCAATAATCTTGCATTTAGTGGTACGGGTGCGGGTGCAGATTCTTTACTGGCCTCAGGAATAGACCCTGAAGATGGATCCAGTATTATTGAATTACCGGCATTGGGTAATCGATATGGTGTTAACCTACCGGTTGCTAATCCTGCAGGCTCTTTCGGCCTGTCATTCCTTTCCAGTGATATCTTACTGGATCTGGAGTTAACCGCGCTTGAAGAAGACGGACAAGGTGAGGTTATATCCTCGCCTCGAATTATCACCGCGAATCAATCTGAAGCCTTTATTAAACAGGGCGTCGAGATTCCTTATCAGCAGGCGGCATCTTCCGGTGCAACCGCAGTTGAGTTTAAAGAAGCGGTGCTGGAATTGCGGGTAACACCTTTAATTACACCGGACAACCGGGTGCAGCTCGATATAGAAGTCCGTCAAGACACGGTTGGTGAGAACTTCGTACTGGCGGGTGGTTCGGTGATACCGGCGATTGATACGCGTGAACTAAATACCAGTGTATTGGTAAATAATGGGGAAACAGTAGTGCTAGGTGGTATCTACCAACACGAAACCAATGAGGCAGAATCAAAAGTACCGTTCTTGGGTGATATCCCATACCTTGGCGTGGCATTCCGTAAACGCAGTACAGAGACACAGAAACGGGAGCTGTTGATTTTCATCACCCCTAATATCCTCGCTGACCGGCCGCCACAATAGCCGCCTAAGCAGGAACCAGAAAAATTAAAGCCCGGGTTTTCCCGGGTTTTTTTATGCAGCAGCGGATCAGGATCAGGTAGACTGGCGGATATGAGTGAATTAAACAATTTAGCCGCTTATCGATTTACTGCCGGGACTAGTCCATTGTTAATATCGGTTCCGCACAGTGGTTTGGGGCTACTGAAGGGTATGCAGGAAAATCTCAGCTCGGATGCTGTTGCACTGCCGGATACTGATTGGCGCGTTGATGAACTTTATGCCGGTGTGGCTGATCTAGGCGCAGGTATGTTAATTGCAAATTATTCCCGTTATGTTGTTGATTTGAACCGCCCCGCCGATGATGCCCAGCTGTATGCCACTGAAACCAGTGGCTTGTATCCAAGCGAGACTTTTCTTAAACAGCCGGTATGGTTATATCAGTCTAAGGCAGATGCTCAGCAACAATGGATAATGAAAAATATATGGCAGGCCTATCATCAGAAAATAACACAGGAACTCCAGCGTATTCAACAGCGCTATGGCTATGCAATTTTACTGGATGCTCATTCTATCGCCCCCGTGGTACCTGGCCTATTCGCAGGTGTTCTACCCGATTTGAACCTGGGCAGCAACGATGGGCGCAGCGCCTCCGCTAGTTTAATTGCAATGGCGTATGCTAGTTTGGAATCACACGATTATAGCCGAGTGCTGGACGGCCGTTTCAAAGGTGGGGCAATAACCCGAGGTTTTGGCCGGCCTAATGAAAACATCCACGCCTTACAGTTGGAAATATCCCAGTCAACATATTTGCAGCTTGCGGACGCATGGCCACAGATCGATAAAGTCAAAGCCTCCCGGCTGCGACAGACTATTCAACGCTTGCTAAATAGCTTGCTTGAATGGCAAGCTGGACAGTCGTGAAGACATTTTTTGCTCCGAGTTTGTTGACAGACCAAGGTTGGTGCTCAGCCAGTGTACTCAGTGTTGATGCAGAAGGAATGATTAGCAATATTGCGCCTGGAGCTTCAAAAGATTGTGATGTCAGCCTTCAGGGTGTAGTTATACCCGGCATGATAAACCTACACAGCCATGCGTTTCAACGCAGTCTGGTTGGCAAAACGGGTTTGCGAGGCAGTGGCGATGATAGCTTTTGGAGCTGGCGTCAGGCAATGTATCAGCAAGTTGCTCAACTAAGCCCTGAAGCTATTGAAGCGGTTAGCGCCTATTGTTATATGGAGTTGCTTAAGGGTGGTTACACCACGGTTGCTGAGTTTCATTATCTTCATCACCAGAAGGGTGGGGTTCATTATGCAAACCCGGCTGAAACCTCTATGCGGGTACTAACTGCTGCTGATGCCGCTGGCATCGGCGTGACTTTGCTGCCGGTTTTATATAGCTGGGCCGGATTTGGACAGCAGCCCCTGACAGAGCAACAGCTGCCCTTCAGGCATGATTTAAACAGTTACCTGCGGTTATTGGCTCAGCTGGATCAATATTGTGAAAATTCAAAATTGTTCGATTGGGGTGTTGCACCGCATTCAATAAGGGCTGTCAGCGAGTCGCAGTTGCAAGAATTAATGGTGGGCCTTGCGCAGCTAAATTTTAAAGGCCCAATACATATTCATATTGCCGAGCAACAACGAGAAGTAAAAGACTGTGTGGATTATTATGGCGCCAGTCCGGTTCGTTGGCTGCTGGATAAGTTGCCGGTAAATGACCGCTGGTGCTTGATTCACGCTACCCATGTAGATTCTCAAGAACTAAAAATGATGCGTACAGCAGATGTAGTTGCCGGCTTATGTCCCACTACTGAGGCTGATCTAGGGGATGGTATCTTTCCAGCAAGTCAGTGGCAGCATCTTGGCGGTGCCTGGGGTATAGGATCTGACAGCAATCTGTGCGTTAATGCTACAGAAGAATTGCGCTGGTTGGAGTATGGCCAACGCCTGCAAGACCAGCAACGAAATCTTTTGGCAGCTCCCGGACAACTAGTGGGAGCAGAGTTGTACAAAAACGCTTTAGCCGGAGGTTTACAGGCGTTGGCGAAACCAAAAGCTAGGGGTTTTGCGGTCGGCCAACGGGCCGATATGCTGGTGTTGGATCAGGAACATACGCTGTTTTTGAATAAAGAAAAAGATCAAATACTGGATGCTTGGATATTTGCCGGTGTTCAGGACATGTTATCGCAGGTATGGGTTGGCGGGCGCTGCGTAGTTGAGGCTGGTGAACATATCAACGCTGGTCGGATCGAAACCGATTGGCGGCAGCTGTTGAAAAGTAAATGACAACAGAAAATACTCATCTCGCCAAACTGGCGCTGGCCGAGAACCCCTCTGGAGAACGCAATAAACTGCCGATCCTCGAGGTTTTGAAGGAATACTTGAATCCGGATGATCAAGTGCTTGAAATTGGCTCCGGTGGCGGCATGCATGCGATCTATTTCACCCAAAATTTGCCTGCGGTTCGATGGCAGATGACCGAAATGCCGCAATATATGAAAGCATTAGAGGCACGATTTATTCAGCAGGCGAACTCACAAATGTCACCTCCTGTTAGTCTAGATTGCCGGGTTGCTGACTGGGGTTTGCCCCGCCAATATAATGCGGTCTTCAGTGCTAACACCACACACATTATGTCATGGCAGGCTGTTTGTGGCTTGATGCATGGAGTACAGAAAGCACTAAAACCAGGAGGTTTGTTTTTGCTTTACGGACCATTTCGCTATAACGGTGAGGATACAGCGGCCAGCAACACAGCGTTTCATGAGTACCTGAAAAACGAATCGCCTGAGATGGGTTTGCGCGACTTCCAAGAGATGGCAGCCCTGGCTAATTTGGCTGGCCTGCAACTAATAAAAGATATCCCTATGCCGGCTAACAACAGGATTTTAATTTTCAAACATGAACAGTAGAGTAGAACAGTATCAGGGCCTGGCTACACAGGCAAAGGGCTTGCTGGCGGCCACAGATGACCCTGTGGCCAATGCGGCAAACCTCGCAGCACTAATTTTTAATATGCTCGAGCAGGTCAATTGGGCCGGGTTTTATTTTCTCCGCGATGGCCGTTTATTAGTAGGGCCGTTCCAGGGCCAGCCGGCCTGTGTTGAGATTTCGTTAACCACGGGGGTTTGCGGTGCAGCCGCCAGCAGCGGCAAAACCCAGCGGGTAGCAGATGTGCATGAGTTTCCCGGTCATATCGCCTGCGATGTAAACTCGCGTTCTGAACTGGTTGTGCCCTTGTATGAAGGTGGCAGTCTTATCGGGGTGCTGGACCTGGATAGCCCGGTTATAAATCGTTTTGACCAAGCCGATCAACAAGGGCTTGAAACACTGGCTGAAATTTATCTTGAGGCTAGTGATTTTAGTTATTTTAACAAGTAGCTTCAACGGACATTTAAAGTGGCGTTATGCGACCCCGGCCTAAAGATTTTTAGGACAAAAAGTTCGGTAGCAAGTTTATCGCCCGCTGGCTATCCTTGGGCGTAACTAAAATCACCGGGTGCAGTTTTTAGTCCAGTATTAGTGGCCTTTACTGGGTGTGCAACCCGCTCGGTTTCAGCGGGCGCAGTGCGCAAGTGCCCAAACGCTTGTTGGAAGGCTTTAGCGGGTATCTGCAAACCGATGGTTATGCTGGCTACAATGCAGTGGTTGCCGCCAATGGACTGGTGCATGTGGGCTGTATGGCACATGCACGGCGGCGGTTGAGCAAGGGCGGTGTTTATTAACCGCTTACTAATAATTAGTGATATCACTATTTAGCACGCCATTCGAAGCGATTTTTTGCTCTAGCGCATCAGTTAATTGATTCATTTTACCCATCTCGATAATACATAATAGATGAGTTATCGTTCATAACAGATGAACTATCAATATTCAAATGGGCATTATTCAATGCATTGGTGGTGAAAGAAATGGTGTACAGAGTTCAAACATCGATTTAATTGTGGTCTGTCCCGAATGGCACTAAGTTAAGGGGCTTTATCACTTGATCTATCAAGGACTTAACCCTTATTTAAAGCCACATTAGAGGGTGTTGATTCAATGCAAGAATGGCTTAACTTAGTGCCATTCTGGTCTGTCCCGAATGGCAAGCCGTATCAACCTGGTTACGACAGGGTGAACGCCTAGCTAGTGAGATTAACTGCAAGCCATTTGATAAAGCTAAATTTATGCAGGCACTACCGGTATTGCGCGCACTGAGTAACGAAGTTGAACCTGGAATATTTGTACCAAAGCTAACCCAGATCTGTGCGGAATTAGGTGTAGCAGTTGTGTTTGCACCAACACCTAAGGGCTGCCCAGTCAGTGGTGCAACTCGCTGGCTTGCTCCCGATAAAGCCATGCTGATGCTCAGCCTACGCCACGCGACCAATGACCACTTATGGTTTGCCTTTTTCCATGAAGTGGGTCACATTCTCTTACATGGCAAAAAAATGCTTTTTCTGGAAATTAAAAATCTTGACGATCAACATGAGCAAGAAGCCGATAAATTTGCGAGTAACTTACTCATACCACCAGCTGACGCAAAACGACTGCCAGAACTTGAAAAAACCTATGATGCAGTCAAGCAGTTTGCCAGTAAACTGGAAATTCCACCCGCGATTGTGGTTGGGCGGATGCAAAGAGAGCAATTGCTGACATGGGGGCAACTGAATAAATGCAAGGTGCGATATCACTGGCATTAAGGTAGTGGTGAGCTCGCAGTAGTTAGTTTAAACAGCGCATTGATTGTCAGTTTAGGATGATGTTCTAAGTATTTTAGATATTGATACGCAGATGAAATAGCATGTTTAGCTTATTGTGCATATTGCCTGTGGATAGGTTTACTCGCAATTGTGTCGGTAGTAATCAATTTTCACTCGTGGCAAAATGTATTTTCGGCCTCTGGGGTGCCTGTCTCTAGGAATCTTCGTAATGGTCTTATCATCGAGTTTAATGTGCAAAATACAAGACCTGATTCCGTTATCCCCGAAAGAAAATTCTCACGTTGCCGACAAAAGAGTGAGTGAGTTTACTTAATCAATCGAGGATAGGTGGTTTGTCAGTATCGTACTGACAAACCACCTTGTTTCACGCAATTAATCTAACACCGGTGATTCAACACACTCACCACCCTGTCAGCAACCTTCAACTTAATAACGGGAGCCTATCTAAGGGTGGCCTTCGTCGGGAGATATCGATGCGACATCTCTTGGTACAAGTATTGTCTCCGTTACCCACTCGCCTGTGCCATCCACAGGATCCCAGACCACGATTGATTGATTCATTTTCAAGGATTCGGGGTGGATCCGAGGTCAGACCACGACTGGATCGATTCATTTTCATATTTCATGTGTACATATTACCCCTGAGGATAACGGGGCCGGGGGTCAGGGTGACTTCCCTGCGGATTTGCAACATAGGATTCCAGCCAGCATTCCTGATGGCCGGTGAAATGAAAAGATCACAGATATCGCTTTCGCGGAGTTTTCTTTTTTATCGATTAAGCCTTGATGCCCCTTGCTTTGGTGGTCGCCAACACCCCGTTACTTCTGGATTAGTTAGCTTATAGGTATCATCCTACATTATTTTGAAAGACATACCGATGATTTCTCTGGACATTTAGCTTTTATTAATGTTTGGTAGGGCACTATTGGTTTATTATATTAATAACAAGTAGCGACTGATTATACTCTTGTCTTTTATAGATTTTTAGACAGGCCCATATAGTTAATTTTTACCTGCGTTTTGCGGGTGAAATTGTAGTATTCAGCCCTACAATCTGATGCAGAAAGGGCGGCAAGCTGGACACCCTGAAAAAAGGTTTCAATTGTAACTAAATTTTTCGCCATTATCATTCTCACAATGTGATTCTGAACAATCTGAACTGTTTGATCAATAATGTTATGGGACAAGGCAAATGTTTGACTTTAAACCAAAATTAAGTTATAAATACTATGCTCCTTTAGTAGTCTATACGAATGTATTTTAGTCCTTCCTAGAGGGGTGAGAGAATTATCACAAAAATAAATTAATATGAATGTATATTCATAAATAAAACGGCGGAAAAGTTTTCCGCTTTTAACTTTTAAATACAGTTCATAATCTTGAATATGATTTTGATGGAATTTTTGATAAATAAAGGCAAATATTAAAACTCTACAGCAGTTTAAAAACGAGAACAGGGAAAAACAAATGAAACGAAATAAACTATTTACCGCAATGGCTATTGTTGGTGCTTGCTTGTGTACAACAGTGGTGTTGGCACAAGACGAAGTCACAGAAGAAGCTGCAACTGATGATATGATGATGGAAGAGGTTATGATCATTGGTTCTAGAAGCCAAAGAGCACGAACTATCTCGGATTCGCCAGTGCCAGTTGATGTAATTTCAGCTGCAGACATTAACGCTTTAGGCGGTACTGCCGATCTTACAGATAACCTGAAGTCACTAATCCCTTCATACACAGCGACTCCAGCAACTGGCGATGGTAGTGCATTCGTAAGACCTACTTCACTGCGAGGAACTGCTTCTGACCAAACACTGATTTTAGTAGATGGCAAAAGAAGGCATCGTTCTGCGCTGGTGCAGTTTTTCGCTCCTGCGGCTGGTAACGGTGCGCATGGTGTTGATATTGGTATGATTCCATCAATCGCTCTAAAACGAGTTGAAGTACTGCGTGATGGTGCTTCATCACAGTATGGTTCAGATGCAATCGCAGGTGTTATTAACTTTGTAACTAAAAATGCTTCAGAAGGCGGTGAATACCAAATTCAATATGGGAATTTTTATGAAGGTGAAAGCAGTTTAAAAGTTGGTTTGAATCAGGGCTTTGCTCTTGGCGAGAATGGCTTTTTAAACCTGAGTCTTGAGTATCAAGATAATGAAGCTCTATCAAGAGGCGTACAACGACCAGATGCACAGGCGCTAATAGATGCGGGTGTTTCTGGCGTAGGTGCTGACTCCCCATTTGGTGATGCTCCTCTGGTGCAAACCTGGGGTCGCCCTGAAACTGAAGCCTTGAGGTTTTATCTGAACTCTGGTATTGATGTTGGAGACAGCTCCACACTGTATACCCGTGTTGGCTATGCCGATACTTCAGGTCGATATAGATTCTTCTATCGTAACCCTGCTCACAGCACATTGACCACCCTAGCAGCGCTTGGCTATACTGGCTCTTTATTGAATACTGGTTTTACCCCATATTTGGATGGTGACCAAAAAGACTTCACCTGGGTTTCTGGCATAGAAGGTGAATTTTCCAATGGAACAGCCTTTGATTTTAGCTTTGGCTATGGCAAGAATGAATTGGATTATTTCCTTAATAATTCCATTAATGCAGGCTTGGGCTTAACCTCTTCCTTACAAATTCCACAAATGGATTTTAATGTTGGTGGCTATGAGCAAAAAGAATTCAATTTGAATGCAGATTTCTCAGTGCCAGTGGGTGACTCATTGAATGTTGCTTATGGTTTTGAATGGCGTCAGGAAACTTATACGGCTATTGCTGGTGAACTAAACTCCTATGCAGATGCAGATGGAACACCAGGGGCTGGTGTCAGTGGCTTCCGCGGAATTCCACCAACCGATGCTGGTAAGTTTGATCGCGATAACTATGCTTTATATCTAGATATCGAGCAAGATGTCAGTGATAGATTCATGGTGCAATATGCATTGCGCTTTGAAGACTTCTCAGATTTTGGTAGCACCATTAACGGCAAATTAGCTGCGCGTTTCAATGTTACTGATACAACGGCTTTGCGTGGTGCCATATCGACTGGTTTCCATGCACCAACACCAGGTCAAGCCAATGTTCGTACCACCATCACAACATTTGATGGCGCTACTGGTCTACAGGTTGAAGAAGGCTTGATTCCTCCAACCGACCCAAGAGCTATTGCAGCAGGCGGTCAGGCACTGACTGAAGAGAAATCATTTAATATCAGCTTTGGTTTAACTTCAGATCTTACCGATAACACCACATTAACCTTGGACTTTTACCAGATCAATGTTGATGACCGGATTTACCGTACCGGTGATATTACTGCTGCCGATGGCTCGTCCATTTCTTTTTACACCAATGCATTAGATGTAGAACACAGTGGTGTTGATTTGGTGATCACTTCAGGTATCGACTGGTCAGATGCGATTAGAACTGACCTTTCCTTTGCTTATGGCTATAACAGGATTGATGTAGTTAATCAAAAATTTGTTGGTGGCGTGCAACCTGTAAGTGACAGTCTGGTAGAGGATATTGAAAATAATTATCCTAAACATCGTTTTGTGGTGACAGGTAACACCCCGTTTGGCGAAAAGTGGAACTTAATGCTTAGAGCTAACTTCTACGGCGAGCATTATGATGAGCGTGGTGTGATTAACCCTACTGACGGTAGTGCTCCAAGTGCGAAAATTGGTTCGGTTATTTATATAGATGCTGAGTTGGGTTATCAATTAACTGACAACTTTAGATTCAAACTTGGTTTTGCCAATTTATTTGATTCTTATGTTGACACAATTGGAAATGCAAATGCTAACCGTCAAAGTGTTGGCTTACAATACCCTCGTCGTAGTGCAGCTAACTACGAAGGTGGCTCATGGTATTTAGGTGCTGCGTATACTTTTTAAAGTATAAGTACCTTGAAACTAAAAAAACCTGGCTCTCTTTGCCAGGTTTTTTTTTGCAATATTAAAACCCCAATCCTCAGGCAAAAACACCGATGTTGCAGTTCATCAACAACAGCTGTAAATTACTAGTAATCATACAAGATGCCTTAAAACACTTAAATGAAATCATTAACACCCTATATACGATTTGGCAAACAGTCAGAAACTCTGTTAATCAATCAGGTCTCTCTTGGTAGAGAGAACAACGATCAACAAGTGTTTAAATTTGGCTTTGGACAAAGCCCTTTTCCAGTGCCAAAAGCAATCTCGGATGCATTGGCAAAGGCTGCATCAAGAAAAGAATATATGAGTGTGCAGGGACATCCTCCACTGAGACAGGCTATTGTAGATTTCCATAATCAGCTTGAAGATAAGAACTGGCAAGCAGATGAAATTATCGTCGGTGCTGGCAGCAAAATATTAATCTTCAGTGTCATGGCAGCTTTTGACCACGCTGAAGTACTACTACCTGCACCAAGTTGGGTTTCTTATGAACCTCAGGCAAAATTGGCAGGTCATAAACATAGCTGGATAAGCACACGCTTTGAGGATCGTTGGAATTTGACAGCAGAAGGATTAGAAAACTTTTGTATTAACAGACAGGATCCTAAAGTACCATTAATTTTAGTACTAAATTATCCCAATAACCCGACAGGACAAAGTTATTCAGCTAGGGAACTCGCCGATTTGGCAGTGATTATGAAAAAACATGAAATCATAGTTATTGCAGATGAAATTTATGGCTTGTTAAATTACTCCTATCCGCAAGCATCCATAGCGCATCATTATCCAGAAGGAAGCATCACTTCATCTGGCCTATCCAAATGGTGCGGAGCTGGTGGTTGGCGATTAGGCTTCATCCATGTGCCCTCAACACTGGGAGCAGAATTATTTCAGGCAATCATTAGCGTTGCCTCAGAAACTTATTCTTGTGCACCAAGTCCAATTCAAATAGCGGCTACTATCGCGTACTCTAACCAAACTCTGGCACAAGAGTTTTTAGGAAAACAGATTAAACTACTCAAGCAGATTAGCATTTATTGCACAAACTGTTTAAGTGATATTGGCATTAAAGCACATCCAGCCGCTGGTGCTTTTTACCTATTTCCCGACTTCTCTTTTTATCAGGAACAACTAAAAAACAAGGGCATAACCACCAGTGACCAACTGACAACTACGATAATGGATGAAACGGGTGTGGCTTTATTACCTGGTAGTGCTTTTGGAATGCCCGCTGAAAGTTTAACTACTCGACTTGCATTTGTTGATTTTGATGGCAGCCAAATACTTGAAAAAGATTATAAATTAGCCGAATTTAACAAGTTAAAACAGGGAATACAAAAACTGACTCAATGGTTTTTAGCCCTAGACTAGTTTGCATCTACATAGTTAAAAGCTACAGTGCTAGCAATAAAAATTGTTTGCTTGGCCTGATTTAATGCTTGAGTTAGGCGCGGGACATGAATTTGCCGTTCGCAGTATTTACTTTTATAACTTCGCCTGTTTCCAGATATTCGGGTACTTGAATCTCAATTCCGGTCGATAATGTCGCTGGTTTGGTGCGCGCAGTGGCGCTGGCACCTTTTATTCCCGGGGCGGTTTCAGTAATCTCAAGACTTACTGCCTGGGGGAGTTCTACCCCGACTATTTCGCCATCAACCAGCATGGCGATCATGCCTTCTAGGTCTTCGGTCATATAGCCCAGTTGTTCTTCAAGCATATCGGCGTTCAGCGTGTACTGGCTGTAATCTTCATTATCCATAAAAATAATCATCTCGCCTTCACGGTATGAAAATTGAACCGCGCGGCGGGTGAGGTCGCCGTCTTTGACAAAATCATCTCCCTTGAGGGTTTGCTCCAGTTTTTGGCCGTTGCGCACATTAAAGAACTTGATTTTGTACAGAGTCGATGCGCCGCGGGCCGATGGCCTGCGAATATCAATTTGGCGGGCAATATAGACATTGCCATCCAGTTCTACTACAGTTCCTCTTTTAATATCACTTGCTTTTGGCATGTTCAAACCTCGGATGAATGATTTGCAGTTTCTGCTGCTAAATATGCCATTATACTGAACTATTCAGCGGCTTACTGATCGGTAAATGATGAAGATTTAAGGCATACTTGATTATTAATAATCTGGGGTTCGAGTAAATCTCGCTAACTTCGGTTTTCGCCTATAGGACTTGCGAATAATGCCACTCTCATCACAAATTTTACGGCCTGATTAATGAATCTAGACCCATCGGCTAAACCTCAACGCAACTGGCAGCAGATACTCCGTAGCCGAAAAATGCTGACCTGTCTATTTTTGGGCTTTACCTCGGGGCTACCACTGTATGTATTAATTCAACTGGTACCCGCCTGGTTGCGCAGCAGTGATGTTGACCTGATAACCATTGGCCTGTTTTCACTGATCTCACTGCCTTATACCTGGAAATTTATCTGGTCACCGTTGATGGATCGCTTCCGCTTGCCATTTTTAGGCCGTCGCCGTGGCTGGGCTCTGCTAACCCAGGTGGGCTTGTTATTTTCAATCGGTGCCTTGGGCATGTTCAATCCGCATGACTCCATGCAGATGATAGTTGGCATAGTGTTTTTGGTGGCGTTGTTTTCGGCATCCCAAGATATTGTGATTGATGCCTATAGGCGTGAATTGCTGGCCGATGATGAACTCGGCGCCGGCACCTCCATCTTTATTAATGCCTACCGTATCGCATCCCTTGTGCCGGGCTCGTTGGCACTGATTCTTTCTGACATATTGCCCTGGTCTACAGTCTACTGGGTGACGGCAGGTTTTATGGGGATAGGCATTATCACCACCCTGATGATTCGCGAAGTAGGTGATGATACCCTCGCCCCGCACAGCCTGCGTGAGGCTGTGGTGGAGCCCTTCAAAGAGTTTTTTGGCAGGAGTGGCTGGCGCAGCGCCTTGTGGATGCTGGGTTTTATGCTGCTGTATAAGCTGGGGGATAATATGGCGACGGCCTTATCCACTCCGTTTTATCTAGACCTAGGCTTTAGCCTGACTGAAATCGGCACTGTGGTCAAGGTGGCGACACTGTGGTCTACCATCGCCGGATCAGTTATTGCAGGCATAGTTATGTTAAAAATCAGTATCAACCGGGCGCTGTGGGTGTTTGGGGTGGTGCAATTGGTTTCTATTCTCGGTTTTGCCTGGCTTTCTGTGGTGGGTAACGATTCATTGGTTTTATTTATGGTGGTCAGCTTTGAATACCTGGGTGTTGGTATGGGGACAGTGGCGTTAACTGCTTATCTGGCACGGGAAACATCCATCGCTTTCACAGCTACCCAGTTTGCTTTATTTTCCAGTATTGTTTCTATACCCCGTGTTTTTGCCAATTCATCGACCGGGTATTTGATCGAGGCGATCGGCTATACTCAGTTTTTTTTCCTGTGTACTGCGATCGCCATACCGGGGATGTTGCTGCTGTTTAAAGTGGCACCGTGGAACGAGAATAAACGGGAATAGACCGTGTGCTGCTAACGATACACTATGGCAGACTCATTTGTTAATTGAAAATACTGCGGTGTGCTGGATCGAGTGAACAAAGAAATTAAACATCCTACCCGATGCAACCCTGTTTCCAAATGAAGCTTCCTACCTGCGGCTGGTAACAGCGATGGTTACGGAAACCTCAGATGACTGGGAAATGGGTAAAGTTTGTTTGACAATGAATGAATAGAGGTGCCCTTAACTCAATTGGGTAAACCGAAATTACAGAAAAGGAGTTGCTTTATCATGATGAATAAAATCATTCCCATGGCTTGTGTGATAGTTTTGACATTATCCCCCCTGGTGGCACGACCGATTTTTTTGAATGGTTTTGAGGTATCTGATTTACCGACCATACCCAATGGCAACAATACGCCATCTGACAGGCATACTGCCATGGCATTGGGTAGTACTGGTGCAGGTCAGGGTTATTATGAATATTTGCCGCCAGGTTATGAGCTTGGTGAGCAGGAATATCCATTGTTACTTTTTATCCATGGTTTGGGAGAAAATGGTGATGGTGACAGCCAGTTAGATCGGGTATTGGCCAATGGGCCGCCCAGATTGATCAACAACAACAGTTGGAATGAATCTTTGCCATTTGTGGTATTGTCACCGCAGCGCGCAGGTGGAGGCTGCACCAGTAGCAATGAAATACGAGATTTTATTGATTATGCGTTACTTAATTATGACATCAATCCAGCCCGGGTATATTTGACGGGTTTGAGCTGTGGTGCCATTGGCAGTTGGAATTACCTAGGTAACAATACCAATACACAAATTGCCGCTATGATACCCATTGCTGGCAATGGTAATGGTGCATTCAATAACGCTGGTTGTGATTTGGGGCTGGTGCCAATTTGGGCCTTTCATGGCGGCAATGACGGCGTTGTGGGTGTTGGTGGCACCACCTCACCAATCAACAATATTTTAGCTTGTCAATCACCAACAGCTGTTGATGTGAGTATGGTTATCTACCCTGGAGTGGGTCACAATTCATGGCGTCGTACTTATGACTTAAGCGCTGGGCATGACATTTATAATTGGTTGTTGATTTACCGAAATGAACAGGCGTTGGCAGTGCCTTGATGATAGGATTGACACAGAATTTCTAACACTCCCGAATAGAGAATAGAATAGGAATAGTAAATTAATTGGGGTCTGTCCCGAATGGCACTAAGTTAAGCCTGTTTAGCACGATATTTACTCCTGTGTTTAATCTCTATCATTTCATGCCTTGGGCGGGTCAGTAACTGGAAGTTTTTTGGTCTTCTTTTGATGCATCTAGGTTCTCGCCGTCCCGGTCGTTGAAAGAGCATGCTTGCAGCGATACCATAGGACCGAGGACAGGCATCAAATAGGACCATTCCCGTTTTTGCCACGAGGGAAAGTCAGTGATTGCTGACAGAGCGGTGAGTAAATTTACTTGGGAACTGTGTAGTTTTTTATTCAATCAGTACTGTATCTTATGGTTGGAGTTTGGGAGATAATAGTTAAAGGGTTCTGCGCATATGGCATATGGAGTGATTCCCGGATGAACAGGGGGTTGTTCCGTCTAATTCAAAGTAAGGCCCGGTACAAATATAGGAAGTTAATTTGAAACGAATAATATATGTTTTGGTAATGCTACTGTTATCTGCTTGCTCAGCAAATCAGATTAAATTACATAGTCAGCTTACACCCTCGAATAGCGGGGAATGTTTTGAACTAGCAGAGAGCATTACAATAAAAGCTTCTAACGCTAACACCTCAAAACTTAACACTGGCACTGAATGGCGAGAAATAGGTAGTATTAAACAAGGCGTTGTATTTAGAACGAAAGATCAAATTGTGATCGTCAACAGCTTTAATGTACATGAAGGGTATATTGTTGTTAAAGACTCTCATGTTGTTGGGTACTATCTACCGGTTGAGAAAACCTTCGTAGAAACGAAGCCAGTCTTAATCAATCTTGTAAAAATGGAGAAAAACAATGAAATTTAAGTTTACTTTTCTTTTCCTTATTCTTTCTGTGGCTGTGATGTCTGGTTGCGCATCAGGCCCAACATTTAAAGAGTACTCGTCCAGCATACCAGTAATTCCTGAAGAGTCTGGACGAATTTATATATACCGCACATCCACATTCGGGGCTGTGGTGCAACCTAGCATCAGGATAAACGGGGAAGCTGTTGGAAAGGCCGTTCCGAAAGGGTTTTTCTTTGTCGACCTCCCTGCGGGAAATTATAAAGTGTCTGCATCTACTGAGGCGAAAAGAAGCCTAACATTAAACTTGGAGTCTGGTGAAGAGCGATATGTGCGTTTAGAAGTAAAAATGGGCGTGTTGGCAGGGCATATCAAACCTGTGCTTGTTGAAAATGCTGTTGGTAAAGAGGAGATTACTAAAACCAAGTACATGGGGAATTAACAATACAAAATCTTAACGAACAAAGCAAGCGGATGCTTTGTACAAAGTTCGGGAGACATTCGGGTCAGGCTCTGCAATTGCACGCATTCTAAGTTCGTGCAAAACTTAAAACTTGAGTAAAACTTGAGGACAGACGGAGCGCCGAGCTAAATCGGCAGAAGATTGGAGGTGAAAGCCCTCTACTCAGTAGGGATTAACCATCCGCTGAGACCTTGAGTCATGAGCCGCTGGTCGTAAGGCCAGAGGTTAAGCGTTGACAGAGGAACATGCAGGCTCAGTATTGAGCTCCGAAATCACTATTTGAGAACGCTGACCTTGTTGTCTGATGGGGAAGGCCACACGAACCACATGCGAGTTGGTGAGCATGAGGATCGGTTCTCCGGAGTCATAGACCTGGTGCATGTATGGATGTCTTTTGTGCGGAACTCGGGAGGTCCTGCTGTAGGCCATGGATAATCCAACCATGGCAGTTTCGGGGGAGATTTTTCTCGTAGCCCGAGATATTACGGCAGGAAGTCGGACAAGATAATAGTAGTGAGGAAGCCCATGAACAATGTAGCGAAAACCGTGTTGTGAGTACTACGGCGGAGTGGGTGGAGCGAAGTGTCTTGACAGAGAGAAAGTGGAGTTAAACCAGCGTGATGATGACCATGAGCATAACAGCAGCGTTTCCGGTATTAACTCGACTACATGCAGCGGCTGGCGTGGATGGTGAAGACTGGCGTAGTTATGGTGAGGATCTTCCCCCAAGCTAACGGATCTTTGCCATCGCCTGCATACCAACAGCTATAGGCCGCAACCGGTAAAGCGAATCTGGATACCTAAAGATGATGGGCAGCAACGACCGATAGGGATAACCACCCTGGAGGATAAAATCGTACAGCAAGCACTGGTCTGGGTATTGGAAACGATTTACGAGAATGACTTTCGCGGTTTTAGCTATGGATTTCGCCCCGGTCTCAATCAACATCGCGCACTGGATGCGGTATATATGGCGATTACGGCGAAGAAGGTCAGTTGGGTATTGGACGCAGATATTCAGAAGTTCTTTGATAGCATCGATCATGATTGGTTACTGCTGTTTCTGGAGCACAGAATATCCGATCCAAAAGTTCTCAGGCTTATCAAGCTAACGCTAACGGCCGGAGTAGTGGATCAAGGCTGTAAATCCAGAACGGTGGTGGGGACACCACAAGGTGCGGTGATATCACCACTATTGGGGAATATCTGTCTGCACTATGTGTTGGATTTATGGGTGGAGCAATGGCGGAAACGCTATGCTCGAGGCGAAGTGTATGTTGTCAGATATGCTGATGACACGGTATTTTGCTTCCAGTACAAGGCCGACGGAGAACGCTTCCAAAGAGCGTTAAACGAAAGGCTGGCAAGTTTTAAATTAACGCTGAATCAGGCTAAAACGCAGCTGATTGAGTTTGGGCGATTTGCAGAGTCTAATCGGAAGGAGCGGGGAGAAAGAAAGCCGCAGACATTCGATTTTCTGGGGTTTACCCATATCTGCTCGCATCGGCGCAGTGATGGTGGTTTTAAGCTATTGCGAAAGACCATAGCCAAGCGTCAACGCAGGAAGCTCAACGAGATCAGGGCGGTACTGAAGAAGAGCTATCATAAACGGCCAGCGGTAGTTGGTCGATGGCTGAAGGTCGTGGTACAGGGTTACTTTAATTACTATGCAGTACCGGGCAATATACAGGTGTTAGACGGTTTCAGGACAGCGGTGATACGCTTATGGATAAAGGCGATGAGGCGGCGGAGTCAACGGGGTAGTTCAGTACCGTGGCGGAAATTCGTCAGGCTCATCAACTGGTTTATCCCGAAGGCGCGAGCAATTCACCCATACCCCAACCAGCGGCTGTGTGTTTGACTTGATGTAGGAGCCGTATGCGTTAGTAGCGCACGTACGGATCTGTGCGGGGGGTACCGGGTAACCGGTATTCCTACCGTGACTTAAATTAAAACTGCTGTTCTTTGGTGATTATGGAATTTGATGGTTTTTCATTCTGGTTTTTACTTTTGAATTATTCTAAAAGCCGTGACCTACTCAGAAATGCTCGGAATAGCCCGTTTTTCTATAATCAAGCCACACAAAAGCCTCAACAGCAATCCTGTCGAGGTGTTTTCTAAAGTGGTTTTCCTTATTCCAGAGCTGGAATGAGCTTTAACCCATGGTTCCACCGCT